>JANWWN010000009.1 GCA_025055435.1 Cyclobacteriaceae bacterium | reverse complement strand
TATCGCTCGGTGCAATACAACAGGATTCCCTGCTCTTTTTTATGGGAACAACCATTGCGCAGCAGTTGCGTACGCTGGGTATTCATTTTAATCTTGCTCCCTCGGTCAATCCCTCGTCTGTTTTTCAAACCCCCGACCTGTACTACCATGCCTGGGGCAATAACCCGCAGCATATCGCTGCGAAATCCACACTCTATGCTTCAGGTCTTCGGGCCGAAGGAGTGCTCTCCGTCATTAAATATTATCCGTATTTTGATTTACAGGTTTCGCAGTATCAGAAAAATACACCTGTACTCACACCACAAAAGCCCGATGCAGGCACTCAGGATATTTTCAACAAATTATCCTCGTGGTGCCATGGTACACTGCTTGGCTACGAGCACAACCCCCTGTTGGTGCCCGGTAAGAAGTGGATGCGTTCCGACCCGAAACGGGTAGCTACAACCTATCCGCTGTTGTTTTCGGCCGACTGGCTGAAAGCCAATACTTCTTTTAAGGGACTGATGTTTAGCTATCTGCCCGACCTGAAGGGCGTATTAAAAAAAGATCGCGCGGGCGATGCCGAATGGTATGCGCTGATGGCCGGCAACGATGTCATGATTGAGCCGCGAAATTTATCGGCTGTTGTGCGCAGGCTGAATAAAAAAATCAGCAAATCGCCACAGGCTCAAGCCCGTCTGGATGATGCGGTCAGGAAAATTTTAGCCATGAAATACGATGCCGGACTGGCGCAGTACCGGCCGGCTGCGAAAATAAATCCGCATCAGCTTATCTCAGCGCAATCAAAAATCCTCAAACGAAAACTAACCGAACAGTCCCTGGTGTTGCTACACAACCGCAACAACCGCCTGCCGCTTACGCACCCGGACCAGCTTAAAATTGCCGTGCTGAACATCGGTGAACGTCAGTTTACAACATTTGCAGAACGAATACGGGATTACGCTCCGGCACAATGCTTTAATCTCCAGTTTCCAAGCGACACTACAGGTTTGCTTCAATCGCTTAAAAAACATAACCTCATCCTGGCTTCCATCTATCCCTATGCAAAACCGGTATTGGACCTGCTACCCGATTTGCTGAAACAACTCACAAACGAACAGCAACTGGTAGTTTGTAATTTTTCTTCACCCGAAATACTTCCCTCAACGCAACAGATAAGTGCACTTATTCAGGCATGGACGGATTCCCCTGAAGCACAACAGGCAGCGGCCTCAGCCATTTTCGGCGCTATACCGCTAAGCGGCCGGTTGCCGGTTGAGGCTGCGTATTATGCTGAAGGTTCGGGTCTTACTTCTTCCGTACTCGATGTTCTGCAATTTGCCGAGCCTGAAGAGGCCGATATGAGCCGGGAGGTACTAAATCGGATTGAACGGGTTGCCCGTGAGGCCATTGACGAAAAAGCTACCCCCGGATGCCAGGTAGCAGTTGTCAGAAAAGGAAAAGTGGTTTATCACCGGTCTTTCGGATGGCTTACTTACGACAACCAGACTCCTGTAAACAACAATACCCTGTATGATTTAGCCTCCGTTACGAAAGTGGCTGCCACGCTGCAGGCAGTGATGTTTTTGTACGAAAAAGGTATGATTGATTTGTATAAAAAGGTGTCGGTGTACCTGCCCGAAATGCAAAACACGAATAAAAAAGACATCATCCTGAAAGATGTTCTTACCCACCAGGCCGGCCTGGTGCCTTTTGAGCCCTGGTACCCGCTTACGATGAAGGACACAACCCTTTTACCCCATTACTACAGCCGGGTTCGGACCGAAAAATTTCCGCTGCAGGTTGCACCCCGGTTGTTCGCGGCCCCGCACATCCGCGATTCGGTTTGGAACTGGACATTAAAGTCACGCATGCTCACCAAATCCGACCGCACTCCCTATCCGTTCCGATACAGCGACCTGAGCTTCATCATTCTGCACCGGCTTGCGGAAAAACTGCTGAACCAGCCCATGGAAGATTTTCTCAAACAAAATCTGTACGACCCGTTGGGCGCTTCTGCACTGGGCTTTAACCCGTTAACCTGGGCCGACTCTTCTAATATTGCTCCTACCGAATACGATAAAATTTTCCGAAAGCAATGGATTAGCGGCACCGTTCACGATGAACGCGCGGCCATGATTGGTGGTGTGTCCGGCCATGCGGGGTTATTCGGCAATGCAATCGACCTGGCTAAAATCGGTCAAATGTTGCTGCAAAAGGGGAGCTATGGCGGCATACGTTTTTTCAAACCCGAAACCGTAGAGCTGTTCAGTACGCGCCAGTTTGAAACCAGCCGGAGAGGTCTGGGCTGGGATAAACCCATGCTAAGCGATTTTACCAGTCCGACTTCTTTTTATGCTTCTTCGAAAACCTACGGGCACACCGGCTTTACCGGAACGTGTATTTGGATTGACCCGGAGTTTGAACTGGTTTATATCTTTTTATCGAACCGCACCTATCCGGACCGCAACAATAAACTTATTACCCTTAATATTCGTTCTCGCATACAAGACATTATCTATCAATCCATATTTGATTACTGTTCATCCCCCGACCCCCTGCCATGGAGCGCATTAAAATAGGTATTGTATGTTACCCAACTTTCGGAGGCAGTGGCGTGGTAGCCACGGAACTGGGCAAGGCCCTGGCCAAAGAAGGTCATAAAATACACTTCATCACATATTCCCAACCCAGCCGGCTGGATTTTCTTAACGAAAATATCTTTTACCACGAAGTGGATTTCCGCACATATCCGCTGTTCGAATATCCGCCTTACGAAGTAGCCCTGTCCAGTAAAATGGTGGATGTAGCCCTCAATGAAAAACTCGATTTGCTGCACGTACACTATGCCATTCCCCACGCTTCGGCTGCTTACATGGCCCGGCAGATTTTAACAACAAAAGGCATGTATGTGCCGGTGGTTACCACGCTGCATGGCACCGACATCACACTGGTTGGCCGCGACCCGTCGTACGAACCCGTAGTTACCTTCAGCATTAACCAGTCGGACGGCGTTACTGCCGTATCGAACGATTTGAAAAGAGAAACCCTGGAACATTTTAAAATAACCCGCCCTATTGAAGTAATTCCGAACTTCATTGACCTGGAACGCTTTAAAAAGCAGAAGAAAGAGCATTTTAAAAAGGCCATCTGCCCGAACGGTGAAGCGCTGATTGTACACGCTTCCAACTTCCGCAAGGTAAAACGCATTGACGATGTCATCCGGATTTTCAACAACATACGGAAAGTAATCCCGGCCAAATTGTTACTGATTGGCGATGGACCGGAGCGCGTAACGGCCGAAACCCTGTGCCGCGAGCTGAACATTTGCGAGGATGCCCGTTTTCTCGGTAAGCTCGAAGCCGTGGAAGAAGTACTTTCCGTGGCCGACCTGTTCCTGATGCCTTCGGAAAAAGAAAGTTTCGGCCTGGCCGCACTGGAAGCCATGGCCTGCGAAGTGCCGGTCATCTCATCCAATGCCGGGGGGTTGCCCGAACTGAATGTGCATGGCGTTACCGGGTTCTTATGTCCGGTGGGTGCTGTTGAAGAAATGACACAAAAGGCCTTGTATGTATTAGATAAAGACCACCTGCCGCGCTTCAAGGAAAACGCATTGAAACGCGCACGCGATTTTGACGTAAGTAAAATACTTCCGATGTATGAGAATCTTTATCAGCAGGTGATCGAAAAAAGTAAAGCCGGAATTACGGCGCATTGAAAAGCTTTAGGATATTCCGGTTTGCAATGACCGAAATCATCTTTGAAAAATCTGAAACTTTATAATTTTGCGCACCGTTAAGTGAAGTCGTATGGCCGAGATTAAACCGCAAAACAAAGGAACCCGTCAGTTATTCAAAAATCCAGTGCTTGAGCGGCTTTCGCGCACCCATATTGCTGTTCCGCTGGTTATATTTTTCAGCTATGCTGCCGGACTACTTTATTGGAGCGTTACGCATACCAGCCTTTCAGCCGGGTTAACTGTGGCTTTATTCTTCACCGGCTGGCTGGTGTTTACGTGGGTGGAATATCAGGTGCATCGCCATGTATTCCATATGGCTACCTATACCAGGTGGCGCGAAAAACTGCAGTACACCATGCACGGTGTACATCACGAGTTTCCGAAAGACAAAGACCGGCTGGCCATGCCACCGCTGTTGAGCGTTACCATTGCCACCATCCTGCTGTTACTGCTTCGGTTGGTGCTCGGTGACTTTGTTTTCGCTTTTCTACCCGGATTTTTGGTGGGCTATGCATCCTACCTTGGTGTACACTACATGGTGCACGTATATCAGCCACCCAAAAACTTCCTCAAAGCCCTGTGGATTAACCACGGCATACACCATTACAAAAACGGAGAGATTGTATTTGGCGTATCCTCACCGTTGTGGGATTACGTATACGGCACGATGAAGGAAAAGACAAAATAATTGCTGCGCGAAATTCATTAACTGTTCTTCGGATAAAAGGTTGTGATTGGAATTCGCTTCAATTGTTCGGATTGTAATATATGCGTTTTTTGCGCGTAGCTAATTCACTGAGCTGGAATCCTACCCGGACTTGAAATCTCTTAGGATAAATTGGGTTATGTAAAGAACCATTGAGATTATATAACGCAGTTATAGTGAGATAAATTTTTGGATGAATCAGCAACCTTCGGCCTGCACCAATAAAATAATTCCCATACCATTTCGTATCATAAATCTGTAGTTCTTTCGAAGAATTATCTACCGCATATGCCCATTCACCTTCTGCATAACCATACCATGATTTAACTAAATCATAACTGGCAAAAGTTTTAATTGAAAGATTGGAAGGGAATATTGGCCATAAGCTTTTTATGGTGTCACCAAATGTTATCCGGTAGCTGAACCCGGCCCCGACAAAGAACCTGGAGGTAAATTTATATCCCAACTGCAGAGAAAGATCAGCTGATACCGGACGAATAGCAACTACATTCAATGTGCCCCCCATCACCAACCGCTCGAATAGCGTCTTACCTTCCATGGAGGTATGTTTCCTGGTATCCTGCAAATCGTTTGAATTGGAAAATATCCGATACTTTGAAAAAAGCCTGCTTACCTTGCTTTGTATTTTTTCTAATTGCTCCGGGTTTTCGGCAAAATAGTCCATCACTTTTTCAACAGCCTTATCTTTGCTTTGACTCAAAATGCTTTCAGGGTCTATCTCCTTTTCAAACCGGTTCTCAGAAGGAAGGACAGGGAAGTTGCTGTCCTGAATTATACCATGAAGCGCAGGAATATTTTCCTTTTTTAGACCATAGCTACTTAGTTGCTTTTCCGTAATTTTCTCAACAGCACTAAATAATTGATTAGGACTTGACTGAAATATACCGCTTACCGTGTCCAGTAAAGGAACATCTTTAACAAGTTTATCCCATGATACCGAATCGCCCCTAAACCGGTAACGTCCTTCCAAATATTGAAATGAGGGATGCTCTTTTACAATTAAAGCAACAAAATATTGAAGACTGTCGCGAACCGAGTAACGGGTACTATCACTGAGAGTAGTATCCCCTAGAAGATTCTGCCATTTGGTTAATTGCGCTTTAAAACTTCCCAGATTAGGACCTAGCGAATCAAGTACTCGGTTTCCAAACTGAGCTGTATTGATGGGATTAATTAAACTATCAAATTTTTGCAGTTGCTCCTTTTTTAACCGTTTTGCTTCACGAAGGCTGTCTTTTCTGTAATATCGATAAAACTTAAGTAAGCGTTTACGGCCACACTCTGTCCGGGAAAGTTTTTCCTGCTGAACTGAAGACAAGTTGATATTTAGTTGCTGTGCCTGACTTGTAAATACCGTTGCAACCAAGGTAATTGCATTCAGTATCCTAATTACCCGTATAGTAAAATCCGTTTTCAAAATTTAACATAAAAATTTGCGCTTATACTTTTTGTGTAGCTTCCCGGCACCATTTGCTCTTCTGCATCGTTTCCATAACCACTGAATTTGTAAAGATTGCGACCTGAAAGGGTAAGCTCAATAGTTTTAATGCTGCTGTTCCGCCACATGCCCGGTAACCGGTAACCTAATGATAAATCCCTCAGCTTGGTAAAGGAAGATCCAACCAGACTTCGAAAGTTAAGTGATTCAACTACGATTCCAATAAAAAACTGCTTTCGGGTTAACTGCAGGGTTACATTATTTCGCCAGGAAGGATCGGAGAAACCTGATTCAACCAAGGAAGAGCGGAAACGCACATTGGATAATAATATACCTGCCTGAAGCCTCAGGTCATTGCTATCAACTACTTTAGAGGACATATCCACCTCCCAACCCTTGGATGTTATCTTCTGAATCGGCATCAGGTAGGTGTCTTCCGATCGGTTATTGAAATAATTGAAGGTAAGGTTTAGTTTTGAATTAAAAAAACCAAAATCTCCGCCAACCTCCAGATTCCAGATTTTATGCGGAACGATTTCCCTTACAGGCAGCGAACCATAATCAGAATTTTCCAGCGGCCAGTCGGAAAACACAACAGCATAATGCCGGCCCATGGCAGCCCGCAGCTTTCCGTTTGACATAGAGGGTGGTTGCCATATTCTACCGAAATTAAACGTTGAAGAAACTGAATAATTGAAAAACGATTCTCCTGAACTGCTTGTTGTCGTTTGACTGAAACGAACTTGCCTTCCGTTAATATGTACATACAAAATATTTTTATACCCGAAGTTAAAACCCGCGGCCAGGTGGGGTTTTCTCTGTTCAAATTCAGAAGTAAACTCATAGCTCCCTAATCCGCCGGTTTCAGTTCTAAGCAGCAATTTTCTGCTTAATGAATGGTACTGGAAACCGGTAAACCCGGATAATTCAAGGCCGTTTTCCAACAACTTCTGCGTTACGATGAAAAAATTACCGGAAACCTGATGATCCTGCACATCACGAAGTGTCTGGGAATCGGTGAAAAATTTTTTACCTGCTGAATCCCGTAAAGCATACACCCCTTGCGCAACCAGTTTAAGCCACGTATTTAATTTATAGTTGATGATAAGATTGCCCTGATAGAAACCCGTTCTTTCGTTACCGGTCACCGTTCCGGTCAACTCCTGCCGGTTAAACATGCCGTCCAGATAAAGCCGGGTTTCCAATCGCGGTGTTAAGGCGGCGCCGACATTGGCTTTTACAAAATGATAAACCGGACGATTGCCGGGCAAATCGCCCGAAAGCACGAGATTATTGTACGAAATACGGGCATCAACAGCGCCAAAATCCTGGCTATAGGCCAGCGAATGGGAAAGATGCCACCTGCGGAAGGTGGTTTTGTTTCCCGATAAATCTGCCAGTTCCATCCAGCCTGTGGTGGTATATGAGTTGAATTCAACAGTTGGGCGTTCAATTCCCTCGCCTGTTTTGGATGTAAGCACAAAAACCCCGCTGTTTGCACCTCCAAGAAAGCTTAGTGCATTTGTATTGCTGATGGTCGCAACAGAAGAATACTCAAATGCATTCATGTTCATATAATTACCAATGCTGTTATTAAACGGTACGCCATCCACAATCAGCAGGGCATTACGCACACCTGTAAACGAGTATTGGCGCAGGCCTGCCCATCCGGCATTAGCTACATAGGCCGGTATGGAAAGGCCGGCAACCTGACCGCGCAGCGCATTAAACACATGCACCCCGGCCGAAAGCCGCAACCATTCCGGATTATCCACCTTTTTAACATAAACTGATGATGTGTTCAGGTTAAGCACATGGTATGGCGTTACCTGCACCGACTTGTTCTGCACGGTATCCGGCAAAGCCACGCGAGTCGTATCCTGGGCATGAACAGGAAATGAACAAAAGATGGCTAAAGAAAAAAGCAAATACATCTTCATCTGATAACGGGGTGTTTTGTTTTTGTAACAGGGACTTGAAATTGCAAACCTCATTTGTCGAAGTACGTATAAGCAGGCCAAAAACTTCTTCATAAATTTTCCTTTTTAAACCTGACACCCGGTAGTCCACGTAAACAAAAGTGCGACTGATAAAATATGGTGTAAGATATATTTCAAATTCCTAAGTCTAAAAGTTTACCTATGTCCACGCTACCTCAAAAACTTTTCGTTCCTTCATTTTGTAACCTTTTGTATCATCTCCCTTCGTCTGCCACGTTGGAGAAAAGTTCCAATGTAGGCTGAGCCCGGACTTGTCGGGCTTCAGTTTTATTGATATTTTTTTTCTATCTCCTTTTGCTTTTTAAAATGCTCGTAGATGTAATTACACGCTTCACTTTCTGAGAAAAAAACTTTTTCGTTATCTCGATTTCCTCTTTCATCAAAATAGAACACTTCCCACTTCGCATAATTTTGATACAACACAATTCTATCAGGCAAAAGCTCACCTTCTAACGAATAAAATCCGGGATATACCTTTAGCTCATCCAGCTTCTGTTTTAATTCTTCTCTGTTCATGATTTCTTTTAATGGCCGATTATTCCACGTTTTAATAATACATCTACAGACACAGGAGATAAATATTGAGTACCTAAGCCCGGTTGACCAAAAGCAGGAGCAATTTTTCCGGCTTGAACTTCAAACGGCTTTAAAACTTTATAGGTATTGAAAATATTGGTATTTGCCCCCGGAGGTAATGCCCTCATTGGTAAAGGTGTTCCGGCTGGAGAGAAAAATTTACCCGCACCACTTCCGTAACGACTTATCTGTTCACCCGGCATTAAGAACGTTCGTTCCGTTGCTCCTAAAAATCCATTGTTTGCAGGATAAAATTTAGTTAACGCAGTACTTTCCCCCTTAACAGCTAAATTCAAACCAGGTCTCAACGAGAGACCATAATTGCCGGTACTTAATGAAAAAGCCGTGGTGGTTGAAGATAGTCCGGCTGTAAACAAACTGGCCTGCAAACTTACAGAGAACTCCGTTACCTGAACCATACCGGTATAGGTTTGCATCCGGCCATCGAACTGCTCCTGCCGATGCATATTTATTACCTGCTGCGGATCTTCTCCCGCCTCAATAGTCTGCTGAATTTGCTCGCCACCATTCAGCGCAAAGTCAACTTTACTATATGCCTCGCGTGTTGTTCCTGTAACGATGTTGTTTAAACCCGAGCCTAACTGGCTGCCACTCCATAGCCCTCTTAACGCGGTTTTTACATAATCCGAAAAAGATGGGTCTTCTTTTTCATATTCAGTAACTGCTTTTACTGCCCCAAAATATGAAGTTAATCCAACTGCCCAAGACTCCAATCCTTCAAGCTCAACATGCCTGATAAGTTTATTTTCGCTAAAAACATACGTTCCGTTATACAAATACTTCTCACTAAGAGGGTCAACAGCCCCAAACCTGCCAATAGCCGGGTCGTGCATGCGCCACTTAAACTGGTACCAGCCCAAATCCAAATCTTTTTGTAATTCCTGTCCCTGGAACAGGTAGCGGTTACGCAGTTCGGGCTCAAAATTGCCCGGTGAGGTTTCCTTCAGCCGGTCGGTCTGGTATTGATTAAATGATAGCCCAAACGGATAGTAATCAGAGGCCTGGAGTACCTGAAGCGTGGTGTTGTTTTTTTCATGCACAATGTACGTGTCGTCAAAGTACACACTGGCCGCAGCGCTCGCATTGCTTTCGTTGGCTACATATATGTACAGGTAGCCGTTTTGCGTGGCCGTGAATGAACGGCTCAGTTTTTCAAAAGCGTTGTAAGCGCTGGTGGTGATGGCCTGGCCACCTGCGTTTACAAACTGGTAGCTGCTGTTAAAAAACAGCCATACTAAATAGGCCTTCGGCACGGTCGTGCTGCTGCCCATACCGGCTGAGATACCGGGCAGGTTGCTGTTAAACGACTGGTAGAGTGTGGCCGTTTCCCCTGCGTTTACAATACCAAACGGGGTCGTAAAGGCGGCAAGCAAAGCGGCAGCGGTAATAACCGAATTGCTACCGGTAACCTGGTTGTACTTGGCATACGTTTCCATATATACCTTATCACCCGCACTTACGGCCAGCATTTTGGCTGGTCCCACCGGGCTGGAGCCGCTAAATCCGTTACAACGGGCCGATTTATCGGGAACCACCACCGCATCGGAAGATGGCGTGTAGTTGAATGCAGGATTGGTATGCCGGGTGGTGGCAATATTTTTAAAGGAGGCCTCTTCCTGTTGCGCTAACGTTGAGCTACCGCCCGGATTTTCCATGGTGGCACGGTAGGTCAAGGTTTCTTTAAGCGGGCCGTATACCATACGCACATTGCCCTGGTGGTCTTTGTGAAAATATTGGTAGTCGAACATGGTGTTATTCTTCACCACCCTGCCTTCTTGGGTAATGATAAAGGAGAGCGTACCATTATCATATTGAAGTCCACCCACATAATCTGTTTTCCAAACCTGGGTTCCGTTTATCCGCACCAGTTGGCTGAGTTTATTGCCGGTGGCATCGTAGGTATATTCGATCTTATCCAGTTGCCCGCCTGGGCGGGTAAACTGAACTTCTTTCACCAGGTTGAGATGGTTATACAAAACAGATGAAATGCTTTTGTTGTGGTCAAACTTCAGGTTGCCGTTTCGGTCATAGATGTACTCCTCGGTAATGCTGGCGCTGGCCGGTTTAAAGCCGAGGGAAGAATTGCCGGCATCATTTATATCAATCAGCCGGTTACTGTGCTTGTTATTAAGGCGGTACCCATAAGTAAGCTGGTCAATTGTGCTTTTAGTGTCCTGAACTTTACCGAATCGGGTTAAAGCAATCTGAGGGTTTCCACTGGGATCCGTTACTTGTATGTTTCCGTTTTTATCGTAACCATGTATTATTTCATCAAACATCCCGGAGTCGCCGGTCCAGGCCGGGTTAAACCATGTTTGTGTATTCCTGGCATAATGAGCTTTTTTCAAGCGGCTTAGCAAATCGTAGTCAAATACATAAATGCGCTCTTCAGGTGTACCTTGCTTTATATCCGTCTTCCATTTTATGGCAGAAATATTTCCATCGTACAAACTTTTCTGGGTCATTACATCACCTGCGGAGCCAACGCTGGCAGGGGATTGCACATAGTATTGAAGCTCCATTCCGAACAAATCGTTGGTGTCGTCATTAGTCCAATTCTGTGTGAACGATGTGTTGTTAATGTGCGTAAGCCAGCCTTTTATGTTGTAGCGGTAGTCAATAGATTGGAGGAAAGTACTGCCATTATCGGTTGAATGTATATTTTTCTCAATCAGTTGCCCTAACTCGTTGTACTTGTTCGATGCCATCAACACTTCGGACTGGGTATTTACCTGGTGGTGAACAGTCAATTGCCGACCTGCATGGTCGTACGTATAGCGGTTTTGAATAGTGAGGTTAGCATGGACATTGTACAGTTGCTCCTTCAATACATTTCCGACAAAATCGAATTGGGTAGTAGTTCGTAAAATCCCGCCCAAATGGTTTTCAGTAATTACTTGTACGGGTCTGTATTTGGTGTCATAATATGTTACGGTATTTAGCCACTTCGACTGACCTAAAACACGGATTTTGGAGCCTGTGGCTTGGCCTTTAACCGAAGTAAGTAATTCAGTGCTTTCGGGGTATCCGCCTACGCTAACAAAGTTGTAGTCATTGTTTTCAGCATCCCACCCCGTGTAATTAAGAAAAGCATAATTGTCATAATACAAGACGGTTAGCAGGTTGCTTTCGCTTATTCCGGAGGTCGGGAACGTAGCAGTTAACGAGTAACCGATTGAATTATTCACTTCGGTTTCAAATCGTGTGGTTGAAGCTTCAGCTGTTGTGCGGAGAGTTGATAAGGGGATAGAGGTTACGTAAAGCCCCGTAATGATCGGTCGGTTAAACCGATCGTACTTTGTAAAGGTGTACTCGTTGCGTGTCCGTTGTTCTGGGTCTTGCGTTAGCACAACCCGGTTCCAGCGATCAAACACCGTGTAAAACCAACCCTCACTACCTTCTGCATAGCCAGGTAAGCGTTTGGCTACTTGCCTTTGCTCATCATCATACTGATATTGAAAAGCCCATCGGTCCAGAAATGATTGTTTATCAACGGCTGACGCACCTTCAAATTCAGTGGCAAGGCGCGCTACACCTTCTGGTTGAATAACAAACATTAACAGACCTGCGGGCGAATAAATGTAGTGGGTGTCGAACCATTCGGTACCGTTACCGACCCGGCTCATTACGGTTTGGCCGCGCGGATTCGTATATACTTTGGTAATTTTGCCTTCTTCATCAGTAGTTTCCTGCACCATAAGTGTATTAGGCGCATGGAAACCATTCCGTTCGGGCAAACCGGCAATAAAATCTTTCCATAAAGGAACTTCGTTTGCAGTATTAATTTTTGTTAAGGTTGTCGCCTTCCGAGCTGTTGCATTCCAGTAATCATCTCGGGGGCTTATAACGTCAATTACCCGATTAAGTGGGGATGCTTCAAATATGTTTTCTTTAAAAGCAGCAAACGTTGTCGCAGCTACACCGCCGGGAGGCTCGGCATAAAAATTTGACTGCTCAGAATCAGTAAGCGCACCTCTTCTGAATTTACCTTTAACATCAAATCCGGTAGTGTACGGAAGGTACTCTTTTACTTGCCTCCCGTGCTGGTCATAGGCAAACGGCTGGACTACATCATTAAATGAAGGACTCCCTTCAACGGTAACGTTTTGTAAAGCTCGGCCTAAACCATCTATATAATTATAAACTGTTGTTTTTTGTGTTGTTGATAAGTGCGCTAGTTGTTGTTCATTTGTAATGCCCGCTATAAGTACAGTTTCCGTTCGAACATAATTCCTGTCGTTACTTGGAGCCTGGTTATACAATGGACGGTAGAAAAAGACTTCGCTTCCCTGTGGAGCCACGATGTATCCCGGTAAAAGAACAACTTCACTCTGAAATTGGTATGACTTGCCATCAAAAGATTGGAGGGATTTTGATACAACCGTTTCAAAAGGTTGACAGAAGCAGGTTGTCCATAATTTAAGTATGATAGAAAGAAGAATTACGAATCTTTTCATTACTAATTATTGACAAATACATTCTATTCCACTCCAAAAACACCCTTCCCCACAGTAGCCTTCTGGAGGCTCACATCTTCCAAGTTGTGCATTCCACATCCACCCCTCCGGACAATTTCCACTACCACCACCCGAACCACAGGTATACCAAATTTGAATTGTATTAGATGAATACCTACTGTTACCTTGGTTATCGGTAATTCTGCAGCGAATGGAATAGGAAGAACCATTAGCCCCAATAAGACTAAAAGTTAAGGTCTTGGAATTTGTACCTATATTGATGTAATTAGAGTTTCCCGAAGCACTGTAAAGATACTGCCACTGATAGGTTAAATCAGAATTATCAACGGAAGCTTCGCATACAGTTGTAGCATTGTTTCCACAACTAACGGTTCGGTTTGTCCCTGTAACAGGTGTAATTATCTGAACGGTAAAGGGTTCTAGTATTTTAATTGTTTTGCGTGCAACTGAGGGAGGAAACTCCGGATGCGTAACAGTAAGAGTAACGATATACTGACCAGGCTGGTTGTAACTAACGAACTCAACCAGTTGCCCGTTTTCCCGTTTCACACCATTTCCAAAATCCCAAATATAAGTTGAACCAGGTGCATTATGACTTGTGACAATGAACCTGAATGTGGTTTCACCGTATAACTCATATGCAAATGAAGCTGCATTATCATCTCCGCCCTGGTAATGGTAAAGATAGCGATTCAGTATCTGATCATCATGATCTCTTATAAGCTTTAGGCGATTAAAGTTATCATATGTGTATTTAATATCCCTTAAATTAGGATCTGTGACCTGAGTAATACCTACCATGGGTTTATGTTGATATTTTTTTTCGTGTTGATAGGCACCAGGATTTTCAATAACTGATGTAAGTAGTGAACTGTTATAACCCCAGTTATAGCTGTAATTAATTCCGTTTTCTCCCTGCCCTTTCAATAGCTTACCAAAGACATTATATTCTAATGCTGTACTTAACAATTTATAAATGGAAGTATTGAAGCGAAAAACATTATTAGCATCCACTGAAGACCAATTGAAAATTGTAAATTCGGTGGCTGCACCCGCTTTCAATTTGTAAGTATCCCACGCATAAACCTTTCCTGGAAGAAACTCTTTAAATCTTGAAAGTGTGCCATCGATAAAATATTTAGTAATGGTCATATTTTCCTGTCGTTCGAAATAGCGAATTGCTTCAATCGGAATATTATTCATTCTCTTCTCATTCAGTAAATAAATGCCTTTTGTTGCCGGATCTGACGGCATTGACGATATTGAATAATCCAGTGGATATTTTATTTCAGAGATAATTTTATCACCATTCGGTAATATTTCAATTATTTTTCTGGGCATCAGGTCTAGCTGAATATTCAGTTCTCCCGGCTTCACATACTGATATTGAACGCTTGTTACTAGCTTTTTGCCCTCATTGCCCGGATCTGACTGATCATAAATCTCCGTTATCGTGCTCTCATGAAATACCCAATCTGACTCATAATCAGTTATTCCAACTCGGTAAATTTGTTCTCCATTCCAAAAAAACATACCACCGATTAAGTTTCTTATTTTGACCATAGGAAAATTTTCTGGTCGCGTCTTATAAACATTAATTACTTTGGATAGGATTTGTCCGTTTTCGTTAAAATCAGTTTTACTTTCCAACAGCCCCCTTCTCCAGTCTCGATCAACCAACTTTGGAAAAGGGTATTGGCTGCTTGCCAAAGGGAACTGATTAACGGCATCAAATTGAAAAACCTGCGGCTGCCCATTCTCCTCTTGCATATTTGTCTTAAAAACATATTCAGTACGGCCAATGCCTGGACGGATTAAGGAAACTTGGCGGTAACCAGCGACTCCTCCCTTTGTTAGTAAAGGAGGCGTAACCGAGGATTCGGACGCAAAAACCGTTGACTCATAAATGGCCAAAGAATTATTAAAGGTTGGCAATGTGTACTGGTAAAATTGTGTACCTGCTTCATTACCATTAAGGTAAGAATATTGATATAACCTGTAATTTGAGGGTTCATTATAATCAGGGTATTCCTTTATTTGGGAAACACGTAAACCTCCGATCGATGAATTTGTTGTATTGGTATTTAAGCTATAATAGTACTCAATAAGACTGCCCAAGGGGGTATAAACTTTTTTCAGAATACCAGCTTGTGACTTAATAAAATTGGGTGATTGAATTGCACCCTTCCATGAAGGTTCAGTTGAAAATGCATGAGACCATCCGATTAAAGGTCTGATATCCCCTGAAACAGTTGTATTAAACAATTTCCCGATATAAGAAATAACTGGCATCAAGGTTCCTCGATTATTATTTGGATTGTAAAAGCCCCATTTATCCTGGTGATAACTAAACCTCCTAGGAAGCTCGTATACTCCGGGATCGTACTCAAACTTGTAGGGGGGTAGATAACCTGATCTGCCATATTCCGTAACTGATTTCAGAAACAATCTCTTTGATTCACCAAGAAAAATCTTTCCGTATTTTTCAACCATTAGGTTCAAGTCGATTGCTTGACCCCAGCTATTCAAAATTTGATATTTTCTGGACACTGAATGCGCATCTGTATCCATTATAACTCCATTGGCAAGAAGATAAACATTTCCACTTAACGAGGGAGCAGTGATTTCCTCGTAATCAAAAACATATCGCCTTATTAAGTCATTATTTTCATAAACTGCGATTTCATCCAACCTTCTATCCCCTGGTATATCGTTCTTAGGTGTATTCGCAACAAACAATGCAGAATTATTTGTGCTGGTAATAATTGACTGTAGTCTTTTTGATTTTACAGTAAGTTCGCTCATACTGAAAGTAAATGTGCCCTTAACGGGATGGATATAAAGATTCGTGCCCGGTACCGGATCTGGAAATGTTTGTGATTGGAAAAACCATGCCCCTTCATTTCCAGAACTTATGTAGCCCTCAGACAAGTTCGGCATAGTAACTGATAGTGTCTTATCTTGAATATATGTAATCTCACCGTTGCTTTCGTAATTAAATGTTATAAAATCATCATTATTTGGAGAGCGAATTTCTTTTAAATACCAGGCAGACGTAAAGAAATTAAATGTACTTAGAGAAGCGTTATCAGGAACACGAAAATCATCATTTACCAAAATTCCGTTACTGAGTTGAGTTACAGCCAATAGTGGAACTCGAAAATAAACATACACTAAAAGATTTTGGCTCGTATAATACCCAAGGCAAACATATTGATAATTGTTCTGTAAACTTAAAATCTCAAGTTTACTTTCTTCGACAGACTGAAGTGAGTTGTCTCCAAAAACATAAATAGTTCCATCCTCTGTAATTACCTCAAATTGGGTAATTTTAGGAATATTACCGGTTGATTCATTATTAATAATAGTTTTAGAAATTTTAAGGTTTTGATAAGGTATTGTATGAATAGTACCATCTTGATTGAAAACAAACTTTCCTGAGTATTTTCCAAAATTAAAGTAAAACTCATCTGGTTGAGTATCCCATGCCTCGGGAAATCCATCACCGTAATTCATCCCGTCTAATATCTGCCAATAAGAGAATTTAGCTAACTTTCTTTTTTGACTAATAGTCATATTTGCGAAATTGGAAAGGTTAACTTTTGAAAGGGTATTTAAATAACCAAAAGCATCAAACTTAATTCCTTTGGGATTTACTTTACCAATATATTCGTCTGGCAGTCCTTTCATTACCCTTGATATAATACCGCCACACTGTAGTGACATGCCCAAACCGACCCAGGAGGCAATGTCATTCACCCTTATTCCTTGAGAGGTGTAGTTTAAAGTAACTGGAACAGATAATGATCTACTTACCAAGTTAAATAAGGGGAGGGATACGTTAAGTCTTCCTGTATACAAATCAACATCATCAGTAATACCAGATACTAAACTGGCTGCCGTTGGTGAAGGCAGAGCTATTATTTGACCTACTGAAGCGCGCTCACTATTTGTTCCACCATTTGTTAAGTTCGATTGAAGTGATAAATTAATTTCCAAGGCACTGTCTTGTGAATTTTTTAATCTTGCAGACCTAAGCTTTCCCTCAGTATCTTCAAAACTCCTAATTAACTTTTTATCAGTTTTCTTATTATTAAAATTCAAAAAAAATTCATCAATGTCAACCGCATAATAATCTAAAACCCGAGGCATTCTGTTTTTAATAAAGCTATCAACTGGTATAAGCTTGTTTAATTTCTGACTATCATCTAGTGAAATTGTACTCTGAGACAGGCATTGATAAACATTAATGAATGCTAAAACCAATGGAACTACAATTAATCTCATATTAAAAAATCATTTTAAATACTTATTATCCCTTTTTAAATAACTTATCTCGGCTTTTAATTCGAGTATATAAAGCGTTAATTCCTCAATTTTCTTCAAAAGGAGAGCATTCATTTTACCAATAGAAATTCCATTTTCCTCAACCTCCTTTAAAGACGGCATCTCAGGCAGGTGTTTGTTTTGTTTAATAAATGAGGCAACCTCTTCAAGACTTCGAAGTCTGTAGTCTTGCTCAAAAACATAATCCGGCCAATTGCTTTGCAACTTTACAACCACTTCCTCCGCAATAACTTTACCACCTACAGAAAACCGATATCCCGCAGGCAAGGTACTGTTAATACTGGCTGAGGATGTTTTTAAAGAACCATTAACTTCCAGATTAGTAGTTGGGGTAGTTGTATTAATTCCCACAAATCCATTTGAATGAAGAATGGTTAACCTTGAGCCACCATTTGTTTGCAACACAAGATTCGAGGACATCTCTGCAGAAAAAACACCATTCTCAGATCTAATTTGATTTGCCCTCAAATTTCCGTTGACATGAAGTTGATCTACTGGTGATGTTGTATTGATTCCAACGAAGCCATTGGAGTTCATTACAGTAAGTCGATCCGTATTATTTAACCTTAAACTAAAATTGTTGCCGGCATGGTTAACGTGCAATAAGCCGCCACCTAGAAAAAGATTGCCTGTTCCTATTGAAGTAAATGTCACTCGAACATTACCGAAGACTTCAAGTTTCTCAGCAGGCACAGCAGAATAACTTGGTGAACCAATTACAACACTACCACTATTAGTATGCCTTGTGTGATTAGTATTATAAGTTGCCCATTGTCCGACCGCAACTTTAACTGAAAAGATTAATAAGATTAAGATCTTTAATAAATTCATTTTACTTGGAATTTTATAATCATTTGTAATACTCACACAAAAATGATTTTAAAATGCTAGATAAATTCAATCTTCCTTACACATGTAAGAAATACTAACATTATGTTAACTTTTACTTCAATTTTATATTAAATTATCACAGGATAGAAATCTGACTATTAATTATTTAAGTTAAAACATAACAACCTCTCAGTTATTTTAAATTTAAAAATTTTATTTGGTTTTTAGTGTTTATTTTTCTGAACATGCTTCCTGCTATGATAATAGGAGCCGGTTTCTCCGGTCTGGCTGCCGCACATGCCCTGAATAAAGCCGGAAAAAAATTCATCGTGCTGGAAGCCCGTAACCGCGTGGGCGGACGCGTCTTTACCCAACCTGTTCAGGATACTTACTACCTCGACCTGGGCGGCCAGTGGATAGGGCCCGGACAACACCGCATGTACGAACTGGCCCGCGAACATAACCTCCAATGGTTTGAAACCTATAATACCGGAAAAAATATCATTGACCTGAATGGCCGTATCCGAACCTACTCCGGCCTGATTCCTAAAATTGACCCGCTTTCACTGGTTAATATCCAGTGGGTGCTTACCCGGCTGGAATCGATGGCAAAAAGACTGCCGCCCGATAAGCCGTGGACAACTCCCCGAGCCTTTACTTATGATGGTATCTCACTGGACTATTTTCTCCGAAAAAAATGTTTTACCCGAAATGCCTATCAGGTGCTGCGCCCCGGACTGGAAACGGTTTATGCCTGCAACCTGAACGAGCTGTCGTTACTCCATGCGTTGTTTTATATCCAATCCGGTAACAACCTGAACACTTTATTAAGCATCGAAAACGGAGCGCAACAACACCGCATCATAGGTGGTATGCAGCAACTGGCTGAACGTATGGCCGCACCCTTCCGGGAATGCATACACTTCAATCATGCGGTAACAAATATTGTACAGGACGATACAGGCGTAACCGTTTCAGGTAATAACTTTTCGTACCGCGCATCCAGAATCATCATCGCCATACCACCCGTGCTCATCCGGAATATTCACTTTGAGCCGTCCCTGCCGCTTCTAAGGCAGCAACTGTTGCAAAAACTTTTCATGGGCCGGGTGGGTAAGGTTTTCGGCATCTACAGAACACCTTTCTGGCGGAAGTATGGCTTTAGCGGACAGGTGGTTACTGATGAACAACAGCCCTTTCAGGTGTTTTTTGATTCCTCACCTGCTGACGGCAGTTATGGCGTGCTGCTCGCATTCTGCATTGCCGTGCGCGCCCAACAATTCTTTTCGCTTAGTCAAACCGAACGAAAAAACATGGCACTTCAGCATTTTTCGCGGTACTTTGGTGAAGAGGCCCTGCATCCCGAATACTACACCGACCATTGTTGGGCAGATGAGGCCTGGAGCGGAGGATGTTATGCCGCAGTTTATCCTACGGGAACATGGACTTCCTTTCAGGATGAGCTGATGAAGCCCTTTGGAAATATTCACTGGGCAGGAACCGAAACATCAAAAGCCTGGTATGGCTATATTGAAGGCGCCGTACGCGCTGGCGAGCGGGCTGCAGCCGAACTACTTTCACATTCATGAAGCACAAACATTTTATACTCCTAACCCTTGCCGCGATTATCGGCTCGTGGGTTATCTGGTCGCACGCGGGCCGGCAATACGATGCCCCGAAACCGGAAGCTGCGCTGGACATCATCGAAAGCGTTGCTTTGGATTCGTCCTGCCGGCGCAATGTGGTGGCAATACAACCCTACATGAAGCCCGATGACTACCTGAGCGAAAAGCATTTTTATGAAAAACTCAACACGTACTTTGAAGCAGCAAAAGGCGCCGGCTTTTTACAAGAAAATACAGCCGTGGTGTTGCCGGAATACCTGGGCGCCTGGCTGGTAATTGCCGGAGAAAAAAAATTTCTTTCCGAAACCTCTTCGCTTAACGGCGGCATGGCCGTCATGGCCCTGAGTAATTTCTTTTCGTTTATGCGCCACTGGATGTTGTTTAATCCGGAAAATTCGAACGAAGCCGTATTGTTTCGCATGAAGGCCATGAAAATGGCCGGAATTTATTCTTCCGTTTTTCGCAGACTGGCTGCACAATACCGCGTAACCATAATTGCAGGCTCGGTTATTCTGCCCGATCCTACGGTTTACAAAAATGAAATTTCCGTACATGTATCCGGTGAGCTGTTCAATGTAACGTTCATCTTTCATCCTGACGGCACTATTGAGCCGAAAACCATAAAGAAAACCTTTCTCATTAATGATGAGCAACCATTCCTTACATCATGCCCGATCGAAGAACTGCCGGTATTTGATTTGCCCATCGGAAAAACAGCCGTGTTAATCTGCGCCGACTCGTGGTTTCCGGAAAGTTATGCCGAAGCATCGAAGAAAAAAGCCGAGGTCCTTTTGGTTCCTTCCTATGCGGTTGGCAATGGTAAGTTCCGTCAGCTTTGGGAAGGCTACGATGGCCATACTGCACCAGCTGATGTGAACCCTTCGGATGCCGGTTTGATTAAAGAAGCCGAAGCGTGGAAAAAATACGCGCTTCCGGGCCGCTTCCCTTCTGATGCCATCTTAGGTATTAATGTTTTTCTCCGCGGAGAGCTGTGGGATTTAGGGAGCGATGGGGAAACGTTCATCGTCCATAAAGGCAAGCTGATAACTGTCCGCCAGTCGCAGCGCGCAGGAATCTGGAATATCTGTTTTTAAATTCTGTCCGATGCCCGGCATGCTGCGGCGCAAATTGTATTGCATCCTACACCTAAATTGAAGTTACGCCTGCACGAACATACCTGTCCGATTTCGGGTTATATTGCTGTTCAGTCATGAAAGGTTTCCGTTTTCTGAAATATACGCCCGGTCCTGGTGCTGCTCAATCGGATTTTGACCGGCTCTTGTCAGTCTTCCTCAAGCTGCTGCTCATTACATCGGGTGATGCCAACGAAGCCCTGCAATGGCTTACCGAAGCCGACCGCCAGTACAAACTTACCACTGACCAGTACGGCATAGGTGATTTCATTGAAGACCTGAAGCGCAAAGGGTATATCTCTGAAGATCCGCAAACCGGAAAATTCTCCGTACAACCCAAAACTGAGAGAAGCATAAGGCAATCCGCCTTGGAGGAAATTTTCGGCCGGTTGAAAAAATCCAGGCGTGGCGAGCACAACACGGTACACACCGGAAAAGGCGATGAGCCCACAGCCGAGCGCAGGTCGTATTCGTTTGGCGACAGCCTCGAACAGATTGCCGTAACCGAATCCCTGAAAAACGCACAGATCAATCACGGCACCGACGACTTTCACCTTACTGAAGATGATCTGGAAATCATCGAACAGGAATTCAAAGCACAGACTTCAACCGTGTTGCTGATTGATATTTCCCACTCCATGATTCTCTATGGCGAAGACCGCATTACACCGGCCAAACAGGTGGCGCTGGCTCTTGCCGAACTTATCCGTATCAAATACCCGAAAGACACGCTGGATTTTGTTGCCTTCGGCGATGATGCCCGACCTATCGAATTAAAGGATATTCCCTACCTGCAGGTCGGGCCCTATCATACCAACACCGTAGCTGCGCTTGAGATGGCTATGGACATCCTGAGACGCAGAAAAAATCCCAACAAGCAAATCTTTATGATTACGGATGGAAAGCCCACCTGCATTAAACAGGGAATCAACTACTATAAAAATCCTTTCGGTCTTGATAAAAAAATCATCAGCCGGACGCTTGCGCTCGCTGCCCAGTTACGCAGACTAAAAATTCCGGTTACCACCTTCATGATTGCCTCCGATCCTTACCTGAAAGCTTTTGTCCGCGAATTTACGCGAGTCAACAACGGCAATGCATACTACAGCAGTCTGGAAGGATTAGGGCATTTGGTTTTTGAAGATTTCCGAAGAAACCGGGTTAAACATTTTTAAAGCATGGATATCCGACAAATCAAAACATTAGGCCAGCTCCGCCGGTCGGGCTACCGCTCTAAATCGGTTAAGGACGAATTACGCGATAACCTGATCCGCAAACTGAAAAACAACGAAGCCGTATTCCAGGGTATATATGGTTATGAAGATACCGTGATCCCCGAACTGGAACGCGCCATACTGGCCCGTCATAATATCAACCTGCTCGGACTGCGCGGTCAGGCAAAAACCCGGTTAGCCCGATTAATGATTCATTTGCTGGATGAATACATACCGGTAATCGAAGGTTCGGAGTTAAACGATGACCCCTTTCAACCCATTTCCCGATATGGCAAGGATAAAGTTGCCGAAATGGGTGACGACACCCCCATAACCTGGCTGCATCGCAATGAGCGCTACACCGAAAAACTGGCCACCCCCGATGTGTCGGTAGCCGATTTGTTGGGTGATGTCGATCCCATCAAAGCCGCTGCATTAAAATTACCCTATTCGGATGAGCGTGTTATTCACTTCGGATTGATTCCACGTGCACACCGCGGCATTTTTGTTATTAATGAACTACCCGACCTTCAGGCCCGAATTCAGGTGGCTTTGTTTAATATTCTGGAAGAAGGCGACATCCAGATACGCGGCTTTAAAATCCGGCTGCCGCTTGATATTCAGTTCGTATTCACTGCCAACCCCGAAGATTATACTAACCGCGGAAGCATCGTAACGCCATTAAAAGACCGCATCGGCAGCCAGATACTCACCCACTATCCGAGAACAATAGCCGATGCCCGCCAAATTACCGAGCAGGAAGCCCGGCTAAATGAAGAACAACTGCAACAAATTATCGTGCCCGACATCGCCAAAGACTTAATTGAAGAAGTGGCCTTTGAGGCCCGCCAAAGCGAATACGTTGATCGTAAAAGCGGTGTATCGGCTCGGCTTACCATCTCAGCCATGGAAAATCTGCTGGCCGCAGCCGAACGCAGACGACTGCTGAACAAAGAAAAGCAAACCATGGTACGGATAACCGACTTTCAGGGTATTATCCCTTCCATTACCGGGAAGATTGAGCTGGTTTATGAAGGCGAACAGGAAGGACCGGCTATCGTTGCTCAGAATCTTATTGCCAGAGCCATACGTAAACAATTTGTGAATCATTTTCCCGACCCTGAAAAATTCCGGAAACAAAAAGAAGCAAGTCCTTACAAAATCATAACCGATTGGTTTAATGAAGGCAACACGCTGGATATCCTCAGCAACATGAACCGCGATGCTTATGGCAAAGCACTGCTTCAGGTGCCTGGCTTAAAGGAATTGGTCAGAAAGCACCATCCGCAGGCCAATGATGACCTGATGTTCTTTTTGATGGAATTCGTTTTATTTGGTTTGGCCGAACACAGCCTGCTTAGCCGGCAAGAACTGGTAAGCGGTTACCAGTTCAGCGATTTGATGCGTTCCATGTTCAGCATGCCGGATAAGCCGGACGAAGAAGATACCGATGAAGAAGAAGATCGCTTTAAATGAAAATAATTTTCACTCACCGCGGCTAACAGAACTGCGGTATCAGGTTGCCGGCGGAGAAGGCCTGACTCTGGAGTTTAAGCGAAGGGCATCGGACCCTGAAAAAATTGTGCGCGAACTGGTTGCCTTTGCCAATACCGGAGGCGGCACCCTGCTGGTAGGCGTAGCCGATGACGGCAGCATACCCGGCGTTAAGTACCCCGAAGAAGAAGCATTTGTTATCCGCAGAGCCGTTGAAAACCTGATTCGGCCTTCCCTGCGCTTCACCGAAGAACTCATACCGGTGGCGCCAAACCGTTATGTTCTCGCTTATCATATCCAAGCAGGGAAAAAATTACCCTACCAGGTCAAGCAGGCAGAAGGGCTGATATGTTATGTACGAATAAATGACCAAAGCATAAAAGCCAGTGCCGAAATGAAAGCGGTGTTACGGCAACGCCACCGAAAGCGCAACATGCTGATTCGGTATGGCGAACACGAGCAGCTGCTCATGCAGTATTTGTCCCGAAATCAATTCATTACACTTCAGGATTTCTCAAACCTTACCAAACTGTCGCGAAAACAGGCTTCACGAAAGCTGGTTTATCTCGTATTGGCTAATCTGCTGAAACTTACACCAACCGGCAAAGGAGACTTGTATTCTTTGGCATTTGTTGCTCAGGAAGGAAGGTAAAGTTATTAAAAAAATAATCCATTTGCCCACTACTATTTTCGCGAAGGTTTTTGTTCCTTTCATTCACTTTTTTATTACGCTATGGCAAAATCCCGGAAGGAAAAAAAAATTTTCGTACTCGACACCTCCGTCATCATCTACGAACACAACTCCATCCTCAACTTCGCTGAACACGACATCGGTATTCCGATAACTGTGCTGGAGGAGCTGGATAACTTCAAAAAGGGCAACGACACCAAAAATTTTGAAGCACGTGAATTCATCCGGCTAATAGATAAACTGGCCAAAGACCAGATGCTCCACCAATGGAATCCATTAAACGGAAAAGATAAAGGCAATTTTAAGGTATTGATGGACACCGGTGGCAATGGTATAGTGGATGCAAACAAAGTGTTTGATGAAGACAAGCCCGACCACCGCATACTGAATGCAGCTCTTCGTTTGCAGAAAGAAGAGAAAGGAAGGAAGGTAATACTGGTTTCAAAAGATGTTAACCTTCGGTTAAAAGCAAAGGCGCTGGGCCTTCAGGCCGAAGATTACACCACAGGAAAAATCAAAAACATTTCCAGTCTCTACACAGGCCGCACCATTCTGGAAGACGTAGATGCCGATGCCATTAACTTAATCTACGACAAAGGTTACTGCCCGCCTGAGGATGTTCTGGGCGACCTGGTTCCGCAAAAAAACCACTATTACATTTTACGCAGCGGTAAAAAATCGGTGCTTGCGTACTACAACCCCTTCAACGGAATGGTTGAACATGTAGAAAAACGAACTGTGTACGGTATCAAGCCGCGCAATGCCGAACAGGCATTCGCCATTCATGCGGTGCTAAAGCCGGAGGTGCGATTGGTTTCGCTCCAGGGCATTGCCGGAACCGGTAAAACATTAATCGCACTTGCCGCTGCATTGGAGCAAAAGCGTGAATTCCGCCAGATTTATCTGGCGCGACCTATTGTGCCACTCAGCAACAAAGACATCGGTTACCTGCCGGGTGATATTAAATCGAAACTCAACCCGTACATGGAGCCGTTGTGGGACAACCTGAAGTTTATACAAAACCAGTATAGCGAAACCGATAAGGAGTACACGAAGATTACCGAAATGGTTAATCAGGAAAAACTGGTTATTACCCCGCTTGCTTACATCCGCGGACGCAGTTTATCGAACATCTGCTTCATCGTGGACGAGGCACAAAACCTTACGCCGCACGAAGTAAAAACCATCATTACGCGTGCAGGCGAAAACACCAAGATCATCTTCACCGGAGATATTCACCAGATTGACACGCCTTATCTGGATTCGCAATCCAACGGACTGTCGTACCTGATTGACCGGCTTAAAGATCAGGACCTCTACGCCCATATCACCCTGGAAAAAGGAGAACGTTCGGAGCTGGCCAACCTGGCCAATGAGCTTTTGTGATATTTTTTTACGATGCAAGATTTTCAACTTCCGGGAAGAAAAAACAATGGTGAAATGCCCTTTTTATTTCATTTATCGGGTCTCAGGTCTATAAACTGCATGTAAGAAAACCGCCACTTAGTGAACAAAGCAGGGCAAAGTGTTACAAAACCTGCCTGAAACTGATGTGTTGCGATGATGCGGATTTAAAGCAATTCTTTTGTCTGTTCGTTTATTTGCAGAGATAATTGGAAATCAGATGATGACGCTCAAAAGGTGGCTGTTCCGTTACCTTCCCAACAGGAAAAAGCTGGAGTATTTGCTTAATGAAGGCACCATGCTGGGCATGCGCACCAAAGATGGTCGCACGGCTTATTTGTACATGCTGCACAACTGGTGCGCGGAAGTTTTTTTTGTGGACGATCAACCGGAAAAGCAGGCCGAAAAAATTGTGGTTTTTGCTAACGTAAAACAATTCAACCAATACCTGGAAAAAGAACTGCGGCAGAAATTTTCCTGAAATAATTCAGCCCAGCACTTTCCGCACAGTTTCACCGATATCAGCTGGCGATTCAACCACGTGCAGTCCGCACTCACGCATAATTTTCATTTTGGCTGCAGCGGTATCTTCTGCACCACCGATAATGGCCCCTGCATGTCCCATGCGTCTTCCCGGTGGGGCAGTCTGCCCGGCAATAAAGCCAACTACCGGCTTTCTATTACCGGTTTCTTTAATCCAGCGGGCTGCAACCGGCTCGTAGTTACCGCCTATCTCACCTATCATAACAATGGCATCGGTTTCGGGATCATTCATCAACATCTCAACAGCTTCCTTAGTGGGTGTGCCGATAATCGGGTCACCGCCAATGCCAATGGCCGTGGATATGCCCAAACCGGCCTTTACAATCTGATCAGCCGCTTCATAGGTTAGTGTTCCTGATTTCGATACAACTCCCACTCTTCCCTTTTTAAATACAAAGCCGGGCATAATACCGACTTTTGCCTCGCCTGGTGTAATGACGCCCGGGCAGTTTGGTCCAATTAAAATGGTTTTGCGCTGCTGAATATATTTTTTGGCGATCATCATGTCCTTAACCGGAATGCCTTCTGTAATGGCCACAATAACCTGAATACCGGCATCAGCTGCTTCCATAATCGCATCGGCAGCGAAAGCAGGAGGAACAAAGATGATAGACACATCGGCTCCGGTTTTCTGAACAGCTTCTTTTACGGTATCAAAAACAGGCCTGCCCAAATGCTCAGACCCGCCTTTTCCGGGCGTAACACCTCCCACCACGTTAGTGCCATATTCAATCATCTGACCGGCATGAAAAGTGCCTTCCGATCCGGTGAATCCCTGCACCAGAACACGGGAATTTTTATTTACTAATACACTCATGAAATTTGCATTGCAGCGTACAAAAATAGGAGAATAAGCCGGCCGGCAAAAAATAAAGGCCTCTTACGAGGCCTCATTATCAAAGTTCTTCCATTTACTCCTTAGGTACAAGACCCAGTCGCTGGAGGAACTTATTATATTCCTCTTTATACAACTCAACATCAGGAGCCAGTTCAATTGCTTGCTGGTAGGCTGTCAAAGCATCAGACAACAACAGGTGGCTTTCGAAGAAACCGGCCTGAAGGTATTTTTCCAATGCGGTTCCATCGGATACCGAAGCCATAAACTCGTTCCACTCTTTTTCCACCTCAGCCTTTTTACTGCCTTGCAAGCGTTTTACCGAGGCATTGGCCGACTGATACCCATCGGCTGTTACCACTTTTATCAACAGGTTTTGCTCTTTAGTCAGCTTAGGGTCGGTCAGGTTAAGGCGGTAACTAGTGCCCTCCACTTTGTATTTAGCCAGTACATCTTCGGCCAGGTTCATTACCACAACCTCCGCTTCGGATGACTTGCCCGGAGAACGCCAGCTCAGATACACCTCATTACCAAGATGATAAGAAGTCTTAGGCATGTAGAGCGTAACCGGAGCTTTTAAATCGCGATGAACGGCTCCGGTAGCAGCAAGTTTGTTTTTCTTTTCATCTTCACTGCTCAGTATAAACTCGGTGTATTTGCTCATCACCGAGGACCCCTTGGAAATTTTAGAAGCCACATCAGCCAGTTTGTGCGGCCCGGCTTCTTTGATTTCTACTGGTTTGCCACTTACGTGCATCAGACCGAGATAGGAATTCTCGGCAATTTTTACTTCATCGGAAGCCGAGAGGCTGGCACCCACTTTAATTGATGCCCACGCATCACCCGACCTCACCTCAGTTTTACCCTTGCTCACCAGCACTTTAAAATCATAGCTCTGGGCAGCAAGGTAGGCAACAGGGTAAACCAGTGAAGCAATGATAAACCAACGGTAGATTTTCATAGTAGTTAAAGTTTATTGTTGTACAGTTTTCAAACCACTTCGAATCAGGAAATTATTGTAAGCTTCCTTAAAGAAATCCACATCGGGAGCAAGCCTGATGGCCTCTTCATAGGCTGCGATGGCATCGATAATCAGGTTCTTGTTTTCATAAAAACCGGCTATCAGAAATTTATTCATAGCGCTTACTTCGGCTACATCAGCTGCAATTTCATTCCACGCTTTTCTGATTTGCTCCTGCTCGGCAGGCGTCATGCGCTTAATGGTGTACTGCTGCGATGCAATCTTAGGATTTGTTTTATCACTCACTTCAACGAACAGCGAACCCAAATCGGAAAACTGCTTGTCATTAAGATCCAACACTATGCTGTTGGAGGTGGTCTCCATACGTGCAACCTGGTCACCAAAAATGTTAGTAATATTTACAACAAACGGCCCTTTGGTTTTCTGGCTTTCCCAGCGTACAACCACCAGTGAGTTATACACGGCTGTATTCATTCCCGGCGTGGAGGGAAGCAAAACATTGATGTCATCTTTTGTTCCGCGATGTACTGCTCCGGTTGCCGTGAGTTTATTTTTCCTTTCATCGGCATTGCTGCTCAGAATAAAATCGGCATATTTATTCAGCACACTGGGGCCCCCGCTTACCTGCTTTTCGAGTTGGGCAACGGCGTATGTTCCCGGTTTATTCAACTCAACCGGCTTACCGGAAGCATGAAAGAGACCTACGTAGGAATTATCTCCAACCTTTATTTCATCGGTAGATTTCAAAGTTGAGCCGGTTTTTACCGGCTGCCAAGCTCCTCCCGATTTTACTTCACTAACGCCTTTATTGGCCACGACCTTAAAGGCATAGCCGGAGGCTTGTGCGAAGAGTGCTGCCGGCGCAAAAAGCAGGATGAGGCAGACAGCTAACATCTTGATTTTCATATTATTTTTGATTTAAGAAGTCGAAATTAAACAATTTCTGCCATTTCAGGGCGTTAATACATCTGCTGGCTTTCTGGTAAACTTTTTTTCTTTAGCCTACGTGCCAGTATCTTCTGGTAAAGTAATTCATTCAGCACTTTCTGATAAATCTCAAAAGTTGTGCCAACCAGGGCCACCACGGCAAGCGCCATTGTAATATCCAGTTTAAACGCAAACCAGTTAAAAAAGTAGATCATGAGGAATGATAATACAACTATCTGAAGAATTTGAACGGTAATACTTACAATATCAAACCAGTCTTTCCTGCTCTCATTCCATTCAATCCAAACGAAAAACATCATGTTAACTAAACATATAATAACAGCAATCAGAATTTTTTGCCATTCCTCCAGCACTTCTATATAATCCTCATTGAGTATCATGGATATGATATTGGCATGTACCACCACGCCATACATATCAGGCCGGGCCTTGCCGGCATATTTTTTATTGAGTGGTGTAAAAAATTTATCATCCCATGAAGTATCGCGGAGATCGGCACCCAGAAAGCCAAACAGCACAATCTTATTGCGAAACATTTCCCCTACAAAGCTGGCCGTATCCAAAGCCTGGTCACAATCCAAAACATAATATCTTCCGGCATAATTCGAAGCCCCGTGCCAGTCCAGAATATTTCCGCGATAATTGATTACCTCACGGTAATTATCTCGCGCCAGAAAACGATTGGTTTTAACCGAATCGTATAACATGGCAATCATGGTGGAAAATGCCAGTTCACGTTTACCGTTCACCATCATTTTCGGGTTAAAATTGCGGCAAGACTTCAGATCTTCCTGATGTGCTGCCTCTGTTTCCAGGTTAACAAACCCCTCATAAGCTCCCGGCATTAAGGCCCAATATGTGTGTTCGATGGAATCATATATATCAATATCTCCGTCATATTGTTTCAATAACTTTTTTGTTTGCTGAAGTTTACTAGCCATAACCACTGCCCCTGATTCGGATGCTTTTTGAATGGCATACGCAAAAAATTGATTACCTGCTGTATCGTAAGCCTGCGGACATTGAAGAGAATCGCCTATCCAGTCGCAACTGAAAATAATATCCAGTCCAATAACCTTAGGTTTATACTTAATTATGTTCAGTATTTGCTGCGCAATTTCTGCACGGGAGAGGTAGCCGATATTCACTATAACCACGTTTGTATCCATGGGCGGATCATCCCGAAGCTGCGAAAAGGTAATGTCCGTAAGTTCCATATCACTCAGCGCCTGGCCCAGCGGATCGAACGCATCAAAAATTTTAAGTTGTGTAAACCCGTACAAACCAAACAACACAACAAACACAAAAGCCGAGGCGAGTGAAGAATGAATCCAGAATGCCGGCTCACGAAATATCCATTTCCTCTTTTTCCTATCTGTCATTTGCGTAGGGGTTTACTTAAGTAAATTTAGAAATTTGTTCGGCAAAAGCGTGCCTTTTTTACTTTCTTTGAATATCATGGTCTTGCCCTGTTATAAAACAAAGTACGACCCACCATGATTGCACCTGAGAAGCGTAAACCCGAATCAACGGTATTTAATCGTCCCAATCGGTTTCATCTCCGGTTGATTTATCATCTTTTGCCTGCCATCCTGCTTATCTTAACATGCTGTTCACTAAAGCAAAACGTTAAGGAACTGTCGGCCAACGACACCACTTACATCCGTTATGCAAAAGGATTTGAAATAACCAAGCTGCCTTCGGGGATAGTAAAAGTAACCGTAAAAAAGCCGTATCCGGGGGCAACCCAGCCGTTGATTTACTTACTCGCCCCTGACTCTGTGACTATTCCTTCCGATACCATCGGAACCCTTATCCGAACGCCCATAAAAAAAATAATCTGCACCAGCACCACACATATTCCTTTATTGGATTATCTGGACAGGACGGATGCTTTAATCGGTTTTCCAGGCCTTAATTACATCAGCTCTCCAGCCATGCGAAATCGAATTGACAAAGGAGAAGTTACCGAACTCGGAATAGATAAAAATATGAATCTGGAACGTCTGATTATGCTTCAGCCGGATTTGGTGATGGCCTACATGGTAGCAGCCGATTTCGGACAATTCAAAAAAATAGAGGAGTTGGGTATTCCGGTAGTTATTAACAGCGAATATCTCGAACCGCATCCGTTGGGTCGTGCTGAGTGGATTAAATTCATGGCTGTATTTTTTAATCTTCAGGATAAAGCTGATTCCGTTTTCCGCTTTATAGAAAAAGAATACATCAACTCCAGCAAACTCATTAATCATACTGCGTCCCGGCCACTGGTTATGAGCGGTGTGATGTACCGCGACACCTGGTTTGCTCCGGGTGGAAGAAATTATGGTGCGCGACTATTGGCCGACGCAGGTTGCCAATATGTTTGGTCGGATAATGATTCGGAGGAATTTCTTGAACTGAGTTACGAAGCCGTTCTGGAAAAAGCAGCTGCAGCTGACTTGTGGATTGGGGTGGGTGGCTTTTCTTCTTTAGAGGAAATGGAACGAGCCGATCAACGCTACACCCGGTTCAGGCCTTTTCAAAACCGGCAGGTGTACACCTACAACTCCCGCAAAGGCCCTACAGGAGGTAATGAGTACCTGGAACTGGGCTACCTACGTCCGGATATTATTTTAAAGGACTTAATAAAAATTGCCCACCCTGATGTGTTACCCGACCATGTATTGTATTTCTACGACCGGCTAAAATAAAAAAGCCGGTTTTCAGGCCGGCAAATGTGATCATTATGGAAATTGAGTTAAACCTTAATTTCCACATCAACACCGCTCGGAAGCTCCAGCTTCATCAGGGCATCAACGGTTTTGGCGCTGTTGGAGTAAATGTCCACCAGGCGTTTATAGGTACATAACTGAAACTGCTCGCGCGATTTTTTATTCACATGCGGTGAGCGCAGCACGGTAAAGATTTCGCGCTCTGTAGGCAGCGGTATGGGACCGCTTACCACTGCGCCGGTAGCTTTAACCGCGCGTACAATTTTTTCGGACGATTTATCCACCAGGTTGTGGTCGTACGATTTCAGTTTGATTCGGATTTTCTGATTCATAATCTAAACGTCTTTCAGATTAATTATTTGGCAGCAACTGCGCCTTTTACTTCTTCAATCACCTTATCAGCCAGGTTCTTAGGCACCGGAGCATAGTGCGAGAAGGTAAGCGTAGCCGAAGCGCGACCCGAAGTAATAGTTCGTAGATCGGTTACATATCCAAACAATTCTTTTAACGGAACATCGGCTTTTATTACCTGCGCACCGCCGCGGGTGTCCATACCTTTCAGTAAACCTCTTCTGCGGTTCAGGTCTCCGGTAACTGCTCCTGTAAATTCATCAGGAGTAAGTACTTCCACACTCATAATTGGTTCGAGCAACTGCGGATTGCACTTAGCAGCTGCCTCTTTAAATCCGATGCGCGCTGCTAACTCGAAGGACAATGAATCCGAGTCAACATCATGATAAGAACCATGGAACAGGCGAACCTTCATACCATCAACAGGATATCCCGCCAACGGACCCGTGGTCATAGCCTGAGCAAAGCCTTTTTCAACGGCCGGAATAAATTCCTTTGGTATGACACCACCTACGATGTCATTGATGAACAACAGACCCTCTTTTCCATCATCGCGCGGCCCGATTTCAAATACGATATCGGCAAACTTACCACGACCACCGGTTTGTTTCTTATAAACTTCTTTATGTTCTACGGTGGTGGTCAAGGCCTCTTTGTACGCCACCTGCGGAGCACCCTGGTTCACTTCAACTTTAAATTCTCTGCGCAGACGGTCAATAATGATTTCGAGGTGCAATTCACCCATCCCACGCAGAATGGTCTGGCCGGTTTCCTGGTCGGTATGCACGCGGAGCGTAGGGTCTTCTTCAACCAGCTTGGCAATAGCCATACCCAGGCGATCCACATCTGCCTGCTTTTTGGCTTCTATTGCGTAGCCGATTACCGGTTCGGGGAATACCATGGATTCAAGCACTACTTTACGCTTTTCATCGCACAGGGTGTCTCCGGTTTTAATGTCTTTAAAACCAACCACCGCTCCGATATCACCGGCAGTCAGCCGTTCAATCTGATTTTGTTTATTGGCGTGCATCTGAAATACGCGCGAAATTCTTTCTTTCTGACCTGAGCGGGTGTTATAAATGTAGGAACCAGACTCCAGCACTCCCGAATATGCACGGATGTAACAGAGGCGTCCTACGAAGGGGTCGGTGGCGATTTTAAAAGCCAACGCAACGAAAGGCTCTTTGTCGTCGGGTTTAACTACCACTTCCTGATTGGTATCCGGGTCGGTACCGATGATGTTATCTTTATCCAAAGGCGATGGCAACAGTTCCATCACATAGTCGAGCATGGTTTGCACACCCTTATTTTTGAAGGAGGCCCCACACAACATCGGAACAATCTTCATGCTGATGGTTGCCTGACGCAACGCCTTGAGGATTTCGGCTTCGGTGATGGATTCAGGATTCTCGAAATATTTTTCAATTAATGTTTCGTCAACCTCGGCTACCGCTTCAAGTAGTTTTTCGCGGTATTCCTTAGCATCCTCCTTCAGCTCATCCGGAATGGGAACCACCTCGTATGTCATGCCCTTGTCGTGTTCGTTCCAGATGATGCCCCGGTTATTGACCAGGTCAACCACACCTCTGAAGTTATCTTCTGTACCGATAGGTAACTGAAGCGGAACGGCTTTGGAACCGAGTTTTTCCTTAACCTGCTTACAAACATTGAGGAAGTCCGCCCCGGCCCGGTCCATCTTATTGACGAATCCGATACGAGGCACTTTATAGTTATCGGCCAGGCGCCAGTTGGTTTCCGACTGCGGTTCAACTCCGTCCACTGCACTGAAAAGGAACACCAGTCCATCCAACACACGAAGTGAGCGGTTCACTTCCACGGTAAAGTCAACGTGCCCGGGTGTATCGATAATGTTTACATGGTATTTGTTACCACGGTAGTTCCAATAAACGGTAGTTGCTGCAGAGGTAATCGTAATACCGCGCTCCTGCTCCTGCTCCATCCAGTCCATTGTAGCGGTACCCTCGTGAACCTCACCTATTTTATAGTTCACGCCGGCATAATACAGGATGCGTTCGGTTGTAGTGGTTTTACCTGCGTCAATGTGAGCAGCAATTCCGATGTTCCGTGTAAAACGTAAATCACGTGCCATGCGATAGAGAAAAAATTATCAGAAACGGAAATGTGAAAATGCTTTGTTGGCTTCGGCCATCCGGTGCGTATCATCTTTCTTTTTGATAGCTGCACCTTCGCCTTTAGCTGCTGCTATAATTTCGCCAGCCAGTTTATCCATCATGGTTTTTTCGTTACGCTGACGCGCGTAATCAATCAACCATTTAATGCTGAGGTTAATTCTGCGTTCCGGGCGGATTTCAACCGGCACCTGGAAAGTAGCTCCACCTACCCTGCGGCTTTTTACCTCAACGGAAGGCATTACATTGTTCATTGCGCGCTTCCATACTTCCAGTCCGTTTTCGCCCGATTTTTTTTCGACAATATCAATGGCGTTATAGAAAATTTTATATGCCAGACTCTTCTTTCCGCGCTCCATCAGATAGTTAACGAACTTGGTTACGAGCGGATCCTGAAATTTCGGGTCGGCAGGCAGGTATCTTTTCTTAGGTTTTGACTTTCTCATAGCAATTATTTTTTAGGTGCAGCTTTACCGGCAGGTGCAGCACCGGCCTTCGGACGTTTAGCTCCGTATTTTGAACGACCCTGCAAGCGGCCATTGACACCGGCCGTATCGAGGGCGCCGCGAATAATATGATAACGCACACCGGGAAGGTCTTTCACACGACCTCCGCGAATCAGCACTATGGAGTGCTCCTGAAGGTTGTGACCTTCGCCCGGGATATAGGCGTTTACTTCTTTCTGATTCGTCAAACGAACCCGCGCCACCTTACGCATGGCCGAATTTGGCTTTTTGGGAGTGGTGGTATAAACGCGGGTGCACACGCCCCGGCGCTGCGGACAGGAATCCAGCGAGGGCGACTTGGATTTGGAGGTCAGTTTCTTTCTTCCCTTCCGTACAAGCTGTTGAATGGTTGGCATTGCTACAGTTTTAGTACCCTTAAATTTTGGGACTGCAAAGGTATTATAAAGAAGTAAGGATACAAAAAACCCTTTGTAAAGTTTTTGTATCCTTATTTCTGCTAAAAAGCCTGTTTTTTACAGTTTTTCAGGCTTCTCCCACAGCTCCGCCAAAATTAATCGGGAATCCAGGTATTTCGTTGGTTTGATTGATAGGACCAAAGGTTCGCTCGTACTTTTCAATATTATCCTGCAGAGCTGCCAGTAAACGTCTGGCATGCTCGGGTGTTATGATGATACGAGCCTTCACCCTTGCCTTCGGAACGCCTGGCATAAGCCGGATAAAATCGATTACAAATTCGCTGTTCGAATGAGCAATCATAGCCAGGTTGGAATATATTCCTTCAGCTATGTCTTCGGTCAGCTCAATGTTAATCTGATTCTGTGGCGGCTGCTCTTTTCCTTTATTTTCTGCCATGACCGACTTATTGCTGGAATTCCTTCTCTTTTCCCTTTTTCTTTTCGGAAGAAGACGTTGCCTTTACCAAAGCGTCGTATTCATCCTTGTGGGTAACAATGAGTTTCTCGAATCTCCGCTGGCCGGTACCACCCGGAATCAGATGGCCGACAATCACGTTCTCCTTCATACCCATCAGGTAATCCACCTTACCGCGTATAGCTGCTTCGCTCAGCACTTTGGTGGTTTCCTGGAAGGAAGCGGCTGAAAGCCAGCTTTCGGTTTTCAACGAGGCCTGTGTTATACCCTGCAGGGTAGGTTTGGATACGGCCGCAAGGGCATCGCGAACCTCCACCAGCTTCAGGTCCTTTCTGCGCAGTACCGAGTTTTCATCGCGCAGTTCACGTGTGGTGATAATTTGACCCGGTTTAAAGCGCTCGGAATCTCCGGCATCTACCACAACTTTCTTATCCAGAATCTTATCGTTTTCCTCTCGGAAGATGAATTTATCCACAAATTCTCCCGGCAGGAAGTTGGTATCACCCGGATCAATGATTTCCACCTTCTGCATCATCTGGCTTACGATAGCTTCGATGTGCTTGTCGTTAATCTTAACACCTTGTAAGCGATACACTTCCTGAATTTCGTTAACCAGGTATTCCTGAACCGCTGTAGGACCCTTGATGGCAAGAATATCGGAAGGCGAGATGGCGCCATCGGAAAGCGGCTGACCGGCTTTTACGAAGTCATTGTCCTGTACCAATATGTGCTTGGACAGAGGCACCAGGTAGCGCTTCTGCACGCCATCGCGCGATTCGATGAAGATCTCGCGGTTACCACGCTTAATGCCACCATAGGTTACCACGCCATCTATTTCGCTTACCACGGCCGGATTGGACGGGTTACGTGCTTCGAACAGTTCGGTTACGCGCGGCAGACCACCGGTGATGTCGCGCGACTTACCAATGGCGCGCGGTATTTTGGCAAGCACCTGGCCTGCCTTAATTTTTTCTCCCTGTTCAACCGCAAGGTGAGCTCCCACCGGGATGTTGTACGATTTGGTCTCGGTTTTACCCTTAACCACAACTGCGGGGTTCTTGCTCTTATCGCGGGTTTCGATGATCACTTTCTCGCGGTGGCCCGTTTGCTCGTCCGATTCTTCCTTGTACGTTACACCTTCGATGATGGCTTCATACTCAATTTCACCATCAAACTCCGAAAGAATCACGGCATTATACGGATCCCAGTAGCACAACTCATCGCCCTTTTCAACGGTCTGCCCTTCGGTAACGCGGAGGAAGGAACCATAAGGAACGTGGTTGGAAATCAATACCCGTTTACGCTCCTTGTCCATGATCCGAATTTCACCGGAACGCGCCATGACTACGCGTACCGGATTGCCTTCGCGATCGGTGGTATCGATGTAGCGAATGCCTTCAAATTCAATTACTCCGGGGAACTTGGCTTTGATATTTGCCTCAACGGCAATATTGGAAGCCGTACCGCCCACGTGGAAGGTACGCAACGTGAGCTGGGTTCCGGGTTCACCGATAGATTGGGCAGCAATCACGCCAACCGCTTCACCTACTTCGACCATTTTACCGGTTGCCAGGTTGCGTCCATAGCACTTCGCGCACCCGCCTAATCTGGATTCACAGGTCAGCAATGAACGAATTTCCACCTCTTCGATGCTGGTGGCTTCGATCTTACGTGCTATTTCGTCTGTGATTTCCGTATTCGCCGGACAAATGAGTTCATCGGTCAGCGGATCGTAGATGTCGTGTACGGAAACACGGCCAAGAATGCGCTCGGAGAGCGGTTCAACGATGTCTTCGTTGTCTTTCAACGCTGTTACCTTCAGGCCGCGTAGCGTACCACAATCTTCTTCGGTAATAACCAGGTCGTGTGCCACATCCACCAGCCTGCGGGTAAGGTAGCCGGCATCAGCTGTTTTGAGGGCTGTGTCAGCAAGACCTTTGCGTGCACCGTGCGTGGAAATGAAGTACTCGAGCACGTCCAGGCCTTCCTTAAAGTTGGACAGAATGGGGTTTTCGATAATGGAGCCCACGGAGCCTGCAAGATTTTTTTGCGGCTTGGCCATGAGTCCCCGCATACCGCCCAATTGCCGCACCTGTTCACGCGAACCACGGGCACCGGAGTGCATCATCATAAAGATCGGGTTAAAGCCCTGGTTATCTTCTTCCAACTGACGCATCAGGTAATTGGTAAGCATGGTGTTGGTGCGTGTCCAGATATCGATTACCTGGTTGTACCGTTCGTTATCGGTAATCAGACCCATCATGTAGTTGTTCCATACGGATTCAACTTCTTTTTGGGCATCAGCAACAAGTTTTTCTTTTTCCGAAGGAACGCGTACATCATCGAGGCCCATGGATATACCACCTTTATAGGCCATGCGGAAGCCTAGCTCTTTGATATCATCCAGGAACCTGGCCGTTTTCGACATGCCGGCAAGGCGGTACACATCAGCTATGATGGCCTGCAGTTTTTTCTTGGTCAACAGTTCATCCACAAAACCGACCTCTTCCGGCACGTATTGGTTAAAGAGCACACGACCCGCAACTGTTTCGATGATTTTTGTTTCCAGTTGGTTGGTGTCTTTGTTGCGGATTTTCACGCGCACTTTAATATGAGCGTGCTTGGAAATTTTTCCTTCGTTATAGGCAATAATGACCTCTTCAGCAGAATAGAACATTTTGCCTTCGCCCGGTACGGGATGTTCGGGTGTACTCTTTCTGCCTTTCGTCAGGTAATATAATCCCAACACCATGTCCTGGGAAGGAACGGCAATGGGAGCTCCGTTAGCCGGGTTAAGAATGTTATGCGATGAGAGCATCAGTATTGATGCCTCGAGTATAGCTTCGTGACTCAGCGGTACGTGTACGGCCATCTGGTCGCCATCGAAGTCGGCATTAAACGCCGTACATACCAGCGGGTGAAGCTGTATGGCTTTACCTTCAATCAATTTCGGCTGGAAGGCCTGAATACCAAGACGGTGCAGTGTGGGGGCACGGTTTAGCAGTACGGGATGACCTTTGAGTACGTTTTCGAGGATATCCCAAACAACCGGGTCCTTGCGGTCCACAATCTTCTTAGCCGACTTAACGGTTTTTACAATTCCTCTTTCAATAAGCTTACGGATGATAAACGGCTTGAACAACTCGGCTGCCATATCTTTGGGCAAGCCGCATTCGTGCAGTTTCAACTCAGGACCCACCACAATTACCGAGCGGCCGGAATAATCCACGCGTTTACCCAATAGGTTCTGGCGGAAGCGTCCCTGTTTTCCTTTCAGCATATCGCTGAGCGATTTCAGGGCGCGGTTACCCTCCGAACGAACGGCGTTTACTTTACGCGAGTTATCGAACAGGGAATCAACCGCTTCCTGAAGCATGCGCTTTTCGTTGCGCAGAATTACCTCAGGAGCCTTGATGTCAATCAGGCGCTTCAAGCGGTTGTTGCGTATGATTACCCTGCGGTACAAGTCATTAAGGTCGGAAGTGGCAAAGCGACCGCCATCCAGGGGAACGAGCGGACGGAGCTCGGGCGGAATAACCGGCACCATCTTAATAATCATCCATTCCGGCCGGTTTTCAATGCGGCTGTTCGCTTCGCGGAATGCCTCAACCACCTTTAAGCGCTTAAGTGCTTCGGCTTTGCGTTGTTGCGATGTATCGGTAGCGGCCTGATGGCGTAACTCGTATGAAAGTGCATCGAGGTCGAGGCGTGCCAGCAGCATTTCAAGCGCCTCGGCACCCATCTTTGCAATGAATTTTTTCGGGTCGCTATCATCAAGCAGCTGATTCTCGCGCGGCAGCTTGTCAATGATGTCCAGGTACTCTTCCTCGGTCAGGAAGTCCATCTTATTGATGCCATCTTCCTCCTTGATACCCGGCTGAATCACCACATACCGTTCGTAATAAATTATCTGATCGAGCTTTTTGGTAGGGAGCCCGAGGAGGTATCCGATTTTGTTGGGCAATGAACGGAAGTACCAGATGTGCGCCACGGGCACCACCAGTTCAATGTGGCCCATGCGTTCCCGTCGTACTTTCTTTTCGGTTACTTCCACACCGCAGCGGTCGCAGATAATGCCTTTGTATCGGATGCGCTTGTACTTACCGCAATGGCACTCCCAGTCTTTTACCGGCCCGAATATGCGCTCGCAGAACAGTCCGCCCATTTCCGGTTTGTAGGTCCGGTAGTTAATGGTTTCGGGTTGAGTAACTTCACCATGCGAGCTTTCCAGGATGGATTCCGGGGAAGCCAGGCTGATGGTGATTTTCGAGAAATCGCTGCTGATTTTTTTATTTTTTCGGAACGACATGTTGTGTTGTTTGAGGTCTTAAAACTCGTTTTCCGTTTTTCTTTTCTTATTCCATGGTGATTTCCAGCGCCAAACCGCGGAGTTCGTGCACCAAAACGTTGAACGACTCTGGTATGTTAGGTTTGCGCATGTTTTCACCTTTTACAATCGACTCATATGCCTTGGCACGGCCGATTACATCATCCGATTTTACGGTGAGAATTTCCTGCAGGATGTGTGCAGCACCAAATGCTTCGAGTGCCCATACCTCCATCTCGCCAAATCGCTGACCACCAAACTGTGCCTTGCCACCAAGCGGCTGCTGGGTGATGAGGGAGTAAGGACCAATGGAGCGGGCGTGCATCTTATCGTCAACCAGGTGACCCAGCTTGAGCATGTAGGCTACGCCAACGGTAACCGGTTGTTCAAAACGTTCACCGGTAAGGCCATCATACAGGTATGTACGGCCCGATTCGGAAAGGCCCGCTTCGCGCAGTTCTTTCTGTACTTCTTCTAGGGTGGCACCATCAAAAATTGGTGTAGCATACCGGCGTCCAAGTTTCATTCCTGCCCAGCCCAGTGCGGCTTCGTACAACTGTCCGAGGTTCATCCGCGAAGGCACACCCAGTGGATTGAGGCAGATATCAACCGGTGTTCCGTCTTCGAGGAACGGCATATCCTCCTCGCGTACGATCTTGGCTACTACACCTTTGTTACCGTGACGACCTGCCATCTTATCGCCTACTTTCAGTTTGCGTTTCTTGGCGATATATACCTTGGCCAGTTGAACAATCCCGGTAGGCAACTCATCGCCTACTTCCAGCGTAAAGCGTTCGCGTTTAAACTCTCCGGCGTAGGTGTTGCGTTTTAGCAGATAGTTTTTCACTAACTGGGCTACCAGTTCATTGGTGTGCTCATCGGTAGTCCAGTTATCGAGTGATACATCGGCTATCAGGTTTACTTCTTCCGGTACGGCGTAGTTGCTTTCATCGCGATAGATGTTTTTATCCGGGAAGAGGTTAGCCTCGATAACCTTCGCTGAAAACTTCACACCCTTGGCAATCAGCTCATCACCAAACTTATGGCGAACGCCGTTGCTTACTTTTCCCGAAAGAAGCGTGGTTAACTTTTTAATTGCTTCGGCGCGCAGATCGCTCAATTGTTTACTGTACCGGGCTTTCAGAGCGTCCAGTTCTTTCTTCGAGCGATTGCGTACATCTTTATCGCGCTTGGGCCGTGAGAACAATTTGGTATCCACCACCACGCCTTTGAGCGACGGAGGTGCTTTAAGCGAGGCATCCTTCACATCACCGGCCTTGTCTCCAAAGATGGCGCGCAGGAGTTTTTCTTCCGGCGTAGGATCGGTTTCACCCTTCGGCGTTATTTTACCAATCAGAATATCTCCTTCTTTTACTTCAGCCCCAACGCGAATGATACCATTTTCATCAAGGTGCTTAACTGCTTCTTCACTTACATTCGGTATTTCCGATGTAAGCTCCTCCTCACCGCGCTTGGTATCGCGCACTTCCAACTCAAATTCTTCAATGTGTATAGAGGTGTAAATATCATCGCGCACCACGCGCTCGGAGATGACGATGGCATCTTCAAAGTTGTAACCCTGCCATGGCATGTAGGCTACCAGCAGGTTGCGTCCGAGAGCCAGCTCGCCTTTGCTTGTTGCATAGCCTTCAACCAAAGGCTGACCTTTTTTAACGCGGTCGCCCTTACGAACTATGGGTGTATGGTTAATACAGGTATCCTGGTTGGTTCGGCGGAACTTGATGAGGTTATAGGTCTTTTCCTCGGTGTCAAAATTCACCAGGCGTTGTTCCTCGGTTAAATCGTAACGAATTACGATCTTCCGTGCATCAACGTACACCACCACACCATCGCCTTCCGCGGTGATGAGCGCGCGCGAATCAATGGCTACACGCTCTTCCAGGCCCGTTCCGACAATCGGAGCTTCCGGGCGCATGAGCGGGACAGCCTGCCGCTGCATGTTCGATCCCATAAGTGCCCGGTTGGCATCGTCATGTTCCAGGAAAGGAATCAGTGAGGCAGCTATGGAAACGATTTGATTCGGGGCTACATCCATGTAATGTACGTCTTTAGGGTCCACCATGGGGAAGTCGCCCTCAAAACGCACTTTTACTTTTTCTTCGGCCAGTTCGCCATTGGGTTTTATCTGCGTGTTGGCACGTGCAATATTATGGGTATCTTCTTCTTCGGCAGTTAGATACACCAGCTCATTCGACTTCACTTTACCGTTCTCCACCTTGCGGTAAGGCGTTTCGATGAAGCCCATTTTATTAACCTTGGCATGTACGCAAAGCGATGAGATAAGACCAATGTTAGGTCCTTCCGGCGTTTCGATGGTGCACAAGCGGCCGTAGTGAGTATAGTGCACATCGCGCACTTCGAAGCCGGCGCGTTCGCGCGAAAGGCCGCCCGGACCGAGGGCCGACATCCTGCGCTTATGCGTAATTTCAGCCAGCGGGTTGGTTTGATCCATGAACTGGCTGAGCTGGTTGGTTCCAAAGAAGGAGTTGATTACGGATGAAAGCGTGCGCGCGTTGATCAGGTCAACAGGCTTAAAGTCTTCATTGTCGCGAACGTTCATCCGCTCTTTAATGGTGCGGGCCATGCGTGCCAACCCTACGCCAAACTGGGCGTAGAGCTGCTCGCCTACGGTACGTACCCGGCGGTTACTCAGGTGATCAATATCGTCAACAACGGCTTTGGAGTTCACCAGGCCGATGAGGTACTTAACAATCAGAATAATATCTTCTTTAGTCAGTACGCGCTGGTCGTAGCTGTGGTCCAGGCCTAACTTTTTATTGATGCGGTAGCGGCCGACTTCACCCAGGTCGTAGCGTTTTTCGCTAAAGAACAAACTGTTAATAATGTCGCGCGCGGTTTGCTCATCAGGCGCTTCGGTGTTTCGCAGTTGTCGGTAGATCTGCTCAACGGCTTCTTTTTCGGAGTTGGAATTGTCTTTGGCCAGCGTATTGAAGATGATGGTGTAGTCGGCAACGTTCACATCATCGCGGTGGAGGATAACCGATTTCACACCTGACTCCAGAATGGTGTCGATGTCTTCTTCGGTCAGAATATGATCGCGTTCCAGCAACACTTCGTTACGGTCGATGGACACCACCTCGCCCGTATCTTCGTCCACAAAATCTTCCGTCCACGTACGCAGCACGCGGGCCGCCAGTTTGCGGCCTACGGCTTTTTTCAAAGCGCTTTTCGTTGCCTCTATTTCTTCAGAAAGACCGAAGAGATCGAGAATATCTTTATCTGTTCCATAACCAATGGCCCTTAACAGGGTGGTTACGGGAAATTTCTTTTTCCGGTCGATGTACGCATACATTACAGCGTTCACATCGGTAGCAAATTCAATCCATGATCCTTTAAAAGGAATGATACGGGCTGAATAGAGTTTGGTGCCGTTGGTATGTTTGCTCATGGCAAAAAACACACCCGGAGAGCGGTGCAACTGCGACACGATTACCCGTTCAGCGCCGTTGATGATGAACGATCCCTTTTCGGTCATGTACGGGATATTCCCCAGGAACACTTCCTGTTCAATGGTTTGGAAATCCTCGTTGTCCTCATCATTACAGGTAAGGCGCAGTTTGGCTTTTAACGGAACGGAGTAGGTTAATCCGCGATCGATACACTCGTCCACGCTGTATTTAGGCGGATCGATGGTGTAGTCCACGAATTCCAGCACAAAGTTTTCGCGTGAGTCGGTGATGGGAAAGTTTTCTGCAAATACTTTGTAGAGCCCTTCGTTCTGACGCTTTTCCGCAGGGGTGTCGATTTGAAGAAAATCCCGGAAAGACTGGAGTTGCACGTCCAGGAAGTCGGGATAATCGATGACACGGTCGGTTTTGGAAAAGTCGATTCTGCCGGTGTTGGTTAGTTTTGCCAAGGCGATAAAGTTTTAAGATACCTGTTGAATGAAGTGCATTAAACTATACAAACGCAAATAGACCTTGCTCCCATCCCGTAAAGGAGATGAAGAGCGAGGTCTGTTTCGCGTGATGAGGCGAAGTCCAAATTGAACCGATGGAATTACTTCAGTTCTACTTCGGCTCCGGCCTCTACGAGTTGTTTTTTGAGGTTTTCGGCTTCGTCTTTCGGTAAACCTTCCTTAATGGTTTTCGGAGCGCCATCAACTACGTCTTTGGCTTCCTTCAAACCGAGGCCGGTGAGTTCTTTCACCAGTTTAACGATTTGCAGTTTGTTGGCTCCGGGCGACTTCAGCACTACATCGAAGTTGGTCTTCTCAGCAGCGGCTGCAGCAGCACCTGCACCACCTGCAGCGGGACCAGCTACAGCCACGGCAGCGGCAGCCGGTTCAATGCCATAGGTTTCCTTCAGATAGGCAGCCAGTTCGTTAACTTCTTTAACGGTGAGTTCAACGAGTTGATCTCCTAATGATTTAATGTCAGCCATGTGTAATGAAATTTAAAAGATTGTACAATCGGTTTAGTTTTTTCGTTCTTCCAGTGCTTTAACCAGGCCGGCAAGGGTATGCTTTCCGCTAAGCAGCGCGGAGAGCACATTCTTCGCAGGCGATTGCAGCAGGGATACGATTTCGCCAATAAGCTCCTGTTTGCTTTTCAGTTCAGCGAGTGTATTGAGCTGGTCATCTCCGATAAAAAATTCGGAGTCAATCGAGGCAGCTTTCAATACCGGTTTGCCTTCGAGCTTCTGACGGAATTCCTTAATAACGCGTGCAGGCGCATTACCTGCCTCTTTGGAAAAGATAATTCCGGAGAAGCCATGCAGCACTTTAAAGAGCGGAGTGTAGTCAACGTCTTTTCTTCGCTCCAGTGCCTTGCGGATCAGTGTGTTCTTATACACACCGTATTCCACCCCGGCTTTGAAGCACAGTCTGCGGAAACCATTTACCTGCTCAACGGTAAGACCGCCGGCATCGGTAATGTAGAAGTGCTGATGTTCGGCAAACTTCTTTTCCAGCTCCTCGATAATCTGTGCTTTTTCTTCTCTGGTCATGTTCGGATTTTTTAAATACCCGTAATTGAGTTGGTGTCAATCCGAATACCCGGACTCATCGTGGTAGAGATACTGATACTTTTGAAGTACGTACCTTTAGCCGATGCGGGTTTCAGCTTGGCAATGGTCTGAATCATTTCCATGGCATTTTCCCTGATTTTTTCAGGAGGGAAGGAAGCTTTCCCAATGCTGGTATGGATGATTCCGGCCTTATCTATTTTGAAGTCGATTTTACCGGCTTTTACTTCTTTAACGGCTTTACCGACTTCGAGCGTAACAGTTCCTGATTTAGGGTTGGGCATCAATCCGCGCGGACCAAGTACTTTACCCAGTTTACCAACCTTAGCCATAACGGTGGGCGTACAGATAATCACATCCACATCGGTCCATCCGCCTTCGATTTTCTGGATGTATTCGTCCAAACCAACGTAATCGGCACCGGCGTCTTTGGCTTCTTTTTCCTTATCGGGTGTGCACAACACCAGTACGCGTACCGTTTTTCCAATGCCATGGGGCAGGGTAACCACGCCGCGTACCATTTGGTCGGACTTTTTAGGGTCCACACCCAGCCGCACATCCAGATCCACGGAAGCATCAAACTTGGTGTAGGTTATATCCTTCAGCATGCTGGCAGCTTCATCCAGGGAATACGATTTGGTTAGATCGTATTTGCTCATAACTGCCTTTCTGTTTTTCGTTAATCTGCGTGCCATATCCTATCTGCTGTTCAATTTTTGGTGAATTACCCGATTTTTATTGTTGCCAGGGAGGTGTACCGGTTACGGTAACACCCATGCTGCGTGCTGTGCCGGCAATCATTTTCATGGCCGATTCAATGGTAAAGGCATTCAAATCGGGCATTTTGATTTCGGCAATTTTTCGCACCTGATCCCAGGTAATGGAGCCGATTTTATTGCGGTTGGGCTCGGCCGATCCTTTTTGCTTTTTCAAGGCCTCGAGTATAAGGTTGGCTGCAGGCGGCGTCTTGATGACAAAGTCGAACGACTTATCGTTGTAGATGGTGATGAGCACGGGCAGTAACTGGCCAGGCTTATCCTGCGTGCGCGCGTTGAACTGCTTGCAGAAGTCCATGATATTAAGCCCTTTGCTACCCAGAGCCGGGCCAATGGGAGGCGCCGGGTTAGCCGAAGCACCTTTTACCTGAAGTTTCAGATAGCCTACTACTTCTTTTGCCATAGTAATCAGTCAAGTTTTTCTACCTGCATGTAGTTAAGTTCCAACGGCGTGTTTCGCCCGAAAATCTTAACCATTACATTAAGTTTCTTTTTCTCCTCAAAAATTTCTTCTACCGTACCGGTAAAGCCACTGAAAGGCCCATCCATAACTTTCACTGTTTCTCCTTTTATAAATGGCCTATCCAGTTTTTCATCAAATGATTCAATCTCATCCACTTTACCGAGAATGCGGTTAACTTCCGAAGGCCGCAAGGGTACAGGCTCTTTCGAAGAACCCGAACTACCGCCCAAAAATCCCAGCACCCCTGGAATTTTATTTACTGCATCAACCGCTTTGCTGTTTGTCAGGTCGGCTGAAATCAATACATACCCCGGAAAAAAATTGCGCTCGCGAAGCTTCTTTTTTCCTCCGCGCATTTCGTAAACCTTTTCCGAAGGTATTAGCACCTGTGGAATGAAATCACGCAGCTTTTCCCGTTCGATTTCATTGTCCAGGTAGGTTTTAACCTTTTTTTCCTGGCCGCTGATGACCCGCAAAACGTACCACTTAAGTTCTCCCATAGCAGCCGGAATTAGAATTCACGGTAAAACCACTCCAAACTTTTATTAAACACCCAATCCATAGCACCAATAACGAGGGCGAAAATGGTGGACGCCACCAAAACCAGTATGGCACTGCCCTGTAATTCTTTGTAGCTGGTCCATGAAACCTTATTGCGGATTTCTTCCCAGGATTCAGCAATGTATTTTTTAAGGCGCTCCATGGATTGGATAAGTTGGCTGTTTCGATGTTTTGCAGTACCGGAACCCTGCCATCTCACTCTGCATGCTGCACGGAGTGGCCTGTTTCGGACAGAAAGGCTTGAACTCCTGAATACCGAATTCAAACCGCCACTTCGGCTTTTGCTTTTAGCAGCACGGGTGGAGAGACTCGAACTCCCAGCCTGCGGTTTTGGAGACCGCTGCTCTGCCAATTGAGCTACACCCGTTTATGTACTGGTTTCACATCAGAGCTTGCGGTTCTCACAACCTCTTGAGAGCCACCAGATTACAAATTTAAACCTCGCGAATCCCAAAAGGACTGCAAAGGTAGAAATCCGTGAAAAGAAAACAAAGGCGTTTCTAAAAAATTCAGAAACGCCTTCGGTTTATTCATTTACCGGAAATGAGCCGGAATCCTGTTTAATCGAGGATTTCGGTCACCTGTCCGGAGCCAACGGTGCGGCCACCTTCGCGGATAGCGAAGCGCAGACCTTTTTCCATGGCAATTTTGCTGATCAGCTCCACTTCAATGGATACGTTATCGCCCGGCATAACCATTTCCACACCAGCCGGCAGTTTAATTTCACCTGTTACGTCGGTAGTACGGAAATAAAACTGAGGACGGTATTTATTGAAGAATGGCGTATGGCGACCACCTTCTTCCTTAGAAAGCACGTAAACCTCGGCTTTGAATTTGGCATGCGGTGTTACCGAGCCGGGTTTACAGATTACCATTCCCCTGCGGATTTGGTTCTTTTCAATACCGCGAAGCAGTAAGCCAACGTTATCGCCGGCCTCACCGCGATCGAGGATTTTACGGAACATTTCAACGCCGGTAACGACAGAAGTGAGGTTTTCGGCACCCATACCCAGAATTTCAACCGAGTCACCGGTTTTTACAACACCACGCTCAATGCGTCCGGTAGCTACCGTACCGCGACCGGTAATTGAGAATACGTCTTCAATGGGCATGAGGAAGTCTTTATCAATCAGACGAACAGGCAGCGGAATGTATTCATCCACAGCCTTCATCAATTCTTCAACTTTCTCAACCCATTTCGGCTCGCCGTTGAGGGCCCCTAGTGCAGAACCGCGGATTACGGGAATTTTGTCGCCAGGGAAATCGTACGAAGAAAGCAATTCGCGGATTTCCATTTCCACAAGGTCCAACAGCTCAGGGTCATCCACGAGGTCCACTTTGTTCATGAACACCACGAGTGCGGGTACGCCAACCTGACGAGCCAACAGAATGTGCTCGCGGGTTTGCGGCATGGGACCGTCGGTTGCAGCTACTACCAAAATAGCACCATCCATCTGGGCAGCACCGGTAACCATGTTCTTCACATAGTCGGCGTGACCGGGACAGTCAACGTGGGCGTAGTGACGGTTTTCAGTTTGATACTCCACGTGAGAGGTATTAATGGTAATACCGCGCTCTTTTTCTTCGGGAGCATTGTCAATTGACGAGAAGTCGCGTTCCTGTGCCAGACCTTTCTTAGCCAGCACTTTGGTAATGGCCGCAGTAAGCGTAGTCTTTCCATGGTCAACGTGACCGATGGTTCCAACGTTTACGTGAGGCTTCGAACGATCAAAGGTTTCCTTAGCCATAGTAGTAAGTCGAGTTTAAAGTGTATGATTTAGTTTAAATAGTTTACGGTTTTGCTTTCCGCTTCCGCGGCTACACCTTAAACATGATAAGCCTATCGAATAAGGTTGATAGATTCATCGGATTTCATTTCAGATGTTTGCTAGACATCAGAAATCCGGACAAATCCTTTTTGTTTATCAATAAATTGCGAGGTACCGGCTGAGCCGTTGATGAGAATTGAACTCACGACCTCTTCCTTACCAAGGAAGTGCTCTACCACTGAGCTACAACGGCAATTATTCCGGGTAACCGGAACCAGTACCTAAACGTTTTTTCAGAACAACTTTCTGAAAATGAGCGGGAAACGAGGCTCGAACCCCTGACTGCCGCAGGCAGGCGCGACCTGCTCCCTGCTTCCCTGTATTCTTTAATATGTCACTCTTCCTGTGACCGCTGAGCGGGAGACGAGGCTCGAACCCGCGACCTGCAGCTTGGAAGGCTGCCGCTCTACCAACTGAGCTACTCCCGCATGTTACGGTTCAAATTTTGAGTGTTCGAAACAAGCGAGCACCCAATTGAACCCGAAGTGGGGGAACTAGGATTCGAACCTAGGAAGTCATAAGACAGCAGATTTACAGTCTGCCCCAGTTGGCCACTTTGGTATTCCCCCAAATCTTCCAAGGGCATCTCTCCATCCCCCGGCTCTCAAAGCCGATACAACCCTCCGGCTTTAAAAGGAGTGCAAAATTATGAGCTTTTTTGGTTTAGGCAAACCTAGTTCCTCTCAGAAAATCATCTGACTATTATATCCGTAATGATGTTCCGGCCAAACTTTTCCTGAAACAATTCAAGTACCCGCTGTTTGTGGAGCAGAAAATCGTTTTTCATGGAAGATGAGGTTAGCTCTACAATAAGAATTTTGTTCTGGATAAAAACTTTTCGGGTGCGTTTGGCCACAGCCGGTCCCACCATGTCAGGCCAGGAGGCCAGTAATGCCGCTTCATCAAACCGGCCATCCAGATGGTAGGTTTGCAACAGGTCGCGAATGGCCTCACCGATTTTCTGTATTTCCCCTTTGTGCTTTTTTCCTGAAGTCATGTTGTTGATGGGATTACTGTTTTACCGGGCTGAATAATTTCAAAATCGAGGTCTGCTTTTAACAGGGCCTGCCGGGTTCGCTCCTCACGCGCATCGGTTATAAAAACCTGACCCTTATTAGTTGCAATCAATTGAAGCAGTCGGTTAACCCGTATATCGTCCAATTTATCAAACAAATCATCCATGAGCAAAACCGGCGCAAATCCGGTGTGCTCAAGGATGTGAGCGTAGTGGGCAAGTTTCAATGCGGCAATGAACGTTTTTTGCTGCCCTTGCGAGCCGCTTTTTTTTAGCTCCTGGCCGTTCATCATAAAGATATAATCATCGCGATGGGGTCCTGCCGTGGTGCGCTGCAGCACGCGGTCGCGTGGACGAGCAGTCAACAATACTGATGCAAAATCATCACCCGATATATCGGAGCGATACAACACTTGTACTGACTCCTGTCCTGATAATTTAAAGTACGCGTTAACAAGTTCTGTCTGAAAATTTTCGATAAATAATTTCCGGCGCTGAATGAGTTTGTTGCCGGAATCGGTTAGTTTTTCATCGTAAGCAAGAAGCAGGTCTTCATCCCATGTTTGCGTTCTGTTAAAATGATCCAGCAAACTGTTTCGTTGTTGCAGTGTATGCTGATATATCATCAGGTTCTGAAGGTAAACCGCATCAACCTGACTGATGACCTGATCAAAAAATTTTCTGCGTACCTCACTGCCGCCTGTAATCAACTCCATATCCTGCGGAGCAATCAACACCATGGGGTATCTTCCGACATGCGCGCTGAAACGTTGATAAGGTGTACCGTCTTCGGATACTTCTTTTCCTGCACCAACTTTAAACTGACAACGGATTGTGTGTCGGGTGTGGTGTCGCGTAAACTCGCCGCAAATGAAAAAAAAATCCGTTCCATGCCGCATAACATTTTGGTCGGCATAGCTGAGAAAACTGCGCAATGCCGACAAGTAATAAATGGCATCGAGCAAATTGGTTTTACCTGTGCCGTTGAGTCCCGTAAATGCCGTAACCTGGCGGGAAAAGGCATAGGAAGCCTCCGGATAATTCCGGTAATTAATGAGTTGAATGTGATGAAGGTACACCCGGTGTCCTGTTTTTACTTGGGTATTGGTCTTTTGCGCATTAATTTGCAGGCCGCTCAAAGTTATTTGATATGGCAACCTCTACCAAAGAAGCCGTAAAACCTGCAGGAAAGTCTGCAAAATCAGAATTTTCAAAAGAAACCTACCTGTTCTGGTTTGAAAGCATGTTGTTAATGCGCCGCTTTGAAGAAAAAGCCGGTCAGCTCTACGGCATGCAGAAAATCAAGGGCTTCTGTCATTTATATATCGGGCAGGAGGCCTGCGCAGCCGGTGCGGCCACAGCCTTAACCAAAGGCGACAAATGGATTACAGCTTACCGCGACCACGCCCACCCGCTTGCACTGGGCACCAGCCCCAATGCAGTAATGGCCGAATTGTTCGGTAAAGCAACGGGTTGCTCCAAGGGAAAGGGAGGCTCCATGCACATTTTCGATAAATCTGTGAATTTTTTAGGCGGACATGGCATAGTGGGTGGACAAATTCCATTAGGTGCAGGAATAGCCTTTGCCGAGAAGTACAACAAAACCGGAAATGTGTGCATTTGCTATATGGGCGATGGTGCCGTGCGGCAGGGAGCTTTTCATGAAGCACTGAATTTAGCCATGCTGTGGAAGCTGCCGGTAATTTTTGTAATCGAAAATAACGGCTATGCCATGGGAACCTCGGTTCAGCGGACTTCCAACGTAACTGATTTGTATAAGTTAGGTGAAGCCTATGATATGCCCAGCGAACCGGTTGATGCCATGCGGGTGGAAGAAGTACATCAGGCCGTAGCGCGGGCTGCCATACGGGCGCGCACGGGCGAAGGTCCTACACTTCTGGAATTCCGCACCTATCGGTACAAAGGGCATTCGATGTCCGACCCGCAGAAGTACCGCACCAAGGAAGAAGTAGAGCAATACAAACAACGCGACCCGATTGAGCAGGTTCGCAGAACCATCCTTGAAAAGAAATTTGCCACTGAGCAGGAATTGGAAAGTATCGAAGCCCGCGTACAGCAACAGGTTGAAGAAAGTGTAAAATTTGCTGAGGAGTCGCCTTTCCCTGACCCTTCAGAAGCACTAACCGACATTTACACCCAGCCCGATTATCCCTTTATTGTTGATTAAGTCATCTTGGTGATCTTTTGGGTTATTCGTAGTTTTGCCCGCCCGTTTTTAATCCATCTTTATAAAGAGATGGATTTTAAATTTTAAGAAAAACCGTATTTGCGCATGGCCAAAAAAGATGAACCTATCGATGTATTAACCAAGTCGGATGAGGTATTATCCGAAAAGCTGGAAGGTGCGGAAGCCTGGCTGGAAAAACACCCGAAACTGCTGGCTGGAATTGCTATTATTATCGCGCTTGCCGTTGGTGGATATTTTGGTTTTACCTACTATAAAAGCAATCTGGAAGAAGAAGCCCAACGGCAGATGTTTCAGGCCATTTTTTATTTTGAAAAGGATAGCCTGGCCCTGGCGCTGAATGGTGACGGTAACAACCTTGGGTTTATTGATATCATTGATGAATACGGCATCACCAAAGCGGCTAACCTGGCCCACTTCTACGCTGGCGTTTCCTTCCTGAAGCAAGGAAAATATGAAGCGGCCCGTCTATATCTGGAAGATTTTTCATCGAACGATTTACTTATTCAGGCACGGGCCTATAGCCTGATTGGGGATACCTATATGGAAGAACAAAAGTATGCCGATGCAGCGCGTTACTATGAAAAGGCAGCCAACTATAAACCCAACAAATATTTTACTCCCGCTTATTTGATGAAGGCTGCCCTGGCCTACGAAAAAGCCGAACAGCGCGACAAGGCTATTCAGGCATACGATGAAGTAATTAACAAATACTGGGAATCGGCTGAGTACCAAAATGCGCGAAAACTGAAAGCACGACTCGAGTCAAATTCCTAAAAGAAATTATTCTACATTCGCAGGGATGGCTCCGCCATCCCTTTTTTAATTTACTGCGATATGCCCGGAACTCTAAAGAGCGGAAAAGTAAAAGTTGAATCTTCTTTAAAGAAAAAAAGATTTGCCATTGTAGTGAGCGAATGGAACGAAGAAATCACAGAGGCACTGTATAGCGGAGCAGTTTCAGCGCTGCTTGCGCATGGAGTTGCGATAAAGCAAATTATCCGAAAAAATGTTCCGGGTAGTTTCGAGCTATCGCTGGGCGCACTTAAGATGGCACAGCAAAAAGAAATTGATGCCGTAATTTGTCTGGGGTGTGTTATTAAAGGCGAAACTCCGCATTTTGATTATATCTGTCAGGCAGTGGCTTACGGGCTAACTGAGGTTTCCTTAAAAACCGGCAAGCCTGTTGTATTCGGGGTGCTTACCACATTGAACAAACAACAGGCGTACGACCGCGCCGGAGGTAAGTATGGAAATAAAGGTGAAGAAGCTGCGCTTACGGCCATCCGTATGTTACAGTTTTAATCATCAACTACCTTAAAGTCGGTTTTTGCAAGTAGCTGCAGTGCCTGAAGCGGGTCGGTGGTTTTTAATTGCTTATAAACCTGCTTCAGTTGAGTTTCGATTTCTTTCTTGCTTATATTTTCAATTCTGGTAATTTCATCCGGTGTCAGCCCTTCGGCTGCAAGTCGAAGCAGACTGAGGGTCTGGGATTTAATTACCAAAGACAAAATCATATATCTTATTCAAGACAAAATGTATTTCCGGACTGTACATAATTCAGCCCTGCCATAAATTTTTCCAAAGTTTTCCAATCACCCTAACGGACACAATACCTGTTTTCAGGTATTTTACAGATAGTGGTTCTTACTTAACCAGAGGGGGTTTTTCCTAAAGGAATGGATTACAAGAATTTTAACAGCTGTAGCGGGTTAAAGGCAAGAAAGACAAAAGGGAACATAACTTTGAAGCGAAAGCAACCGGTTATGTTCCCATAAAAAACTCTTACATATTCTTCACCACTTCCTGCGCAAATTCGGAGCACTTCAGCAGGGTGGCCCCTTCCATCAGGCGGTGAAAATCGTAGGTTACCCGTTTGGACGATATGGCTTTTTCCAGTCCTTTATTGACCAGGTCGGCTGCTTCCTGCCAGCCCATGTACTCCAGCATCATGACACCCGAAAGTATAACCGAGCCCGGGTTAACCTTGTCCTGTCCGGCATATTTGGGTGCCGTTCCATGTGTGGCTTCAAAAATCGCATGGCCGGTAACGTAGTTGATGTTTGCGCCCGGCGCAATGCCAATGCCCCCTACCTGTGCAGCCAGGGCATCGCTTAAGTAGTCGCCATTCAGGTTCAAGGTAGCAATCACATCGAAATCTTCCGGACGGGTAAGCACCTGCTGCAGCGTAATATCGGCTATCGAATCCTTGATGATGATTTTGCCTGCTGCAACTGCTGCTTTTTGTTCGGCATTGGCAGCTTCTTCGCCTTTTTCTTTTTTGGTTTTTTCCCACTGCTTCCAGGTGTACACCTTATCGCCAAAATATTTTTCAGCGATGGCGTATCCCCAGTCCATAAAGGCCCCCTCCGTATATTTCATGATATTGCCTTTGTGCACCAGTGTTACCGACTTGCGCTTGTGTTTGATAGCGTATGTAATGGCGCTGTGAATGAGACGTACGCTGCCGCTCCAGCTTACCGGCTTAATGCCAATGCCCACCTGTATATCGGTTCGCACATCCGGTACATCCGTCATCTTCCAAAAGGCCTCTGCCCTTTCTTTGGTATTGAAGCGAATTTTTTGGTATTCTTTTGGAAATTCTTTCGCCAGGAAATCCAGCACTTTTTGGGCTTCGGGCGAGCCGGCCGCAAATTCTATCCCGGCATAAATATCCTCGGTGTTTTCGCGAAAGATGACCATATCAACCGCTCCCGGATTTTTAACCGGTGAAGGAACACCCTGGTACCAACGTACCGGACGAAGACACACGTACAGGTCGAGTGTTTGCCGCAAAGCAACATTGAGCGAGCGAATACCTCCTCCTACAGGCGTTGTAAGCGGACCTTTAATTCCTACCAGATATTCCTTGAAAGCTTCCAGCGTTTCATCCGGCAGCCAGTTGCCTATTTTATTAAACGATTTCTCTCCGGCCAGCACTTCCTTCCAATGTATTTTTCGCTTTCCTCCGTAAGCTTTTTCCACAGCCTTATCCAATACCAGCTGTGCAGCCGGCCAGATATCTGCACCGGTTCCATCGCCTTCGATAAAGGGAATCACGGGTTGGTCGGGCACATTCAGCGTACCCGCCTTAATGGTGATTTTCTGTTCGCTCATGTTGATTAATTGTTTGATGTGATAAAGAGGCCGAAAATAGGAAATTTCCTTTTCTACACATACTTTCAACTTCATGCAAACGTTTCCCTGCTTGCCATGAAACTGATTGTTATTTGTCTGCTTACTCTTTTTTTATGCACAGCATCCGGCACTCAAACGGATAATTGTCTTTCGGCTGAAGAACTGAAATTGTATCGGTTGCTGAATGATTACCGAAAATCCCTGCAACTTCCGGTTATCCCGCTTTCGCGCAATCTTTCCGTTGTAGCCCAGATTCACGTACGCGACCTGGCTGAAAACAATCCCGTTACCGGACCCTGCAACTTGCACAGCTGGTCATCAAAAGGAAAGTGGAAACCCTGTTGTTATACTTCCGACCATAAAGAAGCCCAATGTATGTGGGACAAACCGCGCGAACTGAGCCGCTATGCCGGTGATGGCTATGAAATTTCTTACTATCACTCCGATAAAGTCCGTGCAGAAGAGGCACTCGAAACCTGGAAAAAAAGCGAAGGGCACCACCAGGTAATCATAAACCGGGGTATATGGAAACAGGTTACCTGGAGAGCCGTTGGTGTAGGTATTTACGGTAACTACGGTGTTATTTGGTTCGGGAAAGAGCCGGATGAAGAAACCTGCGATGCGGGTCATTAAACTGTTAATGATGACCGCAGGATACCTGTGTTACGTGAGGTACACTGCCGGATCTTTACCCAGCACAACCTGTACGTGGTCGTTGATGGTGGTGGCCAGTTCGAATCCGCTGTAACGCGGATAGATTGGAAACGTGGTGTGACTTCGGTTAACCAATACAGCTACTTCCAGTTTTTTTACTTCGGTTTCCAGAAATGGCTTCATGGCATAGGCCAGCGTACGACCGGTATTCAATACATCATCTACCAAAACGATGCTTTTCTTTTTAACTTCCTGAATATGGCAATCCAGCTTTACTTCATGTTGTTGAGGCGCGGCTTTGTCGAGCATAACTTTAACCACTGTAACCGGAATTGCCGATACGGCTTCGAATTCTTTAGCGATTAACTTTGCAAGGGTGTAACCCTGACCATCTATGCCGGCAATAACGATGGATTTTTCCTTAAAATTTTCTTCAAAAATCTGATAGGCAATCCGGCGGATTTTCTGTTTTACCTGGCCGGAGTCGAGGATGCGGGTTTTGTCGGCTGTCATATTCAGGCCGGAATGGGCAACACCTTACTGTCTTTTAAAGTGGATAATATAACCATGGTTTGCAGGCTGTCAACCACTTCGATATTGGAAACCTTTTCCAGTATGAGTTGCTGATACGAGGCGATATCGGCACTTACAATTTTTAGAATAAAATCGCCTGCACCGGTAATGTGATGACACTCCACAACTTCATCAATGGTTTCGATCGCCTTGACAAATTTTTCGATGTTTTCTTTGTTGTGTCCTTTCAGCGAGCACATCACAAAGGTACTTACTCCTAAACCTACTGCTGCGGGGTTAATGCATGCATGGTAGCTTCGGATAACTTTGTTGTCTTCCAGTTTTTTTACACGTTCGAGTGTAGGGGCCGGTGACAAACCAATTTCTTTAGCCAGTTGGGCATTGGTAATATTGGAATTGCGTTGAAGCAAGGTGAGTATCTTACGGTCGGTGGCGTCCAGTTTAATGTTTTTCATGCCGCTTGGATTAGGTAAAACCGGCTCAAAAATAGTGAAAAAGCGTGCACCGGCTTTATCAGGCTGATTATTGAATTACCTGAATCCGGAAAGAAATTGTCCGATTGCCTGCCTGAACACGCAGCAAGTACATCCCCTCCTGCAGTCGGGATGTGTTAAGCCGCACTGCATTATATCCCTGTGCAGAAGGTACAGCTTCCGTAAACACCTCCTGACCAGTTAATGCGTATAGCCGAATAAAGGCCTGCCCTTCAGAGGCCGCAGTCCAGGAAACTATAAGTTCCTGCTGACGACTTACCGGATTGGGAAAGGGCTGTAATATGAGCGAAGAACTTTCAAGTGTGGAACAATAACGATTGTCGGCAGGCGTTACGTCGTCAATTAAAACGGCAGCGCATACATACTCAACGAATGGAAGTTCAGGAATAAGCACCGAAGAAACATGCCGATACGAAGAATTGGGCACCAGGGTAACCGGTAACACCTCACGAATAATCGATCGGCCCGACAGGTCGTAGTCGATTACAGGATTAACCAGCGGAACATTACTGTTATTTCGCACCGTGACGGCAGGTATTACACCACCTGCTCCGGTTAGTAATTCCAGTTGTGCCAGCCGCACATCGAGCACCGGTATTACCACATGAATGGTGCGAACAGCTTTCGACAGACAACCTAAACTGTTGAATGCCTTAAGTTCGGCCGTATATGTTCCCAGTTGCGTGTAAGTAAACTGAGGAGAAGGAAGCGTAGAAGTAGTTCCGTCTGCATCACCAAAATGCCACAGGTAAGCTGTTGCTCCGGTTGAGGTATTGGTAAAATTAACAGTCAATGGGGCCCCGCCCGCATCTGCTGAAACCTGAAAAGATGCTACAGGAGCAGCGCTTATGGTAATGCTTTTGGTGCGGGTATAGGAACAACCCGTTTGGGTGATTACGGTCAGACTGACAGACGGTGTTCCGGTGGATGTGAATGTGGCCGAGGCCGGATTTCCGGAAGCCGTGCCTGCTGTACCAAAATTCCAGCTGTAACCTGTGATGGGGTCAGCCGTGTCGTTGGTAAGACTGGTAAATACAGTCTGTTGATTGGTACAGGTTCGTTCGGCCATGAAATCGGGAACCAGTATGTTAGGTACGGTTATGTTCTGCGTCACCGATCCTACACAACTGTTGGTTCCGGTGACCGTAAGTGTTATGGTCTTTGAACCCGAAGTGGTAAAAGTATGAACCGGGTTTTGCGTTGCATAAAAAGTACTTTCAATTTGCCACAACCGCGACTGGATACTGCCTGAGGTAACATCGTTGAACTGAACCGGAACGGAGCGACAAGGAGGCGAATAGGTAAACATAGGTACCGGTGAGGGCAGGATTTGCACATCTTTCTGCACAGAGGCCGAACAACCAAAATTGGTTGTTACAGTAAGGGCTACCCGGTACGTTCCTGCAGTTAAATAGGTATGCTGCGGATTTCGCACGGTTGATGTTACCCCGCCATCATTAAAATCCCAAAACCATGAAGCCAGGTTGCTGTCGGTTGGATTGGGAGTAATATCCGTGAACTGAGTAGGTGTTTTGCTACAGGAAAAAGGCGGCAGTGCAACCGAAAAATCAGTTTGGGGCCTGGAGTAAATGGTTATCGGGAGAGTTTTTGAGTTTACACATCCGGCTGCATTAACAGCTGTAAGCTGCACATTAAAAGTGCCTGCAGTAACAAATGTATGTACTGGATTAACTTCATTCGAATTGTTTCCGTCACCAAAATTCCAGGTGTAAATTGTTACACTCCCTGAAGTGGTATTGGTAAAATTCACTGGCGACTGCTGGCATTGTCCGGACGAGCTAAAGTTTACCAAAGGGCCCTCGGCCACCGCAGAAATATTTTTCACTACCTCAGCCGAACATCCCGGGATGGCGGCAATTAATTTGATTTCATGAGGCACTGACTGATTAAACATAGTGCTCAGGTGCTGACTTACAGAGACACTGACTCCATTAACCAACCAATTCCAGGTTATGGAACTTCCGGCATCGAAAACAGATGTATTGTTAAATAAATAGGACTGGTTCGTGCAGAACGGAGCAGCCGGAGGAAGCTGAAAGTCGGGCACGGGCGGACTAAATACCTGCACACTTTTTCGCACACGGTTGGTACACCCGTTGGTAGCCGTAACCTGAAGCTGAACCGGATAAGTTCCGGCTGAAAGATAAATATGAGACGGGTCAGGAAGCGCAGAAGTTCCTGAATCACCAAAATCCCATTGATAACCTGCAATGTTGCCGGAAGTATTCTGACTGAAAAAATTTACAGGATGTTGGGCGCATTGATTTTGTATAGTAAAGTCAATATCGGGAGCCTGCTGGGCATTAACTAAAATTTCAGCAGACTGATAATCGGTGTAGCCTGCGGTATTTTTTACTGCAAGACTGACTCGGCTTGTACCGCCTGCGGTAAATCGGAGTACCGGAGGCGTACTGCCGCTGAAACTGCGCATGTTGGCAGCACACGTTTCCGGAAAAGTGATTCTGAACAACCGACCCGAACCCGGAATAGCTCCAGATAAGTCAATCGAAAATGCCCGCCACAGCGAGTTGTAACCAGCTATGTCGAAGGCGCCATTGTCGGTGGAAATTCCCAGGTTGCCCAGGTTTTGATAAACGCCGGTCAGGTCAGTTACACTTTCGCCAAAGTTGATGCGATACACGTGAGCCGGGAAAGCCGATTGCACAAAAGCATAATATCTGGCCCCTTCATTCACCAGCCTTACAGTAGCCGGAAACGAATAACTTGAACCTGAAAGGGCCAACTGCCCGATTACCGGTGGATTGTTTAAACCGTTTTGAAAATGAACATAGTGAATTGCAGCGGTATTGTAAGAAGTTACGAGACCGAACCACTCATTACATTCCTGAATGAAGCTTATGGATCGAAGGCCTGAAGCACCGCTGACGGAATAAACTGTTGTTGAAGGAGCATTATTTAAAGAACTGCCAAATGAAAACAAAACCACAGCTTCGGGCGAATTCACAGTTACAAAAGCATAAGTAGCCGAACCGGCTGAAATGATATCTATTCCTGACGGAGCATTCAATATTCCGAATGTACCCAAATCCGTCGCTGATGGTGAGGCGGAGAGGCTTGATCCGAAATTCAGTCGGACCAGGTTATTTCCTCCGGTATTGGCTACGAGAGCAAACCAGGTGTTACCTTCGCGTATAAAGTCCATGTCCAGCGGATTCTGAAGCCGGGAACCCGGATTACCCAGCGAGGTAACGATTGGATTGTTATCCAGCGATGTTCCAAAGTCGAAACGAATCAACAGGTTATTGGGTTGGTCGATGGCAAAGCCAAACCATAAACCATTTTCATCGCGTATTAACCGGAAAACCCGGGCTCGGAAAAAAGAGGAGCTTGCCGTAACAAACGAAGCGGTAGGCGTTAGCTCCAGTTCGCCACTGCAAAAATCCCATTCCCATTCGCTGGCACCTGACGAGGTGTTTTCGAGTAGTATATTTTCCTGAACACAGGCAACTGAAGGTGCATTAAATGCCGCAACAGGACATTGTGCCAAAACCCGAAAGGTCAACACCAGAAACAACACCGAAACAGCCGCCTTTTGCATAAGAAAATTCAAAAGTAAATCATCAGAAAGAAAATTATGTAACCGCCTCGTTAGCTCCGTTCATAAAGCTGCCGGTACCGGCCAACGGTGTTGTAATCAGAAGCCCTTTGATGAATGAGTTCACGGCACCGGTATTTCATATTTAATCGCTTTGCATGGTCAGTGGCCAGTTCCAGCATGTGGTTAGCCATCGCATCCACATCGCCACGATTTACCAGAAAGCCCGACTCACCGTGAACAACAATTTCTTCCGGGCCTCCGCAACGCGTTGCTATTACCGGAAGCCCGTACCAGGCGGCCTCATAACAAGTCATCGAAAACGACTCCGATTCGGAAAAATTGAGTACTACATCGTAATTGGCATACAGCTCCGGTACTTCCCGGATGCCGGTTTTGAATTGTATCTTTCCCGAGTCAATCAAATCGGCTGCATCGTTTATTAAACTCTTTTTATAAAGCTGATTTTTTTTTAAATCAAAATCGTCTCCGGCAAATGTAAGTTCGAGATGATTATTTTCCCGAAGTGCTTTACGAAAAGCCTCAACCGCATAAGCATGTCCTTTGCCCGGTGTAAAGTTGGCCGGATATAAAAATCTTACCACATTCGTTTTTGCTTCTTCTGTAAAACGATATTCCGGCAGACTGATGAAGTCATACAACATCTCAACTTTTTGCTCATGAATGGTTTTAATCACTTCCTTTTTCACAACATTCGAAACAACAATAATTTGATCAGCTTTATAATACAGTATTTTCAACCAGGTGCGGTACAGCACACCGGCGTACGATTGCGGCGTGAGGCGAATGTGGTGAATGAGTTTAATATTCGGATTTAAAATCTTCAGCACTACACCCGTCATGTTATAAATATCATTGACATGAATAATTGTGATGTTGTTTTTTTTGCAATACCGGTGAAGCTTAACTGCATTGTACAGCAAAGCCGGAAAGTAAATCACCGACTTCAGATTTTTTCCGATTTCAATGAAGTTAACGTGGATATACGGAAATCCATGGTCTTTTAGCAGAGAGGCTGTTATCCCGTTTCCTTTAGGAACAGCAAAATAAAAACTGAATTCACCGCGTAGCGCATGGGCTACGTGCAGCATCACGCGAAAGGCGCCGGTTATGCCTGCGGAGTTATCAATGATCAGAATTCTTTTCATGGATCATTTCCAATAAACCATACCATTTACCGGCCACTGCCGCAGGAGAATATTGCTGAGCACGCAGCCTGGCTTGTTTTGATAATTCCTGTTGAAGCAACCGGTCGCCAAGAAGGCGGGTGAGTACCGAAACCCAGATATTTAAATTGTGCGGATCCGACGGTGGCTGAGGCAGCAGTACACCATATTGCCGGAATTCCTTTTCCGAAGCCGGTTCTCCCAATATCTCCTCGGGCCCGTAGGGGCAGTTGGCCGCCACTACCGGTACTCCGCATGCCATCGCCTCAAGCAGGGCGTTAGGGAAACCCTCCGTGCGTGAAGGAAGTAAAAAAATTGTTGAACGACTCACCCACTTAAAAGGGTTTGACTGAAAGCCGGTAAACCAGATGGTAGCCCCATAATCAGGAACAGTCGTATCGGTATAGGTAAGATTGTGATTCTGAATCAGACTTTTCAGTTCCCTTTCAAAAGGACCGTTACCCACAATGATCCACCGAACATCGGGAATGTGCTGCCTGAGCCTTGCAAAAACAGGCAAAAACAAATCATAGCCTTTTTCATAGGCAATTCTCCCGGCGGTAATAACCGTTGGTCCGGTATGCATAAACTGTTGTGCCGATTCCGGAAGCGGCTCGGTGCAACGCTGTTCAATTTCCGGTAAATCGCAGAAATTCGGGATGACCATAAACGGCATGGTGTCCCGGATTCTGAATTCGCGCCGTAATTCATTGCGGATACCTTCCGTAACAGCAGTGCAGGCATCGGCCCGGTTGTACAACCATGGTATCATGAGCCTTTTCCTGATCCAGCCGCTGATACCCCGGATGTTGTGATCGAATTTTTTCGAACCGCGGATACTGAGTATAACTTTTTCCTTTTCCCTGCTAAGCAAATTGACATAATCGGCTCCTTCCAGAAAACTTATGCTAACATCGATTTTCAGCTTTCTTTTCAATGCCCTTACTTTCCGTACTCTTTTCCAGAAATGAATACCTTTTTGCCATACGTTACGCCCGGCGCGGATATCGAGCGAATGAACCGTACCGCCAATGAAATAAGGGCAGTCACCGTCCAGGTTAAAAAAAACCACATGCACCTCATGGCGCTCAGCCAGAATCCGACTCACAGCTGCAACCGATTTTTCGGCACCGCCATATCCTAAATCCGGTGTTAATATCATCACACGCATCACTTCAGCCATTTTTCGGCCCACATCATGAAACTGACTATCCGCCAGACCTTCTCGATATTGTGTTCCTGATTGCGCTGTTTAAAGTAGTTGTATTTTTTCATCTCCTCAGCAACGGCTCGGGGATTAAGAAGACCGCTTTTTTTAACAACCTCCATGCAGGTATAATGCTCAATGTAATTGTTCAAACTTTGCGAAAACCATTTGAAAATCGGAATACTGAAACCCTGTTTCGGGCGGTCGAAAAGTTCAGCAGGAAGATACCTGTACAGCAATTTTCGTAATATGTATTTGGTGGTGTCCTTCCGGATTTTCCAGTCCAGTGGCAAGCCGGAGGCAAATTCAACAATACGATGGTCGAGAAAAGGTTCGCGGGCTTCCACCCCTACATACATGGTGGCACGATCTATTTTAACCAGCAGGTCGTCCGGCAGATAAAATCGGGTATCCCAGTACATCATCTTTTCCTGAAAATTTCCGAACCCATCTTCAATCAACGGATGCGGATAAGATTGATAACCTGTTAGTTTACAGATGGCCGAATGCGACTGATTGGCGATTGCCGATTCAAAAAAGGCAATATCATTGTTTGCCATTAGCAACTCCTGAAGCCTGTCGAGCCGGTGCGAAAGATTAGACGAAGTTATTTTCGCGCGGAGCGAATCGGGAAAGAACAAAGACAGGAGTCCCGCAGCAGATTTTCTAAGCAGTGCCGGCCATTTACCTAACCGGTTATACCAATGCTGAACGGTGGTGTAATGCGGATAACCACCAAATAACTCATCTCCGCCATCGGCCGATAACACTACTTTTACCCCATGCTTTCGGGCCAGTTGTGCAATAAGGGTTGATGGTATGCCCGATGTATCGGCAAAAGGCTCGTCATAGATGGAATAAAACTGTTCAAACAGTGCAGCTGCATCATCCGCCGTGCAACGCAGTTCAGTATGCCCGGTTTCCAGCATGCTGGCAACCCGGCGTGCGTGAGGACTTTCATCATATCGCGGATCATCAAAACCAATGGTAAACGTGTGGATTTTTTTTCCGGAGTGCCGGCTTAGTAATGCGGCCAACAATGAACTGTCGATACCACCACTTAAAAACACACCTACCGGCACATCGGAAACAAGGCGGTAGCCAAACGCCGATATCAGCAAAGGTTCCAGTTGCTCTGTATAATCCGATGCATTTTGCATATCTGCATGATGCGGATAAGGCAATGTCCACCAATGCCGTGTTTCAGCTTTATGACCACGATAAATGAGATAATGTCCGGGCAGCAGTTTTTTTATTTCCTTAAAAATGGTTTGTTCGCCAGGGATAAAGCCAAACCGGAAATACTGATGAACCGCCACAGGATCTACGGAAAGCGGGATATTCAGGTGTTTAAACATTTTCAGCTCGCTTGCAAAAGCAAAGCCATGGGTTAGTGAGTAGTATAAAGGCTTTACACCCAGGCGATCGCGGGCTACAAAAATTTCACCGGTTTGCTTATTGTAAATTACAAAAGCAAACATGCCAACGAATTTCTCTAAGGCTTTTATACCCCAGCAGTGATAGGCTTTAATCAACACTTCCGTGTCGGATGAAGTAATAAATGTGTAGCCCTTTAGTCTGAGTTCTTCGGCTATTTCTTTGTAATTATAGATTTCACCATTGTACACCAACACCAGGTTTTCGAAACAAAAAGGCTGATTGGCACCAGGCGATAAATCAATGATGGTGAGCCGCCAATGAATGAAGGAAAAAGCATCATCCCGAAAATAGCCGGTGTTATCCGGTCCGCGGTGTCGCAGCACCGGCTCATAGGCCTTTGGGTCCTTGCCAGACAAATGATTTTCAAACCCGGCTATTCCGCACATTATCTTCGAATCAGATGTTTCACAATAAATTTGGACATCAGCTTTATATCCGGCTTGTAATAATCGGTCCAACCGGAAAAGAAAAACTGAAACATCGCAGGTTTTGTGATACCTGCATTTTTGTAACAGATTTCAAAAAACCAGATGGCCAGTATTTGTTTCAAAGCTTGCGGATCAAACGCATGTTTGCTTTCATTTCTCTGCACCAAATCGTTAAACCATTGATTTATTTCTTTCAGTTCCGGATAGGAAATTCTGTCCCGCATGGAAGCAGCTTTGTTGTGAAGTTTAATGAATGGTTGATCAAAAAATCCAAGTTGATCGGTTAAAAACTTCGTGCGAATTGCAATTGTGTTGTTCAAACGCTTTTGCTCGGCAAAAACTTTTTCACGAGGGGGATATGTTCGGTAGAACAACAATACCTCTTTCAGGTTATGAAAAGTAAACTTGTTTACCAACCGGCACCATAGTTCATATTCCTCGCTGTATTGTCTTAATTCAGGATTGTACAGATTAGCGGGCTGGTCGAAGACACGTTTCCGGAACATAACGGTAGGATGACCGAAGCATACGTTAAAGAGAAGCTGGGCTTTGCAGGCCTGGTGACTTTCGGGAAATAAATTCAGGTATCGGCTGGCGCCAAAATACTGCATGGCCGTGCCCAGTACATCCACTTCCGGATGGGCATTCATGAACGCAACCTGTTTGGAAATGCGCAGCCGGTGGGCGATGTCATCGGCATCCATTCGAGCCAGGTACTCGCCCGAGGCCGACTGTATAGCGAGATTAAGCGAAGCAGCCAGACCCGAATTGGCAGGATTGTGCAAAATTTTCACGCGGCTGTCGGCCAGGCGATGAATGATTTCAAGGGTATTATCCGTACAGGCGTCATCTACAATAATAATTTCCAGCTCCCGGTAATCCTGTTGCAGGATACTTTTCAGCGCTTCGGCCACATGATCTGCCGCATTAAATACCGGCATCAAAACGGAAACCAGGGGTTGCTTCATGTTTAATCGGAAACCGCAAGGGTTAATTCTTACTTATGAAAAATTTCAATCCGTCTTCATTACCATTAATTATGAAACAGTCGCTCATAATCGGGCCCTACCCGTTCGATAGCAAAAGTATGAAGAATGGTCTGCTTCAGTTTTAGCGAAGTCTCTTTAAATATTTTTGGATTCCGCATGTATTCAAGTACGAGTTCTTCTGTCTGTTCAACAAATTTACCGGGGTCAGTTAAAAAGCCGTTTACGCGATCGGTAATAACCTCATCAAAATCGCCTACGCCACGACACACGATTACCGGGAGCTGAACCAACCCGGCTTCTTTTACGGTGATACAACTGGATTCCAGCAGAGAAGGATGAATGAGCAAATCGGATGCGGCCATGTATTCCAAAACATTGTTGACATAACCGGGCAGCAGACAGTTTTCCTGAAGGCCTGAGGTCCGAATCTTTTCTTCCAGGTCAGGCAGTAACTCACCTTTTCCCAGAATTATCAATTTGGCCGATATTCCGCGCTCAATCAATTTTTTAACTACCTCAACCGAAAGCTCAGGCCTTTTAAACCGGGTAAGCCGGCATACTGTAAGCAGTACTATTGGAGCATTGAGTTTGTTCCTCAGCAACTGCACATTTTGCTCTTCCGGAAGTTGATACAAACCAAAATCATAGGCCAGTCTAACAACATGAATGCGGTTTTCGGGTATGCCTTCGTGGTGAATCATGAAGTCCTTAGCCCGTTGCGACACCACAATGATTTCCTTGGCCAGCCGGTAGGTAAGCCGGTAGGATAAATCGTTTTCAAAACCATAGAGTTTTGCTTCATCAACATGATGCCTGCAAATCACAACACGGGCCCTGACGAAATACTGACCAAGCACGGCAATAAAATTGCAAGGTTCCAGATGGGCATAGAGGATGTCAATGCGGTTAATCCAACAAAAACGAACGAGCCGCAATATTCTTTTTACGACCCGCAAGGAAACAAATCGCGCGTGCGAATCATCAGCATCAACCCTGCAACCCGCATTTTTAAAATGTTCGTGTAAAAGACCGTACGTGTTTTGCGTAAGCAAAAAAACCTGATGGCCCTGCCGTTTAAAGTAGGCGGCCTGACTTTCGATGTCGCGCGAACGGGTGTTAAGCGGAGTATAAAACGCAATATTCATTTATGCGGAAAAAAAAGTTTCTTTACCTGCTCACCTGCTAATCGTCGTACTTCCCGAAGGGTTGAATTGCGGGTAATAATCAAGTACAAATAGTAAACACCCAGTGATGTGACCGACACCAGGACCAGACGAATTACATATCCTATACTTTGTGTTGCCTGACCGGTTAACCATGCCGTTGCAATCATAAAGACAAGGCCGGTTAAAAGCGGGGTAAGGTTACGTATCCATTGAAGGAGGCTTGTTTGTATGACATGGCAAATACTTGCAATACGCGGAATAATCATCAGCGACAGAACTATGATTTTGGCGATAATTATTCCCGCCACACCCAATTTTAAACCAATGATTACTCCGATTATGAGTAATGACTTTTCCACAATGCTTATCTTCAACAGAATATCTGATCGGCCCTGGGATATGAGAAAACTGTCATTAAAAGCATTGATGCTTTGAAAAGCAGCTATAACCGAGAGCAGCATAACATATCGGGCGCTTTCAATCCAGGGCTTTCCAAACAAAAGGACCACCACATCTTCCGCCTGCATGCCAACCAAAATCAAAATAGGCCAGATGATAAGCACCAAAATTTTTAACGCCTGGCTGTATCGAAAACGTAAGTCATTTATGTTGTTTTGCAGGGCCGAAAACCACGGAAATAACGTGCGGTTTAACACATAACCCAATGATGTTACCGGAATGGTAACCAAAGCTGTTGCGCGCCCATAAAATCCCAAATCCCGTTTCCCTACGTATTTTCCGATTAATAAAGAATCCAGGTTATTCGAAGTAAAATCAATGAGCTGGCTCCCTAAAAAGTGGGATGAGAATTTTTTCACTTTATGCAATGCAGACATTCTGAAATCCAGGGCGGGAATCCAACGCGCCATCAGCAAATTAACAGTGACTGTTACAAAATGAAGAACGAGAAAGTGAACAACCAGACTCCATACACCATATCCCGCGAAGGCCAATGAAACAGAAGCCATGTAAGCAAAGAGGGTTCCCGAAATATTTGAAACGGCCAATCGGTTAAACTTCATGAACTTTATCAACAAACCCACCGACACCGCATTGGCACCCTGTGCAATAAAGCCCAGGCTAAAAAGACGGGTAATGGTAATCAGTTCCGGCTGATGGTAGAATGCTGCAATGAATGGGGCCGAGAAAAAAAAGGCAGCCGCCATGAAAAAACCAAGACTAAGATTAAACCAGAAAACAGTTGACAAATCTTCGGGCAGTAAATCCTGATTATTGATAACAGAGTAGCTCAGTCCCATACCAACAATCAGGGTGGCCAGATTACCCAGCACGGTTAGCATGCCGAATAAACCAAAGTGTTCGGGCAGGAGTATCCGACTCAGTACAATGGTACCGGCAAAAGTAAAAAAGGACACTACGACCTGCTCGGTGAAGTTCCATTTTATCCCGCGTATGGCCTTATTTTTAAAATCTTCCAAACGCAATCCGGCTTTATTCCTTTTTTAAAGTAAGATAGGTTCTAAATCCCAGCCATCGTAAAAGCGGCGGAGTTTTGTCTTCAAAAAAAAGATAATGGGCCCGAAGCGGAAGTACCAGATGTGAGGTGTAGTAGGAGATAATTTTAAATTTTGATCGTTTAATCCGGCGCAGCAGGTTTGGCAGCAACAGGTAATT
>JANWWN010000099.1 GCA_025055435.1 Cyclobacteriaceae bacterium | reverse complement strand
TCTTCCTGAATGATCGCCTCGGGCCTGTTTCTTGGCAATAATGTTCCCTGATTGGAATAAGCCCGGTCGGCAAAAGCCTCTTCCACTGCTTTCAAACCCGCAATGCGCGCTTCTTCAGTCATCACACTGCCGCTGAGGCCGTAGAAAAACAACTTGTCATTAAAATCTTTAACAGCCTGCACGGCAACTTTACTAATGGCGCGACTTCGCGCAGCCATGTTATACAAAGCACCATGCAGCTTAACATGATGCAGCTTTGCTTTTTTTTCATCGCATATTTTCTGCATCAGCTCCAGCTGCCTTTGAATAAGCCCGTATAAGGCATCGTCCTCCAGTTGAATTTCCTTTCTTCCAAAGTTGGGCTTATCATCAAATCCCGGGTGCGCACCGATTGCCACATTGTGCTGAAGGCACAGGTCAATCGTTTTGCGTATCGTATCCACATCACCCGCATGAAATCCACAGGCTATGTTGGCGCTGGAAATCCAGGGCATAACAGCCTCATCCCACGGCATACCCTCACC
>JANWWN010000098.1 GCA_025055435.1 Cyclobacteriaceae bacterium | reverse complement strand
CTAAATCCATTGTGAATACTACTATCGCGGTAATAATACTCGCTACCAATACCACTACTGCACTTCCTTGTAATTCTTTCCATGTAGGCCACGACACTTTTGTATTTAACTCAGTGGAAACTTCAGCTAGATAAGTTTTTATTTTTTTTATCATTATATTTGTGTTTTGAATACACTCCTTTTGTGCTATTTTTTTGCTTATTAAATTACTTTAGATTATTTTATTCAATATATCTCTTTTTTAAAAAGAGATTATGTTCACCTTTTACTCTTGTTTGAGTATCTTTTGCACGGGTGGAGAGACTCGAACTCCCAGCCTGCGGTTTTGGAGACCGCTGCTCTACCAATTGAGCTACACCCGTAAGCCCAGTTGGCAGCAGGCAGCAGGCAAATATGCTGGTACGATTGCCAACGCGAATCTAACAGAATTTACTTAATGATTTCCGTCACTTGTCCAGCACCTACTGTTCTTCCCCCTTCCCGAATAGCAAAGCGAAGTCCTTTATCCATAGCTACCGGTTGAATTAGTTCT
>JANWWN010000097.1:274-544 GCA_025055435.1 Cyclobacteriaceae bacterium | reverse complement strand
ATCGGAATGATCTCGCATCTGGGCGCGATGCTCGGCGTTGCCGACGGAGTCGCGCTCGCTCATCGGCTCGATGGCGACGACATCGTCGTCCTCGCTTTTTCGGGCGAAGGCGGCACGTCCGAAGGCGATTTTCACGAAGCCTTGAACCTTGCGGCGGTGTGGGATTTGCCCGTCATCTTTCTCGTCGAGAACAACGGCTACGCGCTTTCCACGCCAACAAACGAGCAGTTTCGTTGCCAATCGCTCGCCGACAAAGCCATCGGTTACGGA
>JANWWN010000097.1:0-264 GCA_025055435.1 Cyclobacteriaceae bacterium | reverse complement strand
GGAATGATGGGACTGCGAATCGACGGCAACAACGTCTTGGAAGTTTATCAAACCGTCTCGCGTCTTGCCGAGGAACTGCGCCGCTCGCCGAAGCCCGTCCTCATTGAAGCGGTAACCTTCCGAATGCGCGGACACGAAGAAGCCAGCGGCACGAAATACGTTCCGCCGCGTCTCTTCGAGGAATGGGCGAAAAAAGATCCCGTTCAGAACTACGAGCGATTCTTGTTGGAAATCGGGTTGCTCTCGGAAGAGACCGTTGCGTCG
>JANWWN010000096.1 GCA_025055435.1 Cyclobacteriaceae bacterium | reverse complement strand
TCCCGCCTTCATCATGCACAGCCAAAGCCGTTTTCCAGGCAATCGAGTTTTCGTCCAGGGCCCCGAAAATGATACCGCGTTTTCCTTGTAACAGGTTATGTCCCATGATTTAAATTTTTGCTAAAAGTATCGGAAATATAGTTTTCGGCAAAAATATGCCCTTTTGCCGGGTAAAATCACCCGGGTTTTGTTTAACCTGTCAAAAACTTTTATAATTTGGGCAAACCAAATTCCCAAACAACCCTCAGCCTATGGAAGTACCTTACGATTTCCTGAACACCTGGAACCAGTACATGCTACAAGGAACGGTTATTTTAATTGTTCTCGGGTTCCTGATCCTGTTATATCATGAAGTACGTATTTTGCTTATTCGCGATTACAAGGAAAAGTACGACTACGTTAATCTGAATGAGATCAAATTTTTCTGGTATGCGGTAATCTGTTTTATCGCAGCAGGCTTCATGTTTTTCAATACCCTGGCCACGGATATGATCCACGAAAAAGGCATGACGTGGTTTTATGTCCGCTTGTTTATTACGGTAAGCTTCACAGTAATTGC
>JANWWN010000095.1 GCA_025055435.1 Cyclobacteriaceae bacterium | reverse complement strand
CATTTCAGGTTAGTGGCATGTTCGATGGTTCCTTTGTAATAATTTCCGTTTGCTGCACCAACGCCGATACCCACCAGTTCTGCCCGATACTGACTAAGTTCGCTCTTTAAACGGTTGGCAAGCGCTTTTACGTAATCTGTAACTTCATCGAATTGACGGGTGGAAATGTCGCCTTGAAAATAAATTTTGCCTTCGCGGTCGGTAAGTCCGTATTTGGTGGAAGTTCCACCGATGTCAATTCCGATGGTTACTTTTTTCATCAAATGGAAAGAATTTTAGCTATGCGTAAATCATCTTCATTAATTGCATGTTTACTTCTTGAAAAAACTTCATATGGAGTAAACTTAATTTCACCCTTCTGAATACCCACGATTGCGTCCGTCTTTCCGGCAAGCAGTCCTTCAACTGCGGCCACACCAAGCTTACTGGCCAGCACGCGGTCAAAGTAAGTAGGTGAGCCACCTCGTTGCAGGTGGCCCAGTATGGTAACTTTTATATCGAAATAGGAGGAACGCTCCGCAACTTTGCGGGCAAGTTCCATGGCACCGCCGATTTTTGAGCCTTCGGCCACCACAACAACATTCGATTTTTTTGCTATCTCTTTTTCCGGACCTAACAGGGCATATAGCTTTTCGAAACTCATGCCATCCTCCGGAACAATAATCGCTCCAGCACCTCCGGCTATTCCGCTATTAATGGCGATATAACCGGAGTGCCTTCCCATGACTTCAACAAAAAACA
>JANWWN010000094.1 GCA_025055435.1 Cyclobacteriaceae bacterium | reverse complement strand
ACGGATATGATCCACGAAAAAGGCATGACGTGGTTTTATGTCCGCTTGTTTATTACGGTAAGCTTCACAGTAATTGCTTATTACATTTTTTACAGTCTTATCCGCATCTATTACCCGCGCTCGGTAGAGAAGCGCCTGCGCAAACTCCGCAATAAACCCCGTAAGTCTCCCGCAGGCAACCTGATGCGAAAACTCAGCGAAGCTGAAGAAGACGCACATCTGGAAGAAAGTATGATTCATGAAGAACAGTTTCATTCCGTTGATTATGATGTGTGGATTGATGAAGCAACCGGTTACAAGAAAATAGAAAAGTACATGGCTTACCAGCATGCGGAAGAATGTCCGGAGTGCGGATATTTTACACTTCGTATCGAACGCGAGGAACTGGTTAAGGCACCCACCATGGACGAAACGGGTTTATTCGTGAAGCACTACCGTTGCACGTATTGTGGCCACCGCGAAGCGCGCGAGCAGGCATTGGCTAAACTTTCCACCAACGCCTGACTTTTAACGAAATCACTGCTTACCCGCTGCGGCAATAAGTTTAGTATTATTGCCGCAGTTTTTTTATGTCCGACAACCGTCCGATAGGCATATTCGACAGCGGCATCGGTGGATTAACCGTTGCACATGCCATACGCAAACTCCTGCCCAAGGAAAGCATTTTATATTTTGGCGATACCGCTCATTTACCCTATGGTGATAAATCGGAAGCCGCTATTCAGGCCTACTCTGTAAAGATTGCCGATTTTTTGTACCGGCA
>JANWWN010000093.1 GCA_025055435.1 Cyclobacteriaceae bacterium | reverse complement strand
CGAAGTGTTGAGCATGGGCTTGGTTTCTTCACTGTACCCGTATCCGTTTTCCGGATTAACAGAGAACACGGGGATGTTGCGAAATAAACGACCGGAAGGCAAACCGTAAACGGCCATCTGGCCATTGAAACCGCCTGATACGAAGTTGTAAAACTCATCGTACTGACCCGGGGCAACGTACACTTTCGATGCGGCTCCTCCGGTAGCTACGCTTGCCGGACCTTGCGGTTTACAGCCGGCTATGAGCAACATTCCGGCCGCAACCAGAACGAGGTGATGAATTGACTTTTTCATGTATTTGTGTTGTTTAGTTGTTAAATTATTTGTCGGGAGGTAATAACACGGCATCTACTACATATACCGTTCCGTTGGAAGCTTCAACGCTGCCGATTACGTTAGCCGATTTGTTAATGGTGATTTTCCCATCGGCGCTTTTATTTAACGTAATATTCTGCAGGCTTACCTGATTGAGCGTCATGCCATCGGTAATCTGATTTTCGCGGATGTTACCCACATACACATGGTACTCCAGGATCGCCCGCAGCTTTGCCTTGTTTTCTGGTTTGAGCAGGTCATCCAGTGTACCGGCAGGTAGTTTTGCGAAGGCTTCATCCGTGGGAGCAAACACGGTAAACGGTCCGGGATTAGCCAGTGCATCCACATACTCGGCTGCTTTAAGGGCAGCAACAAGTGTTTTGTGGACATTGGAGTTACTGGCAATCCGTACAACATCCGGGCGCGAAGTATTATCCACTACATTGGACACCCCGCCTTTCTGTGGCGCGGTTTCATCCGCAGTGGTTTCGGTACGTTGCTGCGAGCAGGCCAGCAGCATGATCAGAAGAATGAGCAGGTATTTCTTCATATACATGGGGTTTAGTGATCATTTTTCTCCGTCATTCTGACGCATAAACTCCAGAATATCCCGCGCATCGCCTATGGAAACATTCTGGTTAGGCATTCGAGTTAAACACAACTCCAGCAACTTTTGCGCTTCGGGGTCCTGATCGAGCATCACATCCACGTTGGTAATCATATTCATAATCCACTCAGGTCTTCTTCTTTTGGTAACGTCTTTAAAACCCGGTCCTACCAGCCGCTGATCATCCAACCGA
>JANWWN010000092.1 GCA_025055435.1 Cyclobacteriaceae bacterium | reverse complement strand
GCCTCAGCTTGTGTTCGGTAAAATCAATCTGTCCGTGCGCGGTGGCGCTGGCTTTTCATACCTGACCCGCATTTATCACCCCATTGATAATCCGGAAAATTTATTCTTTAGCCGGCCTTTAAGTGGCCTGCTGCAGGCGCAGATCAATTCGCGTTACTGGGTGTCGGATAACTGGACTCTTCGTTTCGGCATATCCTACAACCACATCTCCAACGGCGGCACCCGGCACCCGAATAAAGGCATGAACTTCCCGGTGATTAATGCCGGCCTGGAATATGTTTTAAATCCGATGACCCTGAAACCTCGTAGTAAAATTCCACCCGTTAAGACCAACATCTTTTATCTGGGACTATTTGCCAACTCCCGATCGCTTTACGAAGACGTGCGGTCGGAGCGAAAACCGGTTGCAGGACTTCAGGCCGGATTTTATTATCCGGTTGCACGCATGCATGCTTTTGGTGCAGCAGCTGAATTCCTGTATGACGGTGCCCGGAGGGAAAAAATCAGAAGAGGTGAAGAAAGCGGAAACTTTTATACGGTAGCTCCTTTATTTCGGCATCACTTACTCTTTGGCCGGTTCGACTTCTCGCAGGCCATGGGAGTTTATCTCATCCGTCCATCTGATAAAGCCTTCTTTCAACGTTACGCATTGGAATATCAACTAAAACGATATCTCAAAGGTGGTTTTTCCCTGAAAGCCCACGGCCATGTTGCTGAACAAATGGATTTACGGATAATGATAGTTCTTTAGTGCAGGCTTTTGCCAAAGGCATCCCTTTGGGACAAGACCCGTGTTATCTATTTTATATAAAAAATTCCCGCTTGTCGCAGAAATGTGCAGAGGAGGAAGGATTCCCCGCCTGACTGCGGCACGCGGGCAGGGAACCCCCGAGCACCGTGAAGGGCTGCCGGTTTTTGCCCATGGCATTGCTTCGGGACAAACCAATGAAATCTATACCAAAAAAATTCCCGCTTGTCGCGGGATTGTGCAGAGGAGGAGGGATTCCCCGCCTGACTGCCGCCCGCCGACCGGCGAGCCCCGACCCCCGGTGCACGCTGCCGGTTGTTGCCCGGGGCGGGGCTGCGGGCCCCACCAATGAAAGCGCTGGCGGGAGGGGGGCCGCGG
>JANWWN010000091.1 GCA_025055435.1 Cyclobacteriaceae bacterium | reverse complement strand
TGATGGATATTACATTCATTGTGGTTTTTGCGATGACATTAAACAAGATCAGATTCGAGGGTTTTGGCAGGATGTGTATACCATGTGTAGTAATAAAAGAAACAAAAATGTCCTCTTTCTGCTGTATTTTGTCATTAATAATGAAGCTTTACCATGAATTTGTATTTTAAATCATGGTGTTTATCTTTCATCATTTTATTTCTATCAAATGGTTCGTATTTATTCGGACAAATTGCTAGTGATGCAAATTCGTCTTGCTTAATCAATGGTCGTATCATTTCCAAAAGCGATAATTCAGGGATTGCCTACGTTACAATTGCCAGTGTTTTAAATAAGTCGATTGGTGCGGTTACGGATGAGCACGGATATTTTGAGCTGAAATTAAAGGGCAAATGCATAGATTCTGTTTTTATAAGCCGGGTAGGTTATACAGATACTATCATCTGTCTCACAGCAACTCAGAAATTTTATGAAATAGCTCTTCAGGAAAAAATAGTGCAACTTGACGAAATTACCGTAAGTTCATCTAAGCTGGTTCGATTGGTTGTGGGAGAAGATTTGGTAAAAGCGATAGGATCAAGGAAGACTTTTAGTGCACGAATAGTTCAGTCTAATCAGCCGGGAACAGCTCTTGGAAATTTTTACGAGGTGCGTGGGCTTAAAGGTTTTATCGATTCTGTTTTTATCCTCATCCAAAAGGAATTTTTGCCATGTAAATTATCATTAAATATTTTTTGCTTTAATGGTAGTTTGAAAGATTACAAGCTTACCCCACTAAATGGTTGGAGAAGTTTGATGAAAGAGCCTGTTTTCATTGAAATAAATGAGCAACTTGCGATTATTCCGTTAAAAGAAGTAAGTTTCTCTGAATGTGATTATCTCATTTTTTCTTTCGTTCCATTGCTGATAACGGATATCAAGGATGGCTATCAATATGGTATGGTTTCTTACTCTTCAAAAAATAAATCGGCAAAACGTTTTTTTATGTTTGGAAACAGATTTGCTGTTTTGCCCCCCACGGATGGTCTGATTGCCATGTATTCAATACTTTCAGTTGAAAAATAAAAAAGTGCTCTAAGTTCAACTAATAAGTGCAACACAAGAGGTTGAAAGAAAGGAGTCCCGAAGTTTCGGGACCGCCTGTCAAATCCCGGAAGGCACAAGCCAATCACCGAAGCGTAAAGTTAAAAATTAAGCTAACGGTCTATTTAATCAGCAGCGGCTTACCTTCCGAAAAATCATACAACGTAAGTCTTCGCAGGTCGAAGTAAGCCGCCCAAAAACTGCGC
>JANWWN010000090.1 GCA_025055435.1 Cyclobacteriaceae bacterium | reverse complement strand
TAACCGCAGCACCTTTGTTGCCCCAGGAGTTGCGGATATAATTAAGCACATCAGCAGCTTCTTCATCTGTTAAATCAAATCCGGTCATCTCCAGGTTATAGGTTTTTCCATTGACCTTTATTTCTCCGCTTACGCCGTACAACACCTGTTGAATACTGCGTTTTTTATCGGCCATCAGGTAATCGGATTTGGCCAGTGGCGGATACACGCCATCGATGCCCTGGCCCTGGTCCATGTGGCATGACAGGCAGTAGCTCGTGTAAATCTGCTCGCCCCGTGCTATGCTGGCTTTCAGGTCGTATGGTTTTTTTTGCTGAAAAGCTAAAATCAAAATGGTAACTGCTGTCAGAGCAAAAAGATTTCTGCGTGTGGTCATGATCATGTGGTTTTTATACAATACTTATTCTAAAGCGTTTCATCTTAAACAGCATCTATGTTAAACGGCAGTTTCCGAATGCGTTTACCAGTCAGGTCGAAAATGGCGTTGGTAAGCGCCGGAGCAAAGGGAGGTAAACCCGGCTCGCCCACTCCGCCGGGACGTTCATCATTTTCCATGATATGCACTTCTATTTCAGGAATTTCCTGGATGCGAGGCATTTTGTAGGTGTCGTAGTTCCGCAAAGCTGCTTTTCCTTCACTAAACTCCATGGCGTGTTTGGTGGCAGCACCCAGCGCCATTACAATACTTCCTTCTACCTGTGCCCGGATGATGTCGGGATTCACGTACCATCCGCAGTCGATTACGGCCCATACTTTGTCAATTTTTATTTTGCCGTCTGCTTTACGCGAAACCTTTACGACTTCGCCTACAATACTGCGGAAGCATTCAGTGACGGCCACGCCGTATCCCGTATTTTTTCCGCGTTGTTTCCATCCGCTTACTTCTTCCAGTTTTTCGATGAGCAACTGATGGCGTTCATGCGGAAGGTGTTCTTTCCGGAATTGAAGCGGATCTTTCCCTGATGCCATGGCCAGTTCGTCAAGAAAACTTTCGAAGGCAAAGGCATTGGTGGAAGAATACACGCTGCGCCACCACATTACCGGGACGGGAGATGCAAGGGGTATATCGGCAAAGCGGTAATGCGGGATGGCTTCGAAATAAGGTTCCAGGAAGCCCTCTGTTGTGCTGTCGTTATACGAATCAGGGTCGGCTCCGGGCCACTGGTGATTCAGGTTCTGGGCGGCCATCTTCACTTCAAAGGCGGTAATGCGTCCCTGAGCGCTAAGTCCGGCCCTGCACTGGTAAACATTTCCTGGCCGGAAGGGTCCTTGTGTCATGTCGTCCTCGCGCGTCCACACTACCTGTACCGGTGCGTTAACAGCCTTTGAAATGGCAACGGCCTCATAGGTGTAATCGGTAAAGGCTTTTCGTCCGAATCCGCCACCCAAAAAGGTCATGTGCACCGTTACGTTTTCCGGCTTAAGGTTGAACTTCATGGCGATGTCGCTCTGAATCCAGTCGGGTGCCTGAATAGGCCCCCATATTTCACAACTGTCACCCTTATGGTGAGCGGTACAGGTTAAAGGCTCCAGACAGGCATGAGCCTGATACGGTGTTTCGTACACAGCTTCGAGTTTACTGCTGGCTTTATTAAAATAAGTTTCGAAGTTGCCTGCTGCGCGCTGAGTTAAGCCGGGCTGGCTAAGGCTTTCGTGCATGGACTTAAAAAGTTGTTCGGTGCTGTGGTGCGGGAAGCCGTTGTCATCCCATTCCACACGCAGCGCTTTCTTTCCTTCTAAAGCTGCCCATAGGGTATCAGCTATAACAGCCACTCCCTCACGTTTATGCGAGAATACGTCCATTTGTAC
>JANWWN010000008.1 GCA_025055435.1 Cyclobacteriaceae bacterium | reverse complement strand
GGAAATTCGTTTTCCATGCGTTGAACCAACTGTTATGAAGAGATAATTTTTATCGGAGTAGATATTTTTTTCATACCCGAAAACTTCGTGTTCGGTGTCGAACCATTGACGGTCGGGGCCTTCGGCATAAAAGTAAATTGCATCATCGTTATGAAAAATACCATCCTCCTCGCCCTTCACAAAAATGGATAGCTCGGTTAAGTCTTCTGCCCGCACGGCTGCATTGCTTTGCGGAAGCATGCCGGCAGGGTAACCGAAAATCCTGATTTTTCTGGGGTCTGTATTTCCGCTGAAGCCCATTTTGATAAACTGACTGCGCGTAATGCGGTACACACCATTTTGCTTGACCGCCAGTTTATACCATTGCCCGGTTTGCAATACCGATGACTGCGCTGCCAGTTGATGCAGGGCAGCTGTGTATATCATCAGCAAAACGTAAAAAAAACGGTTCATGCTCAATCCGGAGTGAAAGCGAATCAATTGCCCGATTCGGATTTATGTACAATTAACGACACAACGATATATAACAATATAATGAGCGGAATGGCGGATATTTTCAACACAGCAAGAAGTAATACGCTGAGCGCCAGGAAAGTAAACCGTATGCGATTCTCCTTCCAGGAGAAGTTTTTGAATTTCAGCGCAAATAATTCAATGCGCGAAACCAGCAGCACAGATGACAGTATGCAGATTAACACGAAAGGAAAAGCCTGCGATAGCCAGCCGGTAATACCCGAAGGCAAAAGTGGCAGTGAGGTGATGAATAACGCATTGGCGGGCGTAGGAAGACCTTTGAATGAATCGGATTGTGAAGTATCAATGTTGAAAACAGCCAGCCGTATTGCCGAAAAAGCAGCAATCATAAATGCTGTATAGGGCAAAGGTGCGGGCAGCGGGTAGCCCATTTTATAAAACGCCACTGAAGGAAGTACGCCAAAACTGATTACATCGGCAAGGGAATCCAGTTCTTTGCCGATAGGCGAGCTGACTTTCAGCAAGCGGGCGGCAAAACCATCGGCAAAGTCAAACAGGGCTGCAAGCCATACAAAATAAGCGGCAGGTATGGTGCGATTTTCCAGAACAAAGACAATACCGGCACAGCCGCACAACAGATTGCACAGTGTAAGCAGGTTGGGAATATGTGATTTGAAACGCACTGCAGTCAGGTGGTTAACGCGCAAAACGGATTGGTTCGCTTTTCCTTGCCGATGGTTGTGGAGGGGCCGTGACCGCAGTGGACTATGGTCGGGTCGGGCAAAACGAATAATTTTTCATGAATACTCTTAATTAACGTATCAAAGTCACCGCCCGGCAAATCGGTACGTCCGATACTTCCGTCAAACAATACATCGCCACCCAGCAGCCAGCCGCCTTGTTCATAGTATAATGCAATATGACCCGGGCTGTGGCCGGGTACGAAAATTATTTTTAATTGATGGTGCTCCAGTTCAAGCACATCCTCCTCACTCAGGTAGCCATCAGGTTCCGTTTCCTGATAAGCTGCAAAGCCATACATCGGCGCATATAACTTAACTGAGCGGAGTACAGCCTCTTCCAGTGTGTGCAGGTACAACGGAACGTGAAATTTATTTTTCACAAAGTAGTTTCCCAGAACATGATCAATGTGGCAATGGGTGTTTATGAGTCGCGTAACATTTAATTCATTCTTGCGGATGAAATCTTCCAACGTCTTTTCTTCTGCTCGGGTGCTGCAACCCGGATCGATAATCCACGCTTCGCCTTGCGGAAGATACACCACATAGGTATTCTCCATGAACGGATTAAATGTAAACTGAGCAAGCTGAAGCATGTGTGCAAATTCGTAAAGAAAAACTTAAAGCTCAGATTTAAAGGTTACAAATCTGCGGTATTTTTGAAAACGGCTTTCAAAATTAAGCCGGAAATTTCATTATCGTGCGTCAGGCTGACTACATCATAGCGGGACAGGGGCTGGCAGGTTCCTGCGTGGCGCTGCATTTGTTAATGCGCAACAGACGTATCATAGTGCTGGATGATGACTACCCGCAAGCGGCCAGTCGTGTGGCTGCCGGACTTTTTAATCCGGTTACCGGAAAGATGCCTGCCCTAACCTGGATGGCAGACGATTTGTTTACCTATGCCCATGAGTTTTATGCAAAGGCGGAACAACTCACAGGGCTTTCATTTTTTTACCCTATGCCGGTTTACCGACCGTTCATCAGCGATGAAGAGCAGCGGCTATGGCTTGATAAAAGTAGAGGCCCGCGTTTTGCCCGGTTCATACAAAAAGTTTATACCCATCCCGTGTTCAACGATGAGGTAACTAATCCGTACGGTGGTATCGAACTCAGGCAAAGCGGATATGTCAATACTTCGGCATTTCTTCAGGCGGTGAGAAATCTAATTATCCGGGAAGGCTTGTTTATCCTTGAGCGATTTGATGAGGGAGCACTGAAAATTTCTGCGGAGGAAGTTATATACCAGGGTTATGTGGCAAGAGGTATTATTATTTGCACCGGAATTAATACAACCGGTTTATTTAATTTTTTGCCCGTAAGCAAACTTAAGGGCGAAGTACTGCTGCTCAGGTCAAACTGCCGGCCGAAATGTATCTACAATCGTGGTGTATATGTAGTGCCCGGGGTGTGGAAAGCAGGTGCAACCTACAACAAACATGATTCAGAATCCGGTATTACGGCAGCGGCCAGGGCCGAGCTGGAGGCGGGGCTGCAAAAGCTTATTCGCTATCCGTATGAAATTATCGGTCAGGATTTCGGTTTCAGGCCAGTAACTCCCGACCGACGACCCCTGCTGGGCCGACATCCGGAATACCGGAACGTGTATATTTTCAACGGACTGGGTACAAAAGGTGTAACATTAGCGCCCTACTTTTCGGCACAACTGGTTGATTTTATTGAAAACGATAAAACGATAAACCAGGAGGCCGATATTAAACGTTATATATTTCGTTAATTTTCGGGTTCTTATCCGGCTTATTCATGAGGTTGTTGCAGGTTGTTTTGGCGGCATTCATTCTGACAGGCCTGGCGCACGCGCAACAGGCGCGTGAAGTGTTTGGAAAAAACCGTATTCAGTACCGCACATTTGAATGGCAATATATTACCAGCGAAAATTTTGATGTGTATTACTATGATGGCCGCAGGGAAATTGCTACACAGGCTGTACAGTTTCTGGAAAAAGAGTTCGATCGTATAACCGACCTCATCGGCTATTCACCTTATTATAAAACCAAAATCTTCATATACAATTCGCTTACCGATTTGCGGCAAAGCAATGTCGGATTGAATCATACCATTTACAACATCAATGGTGAGCTGGAGTTTGTAAAGCCCTATGTAGAGGTGGCGTACCCCGGCACCGCCCAGGAATTCAAATCCGAACTTACGCTGCGCGTAGCCGAAATGTTGATTAATGAGATGATGTATGGAGGGAGCCTGAAGGACATCTTTCAGAGTGCTTATCTGATGAACCTTCCCGAATGGTTCGTGGCCGGAGCCGTTAACTACGTAGCACTGGGCTGGACGGTGGAAATGGATGATTTTGTCCGGCAGATTATCCGGTCCAAACAGGTAAAAAAGTTAAGCCGTTTTTCGGGTCACGAAGCTGCGCTCATCGGGCAGTCAGTCTGGAGTTTTATTGCCGAGCGTTACGGCAAAAGCAGTATTTCCAACATCCTGAACTATACACGCATTACCCGTAATGAAGAAAAGAGCATGGTGCTTACCCTGGGCATAACCTATGCCAAGTTGCTGAACGAATGGCAATCGTATTATGCACAAATGGAAAACACGGTGCGCCAAACGTACATCGCGCTGGAAGAAAATTTGCGCATGCCGGTTTTTCAAAACCGAACTACTGAATTTACAACCATCAAGCTCAGTCCGGATGGCCGCTATCTGGCTTACGCCGAAAACGACCGCGGCAGCTACCGCGTAAAGGTACGGTCGCTGGAAAGCGGCAGGGAAACAACCATACTTTCGGGTGGTAGTAAAGTAATTAACCAACGCGTTGACTACCGTTTGCCGGTGATAAACTGGGCCGATGCCAACACGCTGGGAGTAATAGCGGTAAAGAACGGCGGCTACACATTCTGGCTATACGATTTAAATACCCGAACCAAGATACCGCGCGAACTGGACCGGTTTCAGAACATTCGCAGTTTAAGTTTTTCTGCGAACGGACGTCTTGCGGTATTGAGTGCCGATTATGAAGGGCAAAGCGATTTATTTCTGTTAAGCACGCGAAGAGACCGGGTAAGAAGACTAACCAACGATTTATATGATGACCTGGACCCGGGCTTCATACCCGGCACCAATCGCATTGTTTTCAGTTCGAACCGTACAACCGACTCGTTGCGTACCAAAAAACCGGTGCTCAGCGACTTAACCGATAACTACAACTTATTTGTGTTTGACCTGGACACCACCAACCTCGTATTGCAACGCATTACCAATACACTGAGTAACGACTATGCCCCGCTCGCGTTGAACAATGATGTATTCTATTATTTAAGCGACCAGCGCGGTATTGTTAACTTATTCAGGTATGATCGTTCAACCGGTATTTATTCGCAGGTTACCAACTACGCATCAAGTATTGTATTTTATGATTTGAATCCGGGTACTTCACAGCTGGCATTGGTTACCCGTCAGCGGCTTCATGACGATATTTATCTGGACAGAAATTTTAATATCAACCGAAATGTATTTACACCGGCCACCCGCAGGAGGGAATTGCAACAGGCACGCATAATACGCGAACGGAAACAATCGGAAGAAAACAAGAACATATCTTTGAAAGAATTGCTTAATAACCGGCTTCGCGAGGCCCGCCAGCCCGATAGCCTTTCCAAAACCGACACCACGAAATTATCTGCAAAAAAAACCGTGTCGCTGGATTCCCTTCCCCTTGCCGATTCTTTAGCTAAGACCGACTCGGTAAAGACTAAGGCGCAAAACGAAAAGATCATTAACACTGATAATTATGTGTTTGAAGATGAAGTAATCAGGCAACAGCCTTCGGAAACTTTTCTGAACCGGTATGTTCGTTCGCGCGACCGTGGCAGACTGATGGGCCCCTTTCCTTATGAAACAAAATTCGGCCGGCAATCCATGGTTACCTCATTTATTATTGACCAACTCCGTGGCTTTGGATTTCTGATGGAGTTTCAGATGAACGATATTTTGGAAAACTACCGGTTTTATGGTGGTGTGATGAGCAGTTTTGATTTCCGCAACGGAGATGTATTTGGGGAGTTTCAGCTTTTACCGTACTACATTGATTTCAGTGCCCGCTTCGACCGGAAGGGCCTTCGCTGGGAGCCCTTTAATGATTCGGAAGCTTTTCACTATTCCCTTAATCGCATTGAGCTGGGGGCCGCCCTGCCCGTTTCCGATCGCATTCGTTTTTCGGTTAAGCCATTCGGTGCATTGGTAACGGCAGCCAGTTTGGGTAATCCGCGTGTCCTAATCCGGCCACCCGTGGTGCCACCTGCAACCGATTATTATGCCGGCGTGCGCACCGAGCTGGTTTATGATAACTCAGTGATGATGAACCTCAACAGCATGGAAGGCACGCGAGGCAAATTGTCATTCAATCATTGGGAAGGCATGAATAATCCGGCACTCAGTTTCAGTCAGGTAGCTGTGGATGTGCGTCATTATCAGAAAATCTACAAGGAGATTGTGCTTGCGGTGCGTGGATTTGGCGGAGCCTTCTTTGGCCGCGCACCCAAACAATATCTGTTGGGTGGAATGGATAACTGGGTATTTAACCGAATCAATCAAAGTGGCACTACAGCCACGGGAGAAATCAATCCGTTGGGCTCGGTGAAGCGTAATCCTGATATCCTGTTTGTGGAATTTGCTTCTAACCTGCGCGGCTTCGATTATGCCACCATGTTTGGTAACAATGTATTGGTGTTCAATGCCGAGCTGCGGTTGCCTTTATTCCGAACGCTAAGCAGTGGTCCGATTAGTTCTAACTTTTTCAGAAATATGCAGTTTGTCGGCTTCTACGACTTGGGCTCCAGTTGGTCGGGGCCGGCGCCTTTCCGAACCGGAACGGCCGTGAGCTACGAAGTGATTAAAAAGAATCCTTTTGAAATTGAGATTAAAAAATTCCTGAACCCGTGGTTATACAGTTATGGCGTTGGCCTGCGCACCATTATGCTGGGCTACTACCTGAAGTTTGATCTGGCCTGGCCGGTACTGAATTATCAGGTGCTGAATCCGCGTCTTACCGTAACCCTGGGGTTGGATTTTTAAACAACATATCACTAAATCCGAACGCATGATTAAGTCCATGACGGGCTATGGTTTCTCTTCTTCTGAAGATCACCAGGCCCTGGTAACAGTGGAAATAAAATGTCTGAATTCCAAATTCCTCGATTTAAATCTTAGGCTACCGCGTGTTTTCTCCGATCGTGAGATGGAGGTACGCACGCTGATCAGCGATCGTATGGAGCGCGGTAAAATAACCGTTCAGGCAGACTATGTGCGTAAAGGTGCTGGTGAACTGCGCCAAACCTATAACGAAGATTTGTTTATCCGCTATTATACCGAATACAAAAAACTGGCCGACCGTGTGATGGCACCTTATGACGCGTTGTTTCAACTTGCGTTGAATGCCCCCGAGGTGATACAGAATAATTTGACGGAGATGGCCAGTGATGAGGAATATGCCAGGTTTAAAACCGTACTGGACGAAGCTTTGCAACAATGTATTAACTTCAGGAATTCGGAAGGGAGCATTTTACAACAGGAATTTGTAAAACTGATACAGTCGATCCGGGAATCACTTAAAAAAATAAATGAGCTGGACCGTGGCCGGCTGGATAAAGTTCGCGATAAACTGAGGACTCAGGTTGCTTCACTGTTCAGCGATGAAAGTTTTGACCGCAACCGCCTGGAGCAGGAGTTGCTTTATTATGCGGAAAAACTGGATATCCGTGAAGAATGCGTGCGACTGGAGGCTCATCTGAACTATTTTCTTCGGACCATTGACGAGCATGTTTCAGCCGGCAAAAAGTTGTCGTTCATAGCGCAGGAAATCGGCCGTGAAATCAACACGCTGGGCGCCAAAGCCAACGATGCCGCTATACAACAGGTAGTTGTGATGATGAAAGAAGATTTGGAAAAAATAAAGGAACAGCTGGCAAACGTCTTGTGATTGAAACGAAACCACCATGCTTGAGAAAGTAATCATCTCAAGGCTATTTTCACACGGTTGCCCATTTGGTATGTTCTGGAAATGGATTTTACGGAAAGATGCGCAGAAACTAAAAAACTTCCCGGAAGCATAGAAGCACTCCGGGAAGCTATAAGCCGAACAACATCAGCCTTTTCCTGCGGCACCGCTTAATGCATTCGCTAAGCGAGCGCATTTCATCTGCATTAACGGTATGCAGCATGGCCTTGCGGTAGGCACGTAAGGCTTTACGCCATTCTCCGCGTAATTCGTACACCATGCCGATGTTTTCCAGGAAAGCAGGAAGATATGCATCGGCCTTGAGCATGCCCTGTTCTAAATAACCTAACGCATCCACCAGGTTGTTTTTACGCAGGTGTAATATGCCCAGGTGCAGGTAAGCCGGCGCATGGAGGGCATCAAAACGCACAGCATAATAAAGATGTACTTCGGCCCTTGCCATGTCGTTCAGATGGTACAGGTAAAACCAGCCGGCCATATTGTGCAGTTTGCTGCAGCCGGGTTCATCGTAAAGCAGGTCATTAATTTTAATTTCGGCATCCTGCAGATTGCCTTCCAGTACCAATTTTTCAATTTCAATGAGTTGTTTATCAATCCATTTCATGTCTTGCGTAATAAAAGGTTCAACATGGCGGAAAAAGGCCTGTTGACCTTTTATCCGCATTAGTCTTCAGCGGGCGAATTATCGCCACACATCCTTACAATTTTTGGTGTAAACACACCGATTACCTCTACCAGCCTGCGTTGGCACTCCATCACTTTTCGGATATCCTTATAGGCCATGGGGGCCTCATCCGTTCCTCCGCCAATCAAATCAACACCGTGCTGTTTAAGCACTTCTTTTACCATTGCCGGTGTTATATTTTTTTTGGCAGCCGAACGCGACATTTGACGGCCCGCGCCATGCGCTGCCGACTCCAGCGATTGGCTGTTGCCCAGGCCTTTTACCACGAATCCGGGAGATGTCATAGAGCCGGGAATAACACCCAGTACACCTTTTCCGGCTGGAGTGGCTCCTTTGCGATGTACAATCACCTCTGCGCCGTCCGGCAGCTTTTCCTTCCAGGCGAAGTTGTGGTGGTTTTCTACGCGCAGTAACGGTTCTTCACCCAGGTCGCGACGTATGCGCTCGTGAATCTGATGATGATTCGCAGCGGCATAATCACCGGCCAGATTCATAGCAATCCAGTATTCCTGGCCCTCCTCACTTTCCAGGTCTAACCATGCCAGGTTGCCTGCTTCGCCTTTCAGACCACGCAAATTCTTTGCTAACTGCGTGTAATGCCGGGCTATTTCCGCGCCCAGACCTCGCGAGCCCGAATGTGACAACACGGCCAGGTACCTGCCTGCCGGAAGTTTCCATTCGTTCGGCTCGGGCAGTTCCAGTATGCCAAACTCCACAAAATGATTGCCACTTCCCGACGTGCCGATTTGTTCGGCAGCCTTATCTTTCAGGTTGCGCAAAACGGGAATTTCACGAAAAGCAGGATGTTCGAGCACCTCGTGGTCCATGGGTTTTTTAAATGCCTGTCTGCCAAACCGGGTGTTATCGTTTAAAATCTGATGCAATTTTTCACGGTTTTTCTGCAGGTAATCTTCGCCCAACGGAAAGGCACTCAAACACATGCGGCACCCGATGTCTACACCTACGCCATACGGAATAACAGCATTCAGTGTGGCCAGTACCCCGCCAATGGGTAAGCCATAACCCGGGTGGGCATCGGGCATCAGGGCCCCCGCCACGGTAACGGGAAGGCGCATGGCTGCTTCCAGTTGCTCGATGGCTACGGTATCAATACCCTCGCTACCAAAAACCGCAAACGAATTATGTACATACTGTTTGTTTTTTTTCATAACTGAAAGGTTTTAAGATGAAAACAAAAAAACCCGGCATGACCGGGTTTTCAGATGAAGAACAGATGAACTTCAGCTAAAACACCGGACCATCATGATTTGGGTGTCATGACCGAATTGCTTCATGATGTCTTTCTCACATAGCATGATGCAAAGTTAAATTTTATTTTTCCCTTTCTGAATAAGGACTTTAAAATTTTTTGACTGTGCAGTTAATGCGTTTAATATTAAGACTACTTTTGAAGTATGCCCTATCGCTCCCGTATTAGTGCCATAGTAGTGTATTCGGTGATTTCGGCTGCTTTTATCGGGCCGGGTACCATAACCACTTCGGTAACTGCCGGGGCATCATTTGGTTTGCAGTTGTTGTGGGCGGTAACGCTGGGCACGCTGGGTTGCCTGGTGCTGCAGGAAACTGCGGCCCGTATTGTTATTGGCAGTAGCTTAAACCTCAAAGAAGCTGCTGCCCGGGCATCAGGCAAAAAGGGTGTTAACCTTGTGACAATTACCGGGCTTGTGATTATTTTAGGTTGTGCAGCCTATGAAGCAGGAAATATTCTGGGTGCTGTTTCCGGTTTAAACATACTTACCGGTACAGACATGCGCCTGCTTACCCTGATAGTTGGACTGACTGTTTCGGCTATCCTGTGGTTTAACAAACGCCACCTTATATCCGCTATCATGACTTTTTTGGTGGCGCTTATGGGGGCAGCTTTCATTGCACTTGCGTTTCAACAAGATTTTAGTTCGCGTGAACTGATTGTGTCGGCTTCGGTTCCGCAAATTCCTGCCGGTTCAGCTTTGCTGGTTCTGGGCCTGGTAGGAACCACCATCGTTCCATACAATATTTTTTTGGGTTCGGGCATCAGCCGCGATAAAACCATGGCCGAAATGCGCATCGGCCTTACCGTATCTGTGCTGACCGGAGGATTGATAACCGGTGCAATCGTGGTAGCCGGTACGGCAGTAAATGGTTTTTCCTCATTCCCTGAGTTGGCCGGTATGTTGGAAAGAAAAATGGGTAATGTGGGCTCATGGGCGCTTGCTGTCGGATTATTCGCAGCAGGTTTTTCCTCCTCGGTTACTGCACCTTATGCGGCTTCGCTGGTGGCAGCAACAATTTTCGGTTGGGATAAACCCGGCAGATTGCGTTGGGTGTGGGGACTGGTTTTGATTACGGGATTAATTTTCGGATTAAGCGGCATCAAACCTATTCCGGTAATACTTACGGTTCAGGCACTAAACGGCTTAATTCTTCCGTTGCTCGTGGCTTTGCTGACAATACTGGTTAACCATCCGAAAGTTCTACCTGCGGCTTTACGACCATCCTTGTACTACACTACCGTATTGTTAATGGTTTTCGGCAGTATAACGGTTATCGGGTTTAATCAGGTTGAAAAAACCTTTCTTTCAGCCGGATGGCTTACTGCTTCCCGCCCTGAGTTGCTGGTGGGTTTAAGTTTAATATGCACCCTGTTGTTAGGTTATGCCATTATGCGGAACAGTCGCTCAGCTTAAACGGGCAACGGTCTGAATGTAGCGCTCGGGTACTTCACCTTGCGTAGCCATCTGGTAGTCGGAATAACTGCAGGGAACGATGCTGTTGCGCGCAAAACGTTCCAGTCCTTCTGGATAGGGTATTTCCATCCACCACTTTTCCGTGCGTTTGCTTTTGTAGAATACGATGGTTTCGGGATGACCGGGCATTGCCACTACGTATTTCAGGAAGTCGTTGCTGCGGAAGTTGGGTTCGCTTTTGCGATGATAAAATCCTTCTATAAAATACCATATCATGGTTGCGATAACGGAGGCTGTTTTCCGGCTTTCATCGTCTTTATCGGGATTGTATTCATAAAATCCAATGGAGCTGAGCTTTTCATTAAGTCCGGCGTACCAGCAAATCTGGCAGGATTCCTCACCGGTCAGTCCAAAGGGCTGGGCGTGAGCATTTCCCGGTGCATCGGAGGACCGGATGGCCGTAACATCGAACGACACCATGTCGGCCTGACGAATAACCGGCTCCATTTCCTGCAGGTTGGTGCGCATCTGCCCGATGCGGAAAGCTTCGAAATAAAGTTTTTCCAGAATGGCTACCGAGTCAGGGTCAATGAGGTAGGATTGGTATGCCAGGTGTGTATAACTAAACAGAAAATTAGGTTCGTGCAGCAGGATTTTTTGCAGATGCGAGGAAGCGGGATGTGCGTCATCGTGTTGCTCGAGATCTAAAAATGCATCAATGTTCAGCAGGCTTACCAGTTTATCAAGTTGTTCATAGGCGGTGTATTGTCCGAACGCGAGGTCGTGCGAACCGCCCAGTATAACAGGCAATACATTTTGTTCCAACAATATACGACATACTTCACTCAGGCGGGTGTATGTTTCCTGAAGGTCGTGGCCGGGCTTCAGGTTGCCCAAATCAACTATGCGATATTGAACGAGGCTGCGCTTCAAAGCATATAATTTTCTCCGGATTTCATCTGGGGCATGCTCAGTGCCATGGTTGTTGCCAGCCCCGCGATTTTCGGGCACACCTATAATAGCCAGGTGAGCATCTCTGTAATCGGGCATTTTGTGCGTGTACACGCGTAAGCTGCGCACCAGAGCGGCAGGAGATGTAACCTGAAGTAAAGATTCGTTAACCGGATTGAAGAACAGGGTTAAATCCATTGATTATAATTTTTTGAAAGATACAAAAGGCGGAAAAAACAGAAGGCCGAATAAACGGCCTCCTGCAGAAATCGCCCGTCATCGTTCATGGATGACGCACCTAACCGATAACTTAATCTGCGCCATCTGTTCGGGCAAAGTTGTCTAACAGAAAGTTTCCGATTTGCTTACCATGGTCCAATCCCACCTCGCAGTCCTTTCTGTAATGAATGCCGCCATAAAGTCTGGACATCGATGCTTCTTTCGCCATATCATTAAACTTAGACTGATGTGCAGGAAACAAATAGGATAGAATCGTTGCGGCTGCGCCTGAAAATGTGGAATGACCCGAGGTATAGGAAGGAAAGTTGGGTATGCCGGTTAATGTCTTAACCGACGGGTCCAGTTGAGAAGGACGCGGATTAAAATAAAAGTATTTCGTTTCCCAGCATGCTACGGCTGCATTGTGCAGCGCCATATTCAGTAAGGCAAAGGCACGTGCCGACCGTACTTCACTGAATTGTGCTTCGGCTATGTATTCGGCGGCAATGTCATTCCAATGCCCGGGCGGTGTGTAGGTTCCTGCACCATCGGCCCAGAAGTGAACAATACGAAGGCGCTCGCGTGTGGAGTTTTTAAGAAACTGTTTAACTTCATTCAGCTCGGCTTTCATCTCCTCGGAATCAGCCAGGGGTGGTGGAGGTGGCCGCAAAGCAACAATGTCATCGTGGGTCATTTTCCATGGCAAAACATTTCCGAAAAAAGGAAGCATGGGTGGCCGCGGCGGAATGTCCAGACTTACCCATGCCACATCACCTCGGCTGGTGGCATTCAGCTTCAATGCCTCCCACTGGGCCTTGTTACCAGCAGCAGCGCTCATGCCATCGGCTCGGGCGCGTATCATGAAAATAGCTGCCACTGCTTTTCCGAGAGCAAGACCCGCTGAAATGTCGGATGGAGTTGCTTTTCCCGACCACAAAGCGGCATTGCGCTGGTCGGCTGCCCATCGGGTAATTTTTTCAACTGCTGCAGGAAACAAAGCTTTCAGTAATTCGGTAGCCACACCCGACATTACTGCTTCTTCAGACGGGTAGGACGGTAAATCCGTTTGAGGCACAAAAGCCTTAATGCCATCGTCCACTTCATAGGGTGCCGGCCGGTTATAAAGAAATTTGTAATGCCAGGTGGCGATGAGCGCGTCATACATGGCTGTGCTTACATAACTATAAGCCCGTGCAGCATAAGGTGGATTGGCAAAAGGAAACCGCGGATCGGAAAACGGATTCTCTGGGTCGGGCACCGGATAGGTACCGTCCGGAAGCGGAGCGGGAGGTAAATTAAACTGGGCAACCAGTTCGCGCATAATCTGATTCCACCGCAGCACGCCTGTACCGGACCAAAAACGAATGATTTCATGTTGCTGTGCGGTTAGTTTTTGTTGGGCATCTTTTATTGCCTCGAGCTCGGCCTGATAAGAATCGGAGTTTACCGGTGCCGGAGGTGGTACAGCAATTTGATTTGGTGCGGTGAGATGTACTGTAGCCCAGTTTCCGGCACTAGGGTCAATGTTTGCAGGCACAAAAGCATGGAATTGTTCCTCCTGCCTGATTTCCTTTTCGCAGGCCGGAATAAGCACTACCAGGCCAAACGTTAAGAATAGAGAATACAACGGTTTCATAATTGTGATTGCTTGTCTTTGAAAATGATGGTATACAGTAAGCCGGTCGTAATTGCGGTTGATTGTCCTACGTTTCGACCACTTACGGTGTAATGTGCAGCACAGCGAAAAGCAAGGTATTTGGGCCATGGCAAATAATACATAACGAGTAAACCGGCTTTTGAAAAATTCATCCGGTTAGAAGGAAAAGGCATATCGTGCCGGCGGATGTCATCGCCTCCCAGTGTTACCTGCTGCGAATAGTTGAGTTCGGTTTGCAGCGGGCCCTTATGAAATCCCAGACTCCCAAAATAGTCGAACACATTGGGCATCCACACCTCATGGGTCAGATACAGTTGGCCGTTGGTGTAGTAAGCCTGGCGGTCGATTTCAATGTTGCTGCGCCAGGTATATGCGCCTGAAAAGTTGATGTAAAAATTTTTCAGGAAGGCGTAATTCAATGTTATACGACCGGAGAAATTCGTGGTACCCGTTCCAATGGAGAGCGGCAGAAAATCAGGAGTGTAGTTGGAAAGCGGAGTGGAAAAGCCACCGACCACAAATGCTTTGAATTCATGATGTTCGGCTTTGGAGTTTAATAAGTTGAACTTCAGTGCGAGGGTAAGGTCTTGTATGCCCTGCTGGCCGGCAAGCGTACCCTGACTGGCATGGGTCCATACGTAGGGTAAAGCAGCCAGGGCATTTAATCTTTTGGTAATTCCATAAGCAGCTACCCACATAGCGCTTTGGGTAGTGAGTGTACCGATGTTTCCGTTATCGCGCTTCAACGTGCCCTCCCAGTAATTGGTCCAGCGGTCATGCGTATACAGCACACCGGTACATAAATTTTTCGCAGGCATCATCAGCCCGTCTGATATAGTTTGGGCGTTACCTGCAAAAACAGGTAGAATACATATCAGGCATAAATATTTTTTCATACTCTTATGTAAAGTGAACGTAGTGACAGAACACATGCTTCACTATCGGATGAAGCAATCAGGTATTGAATAATAGACTAAGCAGGTTGATTAAGACCTGGGAGGAGGAGTATGAACAAAAACAACGGGCTGTATGGGGCTACTAGTAATGAATTCAAAATGTAAATTCTGTTGCCAGCCCAGGCAGGCATGGGTAAGGCCGGGAAGCAAGGAGGGCTCGTAATCTTTAAGTAGCTTGATAAAAAAGGCGAACGGAGCAGATGAAGAAGCCGGAAGATCGCTGGAGAACCGGGCGATGTCGTTCAGGGCTGAGGATAGGCGTTTGGCCTGTACATCTTTGTAACAAACAATATGAAGGGTATCATTTTCCAGTTTGTGTTTTACCATCTTGTAAAACTCACCGTCAAATTCAAATTCACCGTTTATCCGTTCAAATCCGGAAGTATGTATGGGATAGGGAAGGGTTAACGGAATTTTTAAGGTAACAGTCGATGCAGATTCGGGTAAGCCGGAGTCGAACAGCCGACTCAGTTTAACATCCCTATGATGCTTGATGGCAAAATAAAAAAGGTAGTACCCTCCGGTGTAGAAGAGGAAAAGTGCCAGTAGAAAAATAACGAAAACCTTTCTCACACTGGAAGTTTAGGTAAACCAAGTTTAGTAAATGAAAACGAGGAATCAAACTACAAATCGGGGACAAACCCTTTGCAAACGATTGAATGATTAAAAAATCAGAAATATTTTTCAGCTACTGGTGTCCTGAATTTTACTGAAGAGAAATAAAAAAGCCCGGCTTTTAACCGGGCATGATGATTTGTGGGCAAAGGCTATCAGCCGCCAAAGTCGTCAAAGCGGATGTTTTCTTTCGGTATTCCCATTTCATCCAGCATCTTCAAAACGGCAGCATTCATCAGCGGAGGGCCACAGAGGTAGTACTCCACATCTTCGGGTGCCGGATGGTGTTTCAGATAATTATCATACAAACACTGATGGATAAAGCCGATATAGCCGTCGCCTTCCGGATCGTCCAGGCTTTTCTTCACTTTCCAGTTATCTTCCGGCAATGGCTCGGAAAGGCCGATATAGAAACGGAAGTTGGGAAACTCTTTTTCTATTTTTCGGAAGTGGTCAACATAAAACAACTCCTTTTTCGACCGCCCGCCGTACCAATACGAGACTTTGCGCTTGGTTTTTTCGGTATGGAACAGGTGGAAAATCTGCGCGCGGAGAGGGGCCATGCCGGCACCACCGCCAATGTAAATCATTTCACGATCAGTGGGGTTGATATGGAATTCACCATAAGGACCCGATATGGTTACCTTATCACCCGGCTTACGCGAAAAGATATAGGAAGAGCAAATACCCGGGTTAACATCCATCCATTTGTTGTTGGCCCTATCCCAGGGAGGTGTGGCAATCCGGATGTTTAGCATGATGATGTTGCCTTCGGCGGGATGATTGGCCATGGAATAAGCACGGAAAATGGGCTCATCATTTACCATCTTCAGGTCCCACATTTTGAATTTATCCCAGTCGCTTTTGAATATATCAGGTTTGTGGCCAAGTTCGGGATGAGGCGTAATATCAATATCCTTGAAATTTACCGTGCAGGGCGGAACGTCAATCTGGATATAGCCGCCAGCTTCAAATTTCAGTGTCTCGCCCGGAGGCAGTTTTACAACGAATTCTTTAATAAAAGTGGAAACGTTATAATTTGAAACTACTTCGCATTCCCATTTCTTGATACCAAAAATTTCTTCAGGAATGCGAATACGCATATCCTGTTTAACCTTAACCTGGCAGCTCAGCCGTACGTGATCGGCTCTTTCTTTACGGCTCAGGTGCCCCAACTCGGTTGGTAATACATCGCCACCGCCTTCTTCCACCACGCACTTGCACATGGCGCAGGTGCCCCCTCCGCCGCAGGCTGAAGGAATAAATATTTTCTGACTGGCCAGTGTGCTAAGCAGGGATGACCCGGCCGGTACAACGATGGCTTTTTGCTCATCGCCATTGATAACTATTTTAACCGGACCGGATTGGACGAGTTTTTTCTGTGCAAACAGCAGCAGCAGCACCAAAAGGAAAATGATTAGGGTAAAGGCAATGATGGACGATGCAATAACCATGAATCTTACATTTTTAGGGTTACAAATATAGAGTCCGGCCGTTAAAACGGCAGGAAAATGGGTGTTTTTTATCATTAAACACCGTTTGACCGGATGAGTTTGGTGTTAGTACCTTTTTCCCTTCTTATCCCGCATCGGCACGAAAAGCACAGGAAGCCGGTGCTGGCGCTTTAGTTTTTCGTTTTGTTTGGTGATGAGTACCAGTTCCTGAACCTGCCCTTCGCCTACGGGAATTATCATTCTTCCGCCTTCAGCCAGTTGTTGCTGCAGCGGTTCGGGAACATCGGAAGGAGAACAAGTTACAATAATGGCATCGAAGGGGGCAGCTTCAGGCCATCCGAAATAGCCATCGCCAATGCGCACGTGCACGTTGGTGTAACCCAGTTGTTTAAGGATTTGTGCTGCTTGCTTTCCTAAAGATTCAACAATTTCAATGGTATATACCTCCCGACAGATTTCAGCCAGGATAGCCGCCTGATAGCCCGAACCGGTGCCCACTTCCAACACCTTGTCAGTTGGTTTCAATTCCAGTGCTTCCGTCATGAAGGCAACGATATACGGTTGTGAAATAGTTTGTCCTTCGCCAATCGGAAGGGGGTAGTCATTGTAGGCTTGGGAACTTACTTCGGTAGGAACGAACCGGTGTCGTTCTACTTTGCGCATGGCATCCAGCACGGCTTTTGAGCGGATGCCGCGGCTGATGAGTTGTTGTTTTACCATGCGTTCCCGCTCGTCTGCCCGTTCCTGTGCGATAGCCTGAATTCCGATGATTATCAGGAAATTGACAATGATCAGGTTCTTTACCATCAAACGCTTGTTAGTTTTTTATTGAAAAAAAATCGTCTTTTTATTTGGTAACAAAAATTTCAGTCTATACGTTTGCATTAACAATCGACACAGCACCACGCTGCTATCGATTTATAAAGAAGCGCGGAGAGACAGGCTCTGTGAAGCGCTAGCAACCGACACAAAATGTGCACGGTGCTAAATCCTGACGCCTCGCCAAAGCGGGGGGAATATAAACCGATAAAAAAATGAAAAACAAAGCACAACTCCTTCAACTTTCCGGCCGCAGCGTTTCCGTTTCGCTCAGTCTGTTTAATCCTTCTGCACACATTTCGATTTGCAGCACAGGAGGTATGCGTCAGCATGCCATGATGTGTTGTTGTTGTATCTGCTGTTAAGGCTGCTATCCGATATTCCGTAACGGATAAAGCCTTGCGGTGAACAGGCGTAGTGCATCTGTGCCTGCCGGTTCAATTTCAATTTTAATCCTCCAAAAAAAACCAAACTATCTGTATATGTCACGACCACTTAAATTTTCCGTTCATTCGGTTAGCCAGACTCCCGCGCGAACCGAAGTAAGCACCCGTGGCTTCAGGCTTATCGTGGATGAGCCGGAGGCCCTTGGCGGTACCAATCAGGCACCCAATCCGGTAGAGTATGTACTGGCCGGTTATGCCGGCTGCCTGAATGTGGTAGCACACCTTGTAGCCAAAGAATTGCAGCTTGAACTGCCTGACCTGCAAATCAACATCGAAGGCGAACTGAATCCTGACCGGTTGCTTGGAAAATCATTTAGCGACCGCGCCGGCTACCGCTCCATTCATGTTGAACTGAAAACCAGCAAACCTCTGGATGAAAAACTAAAGGAAAAACTGATAAAGGAAATCGAAAACCGCTGCCCGGTTTACGATAACCTGTCGAATCCGACACCTGTAAAATTTTTACTCAACCAAAACTAAAATACCCATGTCCAATTTAAAATTCGAAACACTCCAGCTTCATGCCGGGCATGAAGTGGACCCGGTAACCCGGTCGCGTGCCGTACCGATTTACCAAACTACCTCGTACACGTTCCGCAACTCCGAGCATGGCGCCAATCTGTTTGCGCTGAAAGAGTTCGGCAACATTTACACGCGTATCATGAACCCTACTACCGATGTGTTTGAGAAACGCATCGCAGCGCTGGAAGGAGGCGTGGCAGCGCTGGCCGTTGGTTCCGGCCAGGCTGCACAGTTTATTGCGTTAAACAACATCCTGCAGGCAGGCGATAACTTTGTTACCACCTCATTTTTGTATGGCGGAACCTACAACCAGTTTAAGGTTTCGTTCAAGCGCCTGGGTATTGATGCCCGCTTTGCCGAAGGCGACTCGGTAGAATCGTTTGAAAAACTGATTGACAAAAACACAAAAGCGTTGTATCTGGAAACCATCGGCAACCCGGGTTTTAACATACCCGACTTTGATGCCATTGCTGCTCTGGCACGCAAGTTCGATATACCGCTCATCGTGGATAATACCTTTGGCGCGGCCGGTTATCTGTTCAGGCCGTTTGAGCATGGTGCAAATGTGGTGGTTGCTTCTGCTACTAAATGGATTGGCGGGCATGGTACTTCCATCGGTGGTGTAATTGTAGATGGCGGCAATTACAACTGGGGCAACGGCAAGTTTCCGCAGTTTACCGAGCCGGCTGAAGGATACCACGGTTTGAAATTCTGGGAGGTATTTGGCGAAAATAATCCGCTGGGCCTTCCGAATATTGCTTTTATCATTCGTGCACGGGTTGAAGGCCTGCGCGATTTTGGTCCGGCACTCAGTCCGTTTAACTCCTTCCTTTTCCTGCAAGGCCTTGAGACGTTGTCGTTGCGTGTTCAACGTGCCTGCGACAATGCGCTGGAACTGGCCCGCTGGCTCGAACAGCACCCGCTGGTGGAAAGTGTAAACTACCCCGGCCTGAAGAGCAGTACCTATCACGGACTCGCAAAAAAATACCTGCGCAATGGCTTTGGTGCGGTGTTGTCGTTCACGTTAAAGGGTAGTAAGGAAAATGCAACGAAGTTTGTGGACAGCCTGAAGCTGGTTAGCCACCTGGCCAATGTTGGCGATGCCAAAACACTCATCATTCAGCCTTCGGCTACTACGCACCAGCAATTAACAGATGAAGAGCAACTGTCAACAGGTGTGTTACCTACGCTGCTGCGCGTTTCGGTGGGCATTGAACATATCGATGACATCAAAGCTGATTTCGAACAGGCTTTTGAAAAAGTGTACGCCGCTGAAAAGGTAACAGCTTAGCCATGATAGCCACCCATCACGATTTCGAGTATCCGAAACAGTTTGAGCTGGAGTCGGGAAAAGTCCTTCCCGGCTTCCGGCTTCGCTATACCACACTGGGTCGGTTAAATGCCGACCGTACAAATACCGTGTGGGTATGCCATGCCCTTACCGGATCTTCGGATGTTACCCAGTGGTGGGCGCCTTTGTTTTCGGAAGAGGGAATATTTGCGCCGGAAAAATATTTCATTATCTGCGTTAACACGCTTGGAGGCTGTTATGGTTCAACGGGTCCGTTGTCGGTTAATCCCGAAACAAAAAAGCCTTACTATCATGATTTTCCGCAACTCACAACCCGCGATGTGGCCCGCGCTTTCGATTTGTTACGAAAGCATCTGGGGCTGGAAAAAATTCACACGCTGATTGGCGGCTCTCTGGGCGGGCAGCAGGTTCTGCAATGGGCTATTTTGCAGCCGCATGTTTTCGGGCACATTGTACCCATAGCCTGCAATGCTTTTCATTCGCCCTGGGGTATTGCCTTTAATGAAGCACAGCGCATGGCCATTGAAGCTGACTCAACCTGGAAGGAAAATCGCGATGATGCCGGATGCGAAGGGCTTAAGGCTGCCCGTGCAATTGCCATGTTATCCTACCGGAACTATACCTGCTATGGACAAACCCAACAGGGTATATGGCATGATAGCAATCAGTTTAAAGCTGTAACGTACCAACGTTACCACGGCGAAAAACTGGCCAAACGGTTTAATGCCTTTACCTACTATGTGCTCAGCCGAATGATGGATAGTCATCAGGTAGGAACAAAGTCTGATTCGGCTGAAGAAGCGCTGGGTCGTATTCAGGGCAAAACCCTGGTTATCGGAATTGACTCCGACATCCTGTATCCGTTGCAGGAGCAGGAGTATCTGGCATCCGCTATACCCGGAGCAAGGCTGGCGGTGTTGTCATCCCTGTACGGTCATGACGGCTTCCTGGCCGAGTTTGGTCAGTTGAAACAGGCACTTCAGCATTTTTATTCCCATCACACCCAAACGCTTTTTTTATATGAGTAAACAAATAAACATCGGCCTTTTTGGTTTCGGATGCGTGGGCCAGGGTCTTTGGAAAATCCTGGAGCAGCGAAAGCCGGCAGGTATCAGCATAAAAAAAATCTGTGTTAAAAACCCGATGAAGCCGCGACCCTTACCGACCGAATACTTTACCTTCAATCCGGATGATCTTTTATCAGATGATTCGATTGATGTAATTGTTGAACTGATTGATGATGCCCATGCAGCTTTCGCGATTCTGAAAGAAGCCCTTAAAAAAGGCAAGCATGTTGTTACAGCAAATAAAAAAATGCTGGCCGAGAACCTGGAGGAAATCATCAGACTGCAGAAAAAGCATAACCGTTCGGTATTGTACGAGGCAGCCGTTTGCGGCAGTATTCCGGTAATCCGTACCCTGGAGGAATACTATGCGCACGAAGACATTGTTTCACTGGAAGGAATCTTTAATGGTTCTACCAACTACATCTTAACCCGCGTTCTGGAAGAAAAACTAACCTATACTGAGGCCTTGCGCGAAGCCCAACAACTCGGTTTTGCCGAAGCTAATCCGCTGTTGGATGTAGAGGGTATTGATCCGCAGTATAAGCTAAGCATTGCCCTGTTGCATGCACACGGACTGCTCGTTAGGCCGGAGGATATTCCGGTATCGGGTATCAGTCGCATCGGCAGCGAAGAGGCAGAGTTTGCACGTCAGCACCGATTCGCTTTAAAGCTGGTAGTCCGCGCACTGCGGAGGGAAAATCAGGTCAGTGCGTGGGTGCTGCCGCAATTTGTTTCGTCTGCACATCAGCTGGCCGGAATCCGCCACGAGTTCAATGCGGTACAGCTTACCGGAAACTTCGCGGGTCGTCAGTTGCTCACAGGAAAAGGCGCAGGAAGTTTGCCCACCGCTCTGGCCGTTTTTTCGGATATCGTGTCGCTGCAAAATGATTACCGGTATAATTACCGCAAACTGGCGACTTCAACTGGTTTACACTTTTCAAATGATGTGGTTGTTACTGCATGGATTTGGTTTGATGGTAATCGGGCAGCAGCCTGGCAGGTATTCCGAAGGGTAATGGGTGGCTATGCCCATGCGGAAGGTCAGGTTATAATCGGAGAAATAGTACTCGGACACCTTGCTGCTCTGCTGGCCGACAAACATGTGCGTGTGGTGCTATTCCCGGATGATTGTGAGATTAACCTGTTACCGGCTACAGGTTCGGGTGCTTTACATGAAGCTGCGGTGGCTTAACACTAAGAATATAATCCATCCTTAACCAGCTAATTTGACATTGAAAATTAAAAAAAAATTTAAATTTGAATTATGTATAAAGTGAAGGACTATATCAATATTGATAAAGAAATCCTTTCAGGGAAACCTGTATTTAAAGGTACAAGAGTGCCTATTCAGTCCATGTTTGACCATTTAGAAAAAGGGATTTCCTTAGACGAGTTTTTAAGTGATTTTCCAACTGTATCGAGAGATCAGGCTATAGCAGTAATTGAGATAGCGAGTAAAATACTGACATCTAAGAATATTGAGCAGATTTATGAAACTGCTGCTTGATGAAAACTTACCAAAAAGACTTAAAAACGACTTTAAAGAACATGAAATTTATACGGCAGCAGATAAAGGTTGGAGAGGACTTACAAATGGAAAATTAATTGAGCTGTTAATTCAAAATGAGTTTGACGCTTTATTGACTTTTGATAAGAATCTACAATATCAGCAAAATTTTGATAAGTGTAAAATTGCAGTGATTATTCTAAATGCTTCTGACAACAGTTATCTGACTTTGAAAAAATTAGTCCCCAGGATTAAGGACTTGTTATTAAACGAATTGAAATCAGGGCCAACTGAAATTAAAGAGTAAAAAAGACGGAGTTGATAAACGCTTGTGGGGCCTGTTTAATGATGGCTATCTTTAGTTATTAAAGAATCGTAAAGTTCCTACTTCTTCCTGTGCTCCAGAAAAACTCGTTGAATTGGTCTGTCACAAAATGCATTCACAGAGCAAACAAAAGCATACATACTACCAATTAAAAATTTGGTATCCTTTAGCTTAAATCTTAAACCTTGAATTTTAAGTCAGCATTCCCCCATCTACCTGAATAACCTGGCCGGTGATGTAAGACGACATATCGGAGGCAAGAAATACACAGGCATCGGCCACATCTTCGGGTTTGCCACCGCGTTTTAACGGTATGGCATCGCGCCAGCTTTGCACGGTCTTCTCATCCAGTTTGCCCGTCATCTCGGTTTCAATAAATCCGGGTGCAATGGCGTTGGAACGGATGCCGCGTGACCCCAGCTCCAAAGCCACCGACTTGGTGAAGCCGATGATGCCGGCTTTGGAGGCCGCATAATTGGCCTGACCGGCATTGCCTTTGATACCTACTACGGAGGTCATATTAATAATGGAGCCGCTTTTCTGCTTCATCATAACCTTAGCGGCGGCCTTCACGGTGTTGAAGCACGATTTCAGGTTGACGTTCATCACTCTATCCCAGGACTCTTCCGTCATGCGCAACAGCAGGTTGTCCATGGTAATGCCGGCATTGTTTACCAAAATATCCAGCGAACCAAATTCGGCAACCACATCATTAATCAGTTTGTCGGCCTGGGCAAAATCGGATGCATCGCTGCGATAACCTTTGGCTTTAATGCCTTTGGCTACCAATTCCGCTTCAAGCGTCTGACCTTGTTCGATGCTGGATAAGTATGTGAAAGCCACGTTGGCACCTTGTTCGGCAAATTTCACGGCAATGGCGCGACCGATACCCTTCGATGCGCCGGTAATGAGTGCGGTTTTTCCGGATAATAATTTCATGTTAAGGACTGAGTTTAAATTTCAAAAATAGACAAATGCTTAGAATTGCGATGGTAAGCCGCCCAAGAGTTATATCTTTGGCGCGTTAAACTTTTGAGGTATGTCCAAATTCGATGTCATCGTAATCGGGTCAGGTCCGGGCGGTTATGTTGCGGCTATTCGTGCATCGCAACTCGGTATGAAAACAGCCGTAGTCGAAAAAGCTGAGCTGGGCGGAGTGTGCCTTAACTGGGGTTGTATCCCGACTAAAGCGCTGTTGAAAAGTGCCAATGTCTTTGAATACATTAAACATGCCGCTGATTACGGAATTCAGGTGAATGATGCTAAACCCGACTTTGCCGCTATGGTGAAGCGCAGCCGTGAAGTAGCTGCCGGCATGAGTAAGGGCATACAATTTTTATTTAAGAAAAATAAGATTGAACACATTGCCGGATTCGGTAAACTAAAGAAATCGGGCAGCGTAGTAAAAGTTGAGGTTATTTCGGCCGATGGTAAGAAGACCGAATACGAAGCAAAACACATCATCCTCGCTACCGGTGGCCGGGCACGCGAACTTCCTGCACTGAAAATTGACGGTAAGAAAATCATCGGCTACCGCGAAGCCATGACGCTGCCTCAACAGCCAAAAAAACTGCTCGTAGTTGGTTCCGGAGCAATCGGCACCGAGTTCGCTTATTTTTACAACGCCATCGGAACGGAAGTAACCATTGTAGAGTTTCTGCCCAATCTGGTTCCACTCGAAGACGTTGAAGTTTCCAAGACTTTGGAAAAATCATTTAAAAAATCGGGTATCAATGTTTACACCAGTTCCGAAGTAACCGCCGTTGATACTAAGGGCAAGGGTTGCGTATCAACCGTTAAAACTCCTTCGGGCGAAATAAAAATTGAGTCAGACATCGTGTTGTCTGCCGTAGGAATTACCGCCAATCTGGAAGGAATAGGTCTGGAAGAAACAGGGGTAAAGACCGATAAAGGTAAAGTTGTGGTTGACGACTATTATCGTACCAATGTTCAGGGCGTTTATGCCATAGGCGATATCGTTAAAGGTCAGGCCCTGGCTCACGTGGCTTCGGCAGAAGGTATCATCTGTGTGGAAAAGATTGCCGGTTTGAATCCTGAGCCGCTCAATTATAATAACATACCCGGTTGTACATATTGCTCGCCGGAAATCGCTTCCGTTGGCTACACAGAAGAAGCAGCCAAAAAGGCAGGCTATCAGATAAAAGTCGGAAAGTTTCCGTTCACTGCGTCCGGAAAAGCCAAAGCAGCCGGTGCGCCCGATGGTTTTGTTAAAGTCATCTTCGATGCCAAGTACGGTGAATGGCTGGGTGCGCACATGATTGGCGCCAACGTTACGGAAATGATTGCAGAGGTCGTAGCAGCACGCAAGCTGGAAACCACCGGACACGAAATCATTAAGTCCGTTCACCCTCACCCTACCATGAGCGAGGCCATCATGGAAGCCACGGCAGCAGCCTATGGCGAGGTGATTCACCTGTAAGCCGCCTAAACCATCCTTCCTTTTACCGGATTTACCATGCGGTTAGTCCCGCTTTTCTAACCGTTAGTATGGTTTTTTCAAAAAACCGGGAACAAGATTCGTTCATTTAAAGTTTTACTTTAACTTAGATAACCTTTCCGGCTATGAAAAAGGGTATTTCAGTGGCGAATGTCTATGGCTTGGTCCGCGATTTCGTGGTGATGGTTCTGCTTTCCATTGCCGCCTATGTGCTCGTTGTACTGGTAACTAACCCTGCGCCATGAAAAAAACCCTTCCCATAAAAGCATATTTCAACAGGGCCCGTTTGTTCGGCTATCTGCTTATTCTGATTCTCGTTTTGGTGTCGGGCTATATGTTACTTGCTCTTTTTACGCATCCGTAGTTCATTCCGGCAGAAGTAGGGTTTTTCGCTTTTTGTCCATTTTACCCGTTATCCTTTTGATATTTTTGTCGGGTATGAAAAAACATTTTCTGTTTCGGTTTTTCCTGATACTCCTTTCTGTTTCACTATGGAAAACGGGTCAGTCTCAAACCCGCATCGACTCGCTGCAGCGCGCGCAGTATCAGCAGGCTGTTGAAAAACTAAATAATTCCGACTACCGGGCAGCAACCGAAGAATTTTCCCGATTAATAACGGCCGGCTTTGCGCAAAAAGAAATTTATCTGTACCGGGGTACAGCTTACTATTACCTAAAGGATTACGAAAAAGCCCGGGCTGATTTCGATGAGGCCGCCCGTCAGCGAATCAATGCGGTGGAACTGTTTGAACTGCGCGGAAATACCCGCGCTTTTCTAAATGATTATCAGAATGCACTTCCCGATTTGGAAAAAGCAGTGCAGATGGGCGCACAACGCCCGGAAACCTTTGTCAATCTCGGCAATCTGAAGTTCCGAACCGAAAATTACCGCGATGCCATAGCCAATTATGATAAAGCGATAGCAAAAGGTGTACAGGATGCGGTGGTGTACAACAATCGTGGTAAAGCCCGCATGATGCTGAAAGAATATCCGGCAGCAGAAGCCGATTTCACCAAAGCACTGGAATTGAAGCCCGACTATGATCGTGCACTCGAAAACCGCTCCGAAGTGCGAAGTCTGATGAACAGTTGGAAGGGTTGTGCCGAAGACACCGACAAGCTGCTATCTTCCGGGCGCAGTGATGTGGAACTCTATCAGCGATTAGGCAGGGCAAAGTTCGAGTTGAAAGATTATTCCGGTGCTGCCGATGCACTGAACCGTGTGGTAACCCGCGGAGTAAAGGATAAAGATGTGTTCCGTATGCTGGGCTTGAGCCTGGCTCAGTTCGGTCAGTGCAGCGAAGCCAACCGCGCTTTTGCGGCAGCAGTTTCAATGGGCGTTTCCGAAAGGGAAGTCTTTACCCGATTCGGGCTCTGTCAATACAAAGAAAAAGACTATGCATCTGCAGTTGAAACACTGAGCCGTGCGATTAGCGCAGGTGAAAATTTGCCGGAGGTATTTTTAGCACGCGGTAAAGCATTAATGGCGCAGCGCGATACAGACAGAGCACAACCCGATTTGGAAAAAGCACTTGCTGCAGGATTGAAAGATGCCGAAGCGTTGCGCATGCTGGGCGATATCCGTTTCGGTAAGAATGATTTTACAGCCGCTTTGAATTACTATGACCAGTTTCTGAAAGCCGGTGTTCCCGATGCGCAGGTATTTGCCAACCGGGCGCAATGCAAACAAAAACTTAACGATACACGTGGAGCACTTGCCGATTATACCGAGGCGCTGAAAATAAAACCAGATTTAACATCTGCACTGCTGGGTCGCGGAACGCTGCGCTTTGCACAAAATGATTTTTCCGGATGCCTGGAAGATCTGGAAAAAGTTCGTGCTGCCACAGGCGAAACACCCGATATCCTGCGCATGACTGGTATTGCCGCCTGGCATACCAACCAGATGGATCTGGCAAGGCAAAGACTGGAAACGGCCATGAAGGCAGGTGTTAAGGACGGAAAGGTTGCTCTCTACACAGGATACCTGCGGTTTGAGCGCAGTGATTTTGCAGGCTCAACAGAAGCATTAAAACTGGCCGAAGCGGCCGGTGAAAATGAAGCCAATCTTTACCTGAAACGCGGCAAGGCCTACTATAAACTGAATAACTGCGAAAACGCTGCTTCTGATTTACAACGCATAGCCGGAAGCACAACCGACCGCGAGGCAGTGGAAATGCTGGGCCTTGCTTGGGTTCAATTAAAGAAAAACAACGAGGCGCTGCCATGGCTGATGAAAGCGGCTGCTTTGAACAGCGACAACAAAGAAGTGTACCTGCATCTGGGCAAACTTCAATTTGCAGATAAGAAGTTTACCGAAGCCAATACCCACCTGGAAAAGGCAATAGCGCTGGGACTAAACAATGAAGAAGTTTTTACGCTACGCGGAGAAGCCCGTGCACAACTCAACCGGACCGATGAAGCACTGGAGGATTTGACTCGTGCTTTGGCTATTCGCAAAGATTACATTCCGGCCATGAAGGCACGGGCTCGTATTCGATTCGCCCGAAATGATTATGCAGGCGTAGCTGCCGACCTTGCCGTTGTTGCTTCCCGCAACGAAGCACAACCGGATGATTATGCCATGCTCGGTATCGCCCGCTATGAGTTGAAGGATTATAAAACGGCAGTAACCGATTTGACAAAAGCAGCCGAGATGCCCGATGTTGCTGCACGCGTATTCGTTGCGCGCGGAAAAAGTTACCTGGAACTGAAAGAATTTGAGAAGGCCGTTGCCGATTTAACCAAAGCCATTGAAAAGGGGGATAAACAGGGCAGCAATTACGCTGCGAGAGGAAATGCCTACTTCAACCTGAAAGAGTATGCACGCGCATTGCCTGATTTGGAGCAGGCATTTAAAAGCGGACTGGATGATGCCGCACTCTTTCACCGCCTTGGTGTGTGTCGCTATGAGCTGCAACAGTACGATGCGGCTGTTCAGGAATTTAACAAAGCCATCGAACGCGACGGCAAAATGGCGGTGGCCTTCTTTCATCGCGGAGAAGCGCAATTTCAGCTTAAACTTCTACCCGAAGCCATTCAAAGTTACTCCCAGGCCATAACCTTGGGACTCAAGGACCCAGTCTTGTTTAACAACCGGGGCAAAGCATACCTGCTACAGGAAAGCCTGAACGAAGCCGTTGCTGATTTTACTTCGGCTATTGCACTAAACCCGCAATACGTGCGTGCGTTTGAAAACCGGGGTCAAGCCTATTTTAAAGCCGGTAAATATGATGCTGCCGTAAAAGATTTCCGCACAGCAGAAAAACTTACGGAAAAACCTGACCCTTCTCTTTACACCTGGCTGGCAGAAAGCTACTTTAATATGAAAAACTATGTGCCGGCTCTGGAATATTTCGATAAAATGATTGCCCAGAATCCGAACGATAAGACTACCCTCTATAAGCGCGGAAAGGTGAAACTGGAAACCGGTGATTACAACGGAGCGATTAAAGATTTTGATGCTGCAGTTAAAGCCGGAGAGAGTGCAGTTCAGCTTTTTCTCGATAAGGCCCGTGCTCACCTTGAACTCGATGACACCAAGTCGGCCATTGCCGAACTCACCCATGCACTTACCATCGACAAGAAAAATATAAAGGCGTATTTTAATCGTGCACTGATACGCGAAAGCATACAGGACTACGAAGGTGCGGTTACCGATTACAACCAGGTATTAACGATAAATCCGGATGACGGGGTGGCGTATTACAATCGCGCCAATTGCAAGGCCGAACTGGGCGATCCGGGTGCGGCCATCTCTGATATGGATGAAGCAATTCGCGTAGAACCGAAAAATGCATCGTACTATAAAATGCGCGGTAACCTGTATTATCAACTGCAACAAAAAGATAAAGCGTGCTTCGACTGGCGCAGGGCAGTAGAACTGGGTGATGCCAAAGCGCGGTATCAGATTGACCAGTACTGTAGAAAGTAAATTCAATCCACAGCATTTTTACTTAAAAACCTTACATGTGCCATTTGCCCGGTAATTCAGCCGGGTGTGCCATTGCCGGCTGCCGTACTTTTACCGTAAAACTGAACGGGTATGAAATCGCTGGGAACTCTTATGGTAAACCTGCTGGCAAGCGTGGTAATGGCATTCAATCCGATAACCGGAAAGGTAGCTACGGTAGTTGACGGGAATACGCTGGTAGTCATATCCGAAGGAGATACCTATCAGGTTGTATTGCATGATGTGGACAGTCCGGAACCCGGGCAGCCTTATGCTGAGGAAGCGAGAATGCATCTGGAAAAAATACTGTTGAATAAAAACATCACTGTTGAACTTACAGGCAAGGATCGACATGGCAACTATCTTGGTGTGGTGTATATCCATGCGTCAATCGATTTACGTTACGAACTTGTGCAAAAAGGTTTAGCCTGGGCATCAGAAAAATGTTCTCATCCCGAATTATTGAAACTGCAGGAGCGGGCACAACAGGCAAAAGCCGGCTTATGGTCAGAGGATTCTCCCACACCTCCGTGGGTGTTCCGCAGGCAGCAAAGTATGTTGACCGTCAAGGGAAGTTGATAGCAGCTCATAAGCAGCAGCTGCGCTCAGTATTTCCACCTGACTTTTAATTCGGTAGATTCATCCTTACTATGCACTAATCTGGCGACTGGTTACAATTTTCAGGCCCTTTTCAGGTTAGTATCTTTGCTGCTATGCTTCGGATAGGTTTTATCGTAATACTAAGTGCTGTATTTACTTTTTATGCGTCAGCACAGTCTAAGGGTTCTTCTTCCCGCAAGAAATCATCTGCACAGGAACGGCAGTCCGATTCACCCACATCCCTTCAGCCCTACTTTCCTGAAAAAGACTATGTGCCCGAAGCGGAAAAGAAATCCAGAAAAAAAATAAAGCAACAGCCCATAACCTACGATGCACGCGAAAGGTTTTATGAGCGGATGGAAGAAGTAGCAAAGCAACGCCGGAAGAACGAGAAGTTGATGGAGAAGCCACAGTACTCCGACCCGATGTATTTCGGGCATAAACGCCCGCCCAAAAAACGCCCGCCCGAAAAGATGAAGTATTGTAAGGTGTGTGGTATAAGGCATTGATGTTAATCTGCGATTTAAATTATCTCTAATAATAACTTAAGTGAAAGCGGCCAGTTGATTTTTTGAGAAATCAAAGGCAATTTTTAAATACCTTCGCTAAATGGAACTGGCTCAACGCATTGAACACACCAATCTTTCGCCTGTGCTTACCATTGCTGATGTTGACCGGTTGGTAGAGGAGGCCGCACAGTTTAACTTTTTTGGTATCTGCGTGCCACCCTTCTGGGTGAAGCGGGCAAAGCGCGAAATTGGTAACAGGCCGGTTGCGCTGGTTACAGTAGCCGGCTTTCCGCTGGGCTACAACATGACTGAAACAAAGCTGGACGAAATAAAACGCGCCATCGACAACGGAGCTGATGAAGTAGATATCGTGTGGAATATTTCATCATTTAAAACCGGTTTGCCCTGGACTAAAATTGAAATAGCCAAATGCGCAAAGCTGCTGCACGACCATCAAAAAATCCTGAAGGTGATCATTGAAACCGCTTACCTGTCGGATGAGGAAATCGTGCAGGCCTGTAAGCTATGTGCCGATGCTGGTGCCGATTTTGTGAAAACATCTACCGGCTTTGCACCAGCTGGGGCAAAAGTTGAACACGTGCGCCTGATGAGAAAATCCTTACCACCGCAGGTGGGTATAAAAGCATCAGGAGGCATCCGAACACGTTTGCAGGCAGAAGAATTAATTGCTGCCGGTGCGGACCGGTTGGGAACCTCATCGGGAATTGCTATCATTAACTCACCTGATTAAAATCCTATGGAAGACTTAAAAGAAATTTTCCCGGAATCCCATCAGATTCCCGCCGAAGTTCAGGTGCCTTTTACCGAGCAACGTGAATACCTGATTGACGGAGAGCTGCGCGAGTGGACCGGTAACCTGGCACCGGTGGTGAGTCCGGTTTTTACAAAACAGTCCGATGGCACGTGGACACAACAGGTTATCGGTAAAACACCGCTGATGGATTCGGCTACGGCACTGCAGGCTCTTGATGCAGCACTGCGGGCCTATAATCTTGGTCAGGGCTACTGGCCTACCCGCTCAGTGGCCGAACGCATAGCCCATGTGGAAAAATTTCTGGTACGTATGCGCACCGTACGCAGTGAGGTAGTAAACCTGTTGATGTGGGAAATTGGAAAAACACGGAAAGACTCGGAAAAAGAATTCGATCGCACCTGTGATTATATTGCCGATACGATCAAGGCATTAAAAGAACTGGATCGGAACTCAGCCAAATTTACCGAAGAGCAGGGGTTCATGGCGCAAATACGCCGCGTACCACTGGGCGTAGCCTTATGTATGGGGCCCTACAACTATCCGTTAAATGAAACTTTCAGTACGCTGATACCGGCGCTCATCATGGGAAATACGGTGGTGTTTAAGCCTGCCAAATATGGGGTGTTGCTCATTCGACCGTTGCTCGAAGCTTTTCGCGATTCGTTTCCGCCGGGTGTTATCAATGTTATCTACGGAAAAGGACGCGAAACGGTAGGTGCTTTGATGGAAACCGGAAAAGTGGATGTGTTTGCATTTATCGGAACGCATAAGGGGGCAAACGATTTGAAAAGGCTTCATCCCAAGCCCAACCGGCTGAAGGCCATCTTAGGCCTGGATGCAAAAAACCCGGCCATCGTGCTGCCCGATGCCGACCTGGATAATGCGATCAGCGAATGCCTTACCGGTTCGTTGTCTTTTAACGGACAGCGCTGTACCGCATTGAAAATTCTGTTTGTGCACAAAAAAATTGTAAATGAGTTTCTCTGGAAGTTTACCGAAGCTGTAAAACAACTCAAACCCGGCATGCCGTGGGAGCCAGGTGTTTCGTTAACGCCGTTGCCTGAGCCCGGAAAAACCGATTACCTCGATGCACTGGTAAAAGATGCCGTGCAGCATGGCGCCCGGATTGTAAATGAAAACGGAGGAAAAATAAACCGCACGTTTTTTTATCCGGCTGTTTTGTATCCGGTTAATGAAAAGATGCGCGTGTACGTGGAAGAACAGTTTGGACCGGTTATTCCGGTTGTGCCTTTTGATCACGATGAGGAACCTATACAATATGTGGTAAACTCCAACTACGGACAGCAGGTCAGCGTTTTCAGCTCATCCGGTAAAACACTGGCGCGGTATATTGATGCATTCACCAACCAGGTGGGCCGAATTAACCTGAATACCCAGTGCCAGCGCGGGCCCGATACATTTCCGTTTAACGGCAGAAAGGACTCTGCCGAGGGCACACTTTCTGTAGCCGATGCTTTACGTGCTTTTTCCATTCGCACGGTGGTGGCTACAAAAGCTACGGATGAAAACAAACAAATTATCTCGTCCATTATCCGCAACCGCGAGTCGGTATTCCTGAGTACGGATTATCTCATCTAATGAAAAAGCATTTCGCCATCCGGGTAACGGGTAAGGTGCAGGGTGTGTATTACCGTGCTTCGGCTGCCGAACAGGCCCGCAAACTGGGTATCACCGGATTTGTGCGAAATGAGCCGGATGGCAGCGTGTATCTGGAAGCTGAAGGAGAGGAGCAGGCATTGCAGCAACTTATAGCCTGGTGTCATCAAGGGCCGCCACGTGCGCGAGTAGATAAAGTTCTTGTTGAAGAAAAAGAATTAATAAACTTTACAAACTTTGAAATCAGGCGCTGATGGATGTTCGTGTTAAGTTTCTGGGCGGGGCCGAAAGTGTAACCGGCTCGCGCTATCTGGTTGAGGCGGATGATTATCGTTTTCTATTTGACTGCGGATTATTTCAGGGCCTGAAAGAATTACGTTTGCGTAACTGGGATGCCTTCCCGGTTGATCCGTCTTCCATTAAAGCAGTTGTCCTTAGCCACGCACATATCGACCACTCCGGCTACCTGCCTAAGCTGGTGCGGGAAGGATTTTCCGGACCCATCTATTGCACGCCGCCCACAGCCGACTTGCTTGAAATCATGCTGATTGACTCCGCGAAGCTGCAGGAAGAAGAAACAGAATACGCCATCCATAAAGGCTACTCAAAACATGCGCACCCGTTGCCGCTTTACACCGAAACCGATGCGAAGGCTGTTTTTCCGCTTCTTAAAACTTTTCACTACAACGAAACCTTCCGGTTGAACGACCGCATACAGGTTACTTTCCGTGATGCCGGACATTTGCTGGGTTCGGCCATTACCGAAATTGCTGTTCAGGGTAATGAGCAAACCAAGCGTATTGTTTTTTCGGGGGATATCGGAAGGTATCAGAGTGAGATGCTTCATCCGCCTGCAGCCGTTGCACAGGCCGATGTGTTGTTTATTGAAAGTACCTATGGCAACAAGGATAATCCTGTGGGCAATCCCGAAGCCGAACTGGCGCGTCTTGCCAATGAAACGTTCGATAAAAACGGTGTGTTACTCATCCCGGCTTTCTCGGTTGGACGCACACAGGGTTTACTCTATCATCTGCGCAAGCTGATGAAGGAAGACCGCATACCGGATGTGCCGGTGTATATTGACAGTCCCATGGCCATCTCGGCAACCTATCTTTTCTTTCGTCATGCGGATTATCTGAAAAATACCTTCAACCTGAAAGAATTCGCACATGAGGTGGAAACCAACATGTTGGTGTTTGTGCGCTCGAATGAACATTCCAAATCATTAAATAACATCAGGCAACGTGCCATTATTATTTCTTCCAGCGGCATGATGACCGGCGGAAGAATTCTGCATCACCTTTATCACCGGCTTCGGAGAAAAGAAGACACAGTGTTAATAGCCGGCTATCAGGCTGAAGGTACACGTGGCAGGCGACTGCTGGATGGCGAAAAAACAATAAAAATTTTTGGTGAAGAAGTACCCGTAAATTGTCGCGTGGAGTACACCAGTGCCATGAGCGGCCATGCCGACCGTGAAGAATTGTTTAGGTGGATGGGCCAGTTCCAGGAAAAACCCAAGCTAACGTTTACGGTTCATGGTGAGGGCAACGACCTCTATACCTATGCCGATGCCATCCGGCAGCGGCTAAAATGGAATGTGATGGTGCCTAAGTACATGGAGAGCGTACACTTATTCCAGGGAATCTGAATGAAAAAACAAAAAGCGCCGTTGGGTCCGGAGCGGGCAAAGGATTTCTTTCGCGATGTGTATGAGGTGGTGAAGCTCATACCGCCCGGCCGCGTAACCAGCTATGGTGCCATTGCTGCTTATCTTGGCACTAAATTGAGCGCTCGTATGGTAGGCTGGGCCATGAATGCCTCGCCTCCCGATGTGCCCGCCCACCGGGTGGTGAACCGCAACGGACTACTTACCGGCAAGCACCATTTCGAAACACCAGACACCATGCAGCAACTTCTGGAAAAAGAAGGAATACGCGTGGAAAACGACCAGATTATAAACTTTGAGCGTCATTTCTGGGATCCGGCTGCGGAATTGCTCTGAACCCGGACAAATCAGGGAAACCGTCTTCCCAAAAAGGGACAAAACCCACTTTGTTCACTTTAAAATTCGGCAAAATCGCCCGATTTCTTACATGGCACAGGCTTTGGCATACTGTGTCCTGCGAATCAAACAACCCATGAAAAAGATTATCCTGCTTCTTGCACTGAGTCTGTTGTTGGCTTCTGTTTTTACCCTTTCGGCTGCACCGGCTATTCAGGCCGGTCAGTCGGAGGAAGTGGTGGATGTGTTGCAAACCCGTCATCCCAATCTTTTCGTTTTCCGGGCCGAGCGTAAATATCTGGGGGCCATTGTTCAGGTAGTTGCTTCGAATGGCGATGTGGTTACTGCCCAGCGCCTGAACCGGAGAAAAATGATTATTGACTTCTGCGATGTGAAGTTTGGTGCGTACACCATCCGCATCATAAAAGACAACGAAACCCTGGAGTACAGTTATGTGAAGAAATAATTTGCCGAAGGGCAGTTAACAAGATAACACCAACGTGGGGTTGGTTTTAATCGGGTTAAGGCCGTTCTGCTATGCCGGAATGGCCTTTTCCTTTTTTGGCAGTCCCAGGGACAGCAACCACAGTCCTGCAAAGGTGATGAAACCGTTTACCGGCAGAATTTCCAGCCCCACCACATAGCCGTTGAACCATCGTGGTGCATGCAGGCTGATGGCATAGGAGATTGCCGGTGAAAGCAGGCATACCACCGGAACAAGTTTGTCGCGTACGTTTCTTCGCGTAAATAGACCGAAGGAAAATAACCCCAGCAAAGGCCCGTACGTGTAAGCGGCCATGGTGAGCACTGCATCAATTACGGCCCGGTTGTTGATTTCTTTGAAGATGAGAATGATGATGAGAAAGAGCACTGAAAAGCCCAGATGAACAACAAATTTTTCACGTTGCTTTTGTTTTTCGGGTTTGTTTTTGAAGTTGAGAAAGTCAATACAAAATGAAGTGGTTAATCCCGCCAGGGCCGAGTCGGCACTGGCGTAGGAAGAGGCCGTAATACCCAGCACAAAGAAAATACCTACGGTGAGATTGAATTCATGAAGCGCAAGTCGCGGTAACAGTTCATCAGAAGAGGCAGGTAACGGAAGCTGATGCCGTGTACTGTAAATATACAGCAAAGCCCCCAGCGTAAGGAACAACAGGTTAACCACAACAATCGTTTTGCTGAGCCAAAACATGTTTTTCTGAGCTTCTTTCAGCGTACGGCAGGTTAAGTTTTTTTGCATGATTTCCTGGTCCATGCCCGTCATCGTTAAGGCAATGAACGCTCCGCCCAGAAACTGCTTCCAGAAATAAAGCGGAGAGTTTACATCCTCAAAATGAAAAACTTTGGCATAGCCGCTCGAGCGGATGGCATCTACCATCTCACCGAACGAAAAACCCAGGCGGTCGGCAATTTGCCAAACGGCAACAACCACAGCCGAAACCAGGAAAGTGGTTTGAAAAGTGTCGGTCCATACAATGGTTTTAATACCACCGCGGAATGTATAAACCCATATCAGTACAATAGTGGTGGCCGCGGTAACAAAAAAAGGAATATGCCAGGCATCGAACAGAAACAACTGCAGTACGGTAGCCGACAGGTACAGGCGCAGCGAAGAACCGATGGTGCGCGATACCATGAAGAAAAAAGCGCCGGTTTTGTGCGACCAAAAGCTGAATCGCTGCTCCAGATAGGAGTAAATCGAAACCACATGAAGCCGGTAATACAACGGCATGAGGATGCCGATGATGGCCCAGTAACCCAGCACATAACCCAGCACCACCTGAAAATAGGCAAAGCCCGTCTTGCCCACATTGCCAGGCACTGAAATAAACGTAACACCCGACAGTGAAGCGCCAATCATACCAAAGGCCACCAGATACCAGGGCGACTGCCGGTTGGCGGTAAAGAAGGTTTCGGTTGTTGCGCCTTTGGAGGTGAGCTGGGAGATGAGGATGAGTACCAAAAAGTATATTCCGATAATGGATAAAACAAAAAATGGCGACATGGTGCAAAGAATGCGTTTAGAGGGCGGAAATGCAAAAAATACTAATTAAACAGGCCATGCAGATTGAAAGATGATTGCTTAATTTTGAAAGTCGTTTTAATCGAACTTCGCCCATGCGCGAGCAGGAACTTGTTATTGCAGATGTGCTGGAAACCGTTGAAACCACCGAGGTGCTGGACCTGGTGGTGTTCAATGACGATGTGAATACGTTCGACCATGTGATTGAAACGCTTATCCGGGTGTGCAAACACACGCCCGAGCAGGCCGAGCAGTGCACATGGATTATCCATTACAGAGGCAAATGCACCGTGAAACAGGGCAGCTTTGAACAACTCAGGCCCATGCGCGATGCCATCTGCGAAGCCGGAATTGACGCCCGAATTATCTGACTACCGTGCAGTTTCCGTCCCGACTGATAGAAGAAGCCGTAACCGAAATTTCCCGCCTGCCGGGCATCGGCAGGAAGACGGCCCTACGGCTGGTGTTTCATCTTATAAAGGAAAAACCCGAAACCACCCAGGCGCTTGCCACTGCACTGCAGCGCCTGCGCGATAACATCCGCTTTTGTGTGCATTGCCATAACATTTCCGATGGCGAGGTGTGCAGCATTTGCAGCAACGCCAGGCGCGACCGCTCCCTGCTGTGCGTGGTGGAACGGTCCAGCGATGTGCTGGCTATTGAAAACACGGCTCAGTACAATGGACTGTACCACGTGTTAGGAGGCGTGATTTCGCCCGTACAAGGCATCGGGCCGGGTGAGCTGCACATTGAAACGCTGGTGCAGCGACTGAATCACGGCCAAACCGAAATTAAAGAAGTTATTCTGGCGTTAAGTCCTACGCTGGAGGGTGATACCACAGCATTCTATATTCATAAGCGTGTAAAAGATTTACCCGTGAAGGTAAGTACCATTGCCCGCGGCATACCGGTAGGCGGAGAACTGGAATATGCCGATGAGATCACGCTGGGAAGGAGTATAGTCAGCCGGACGCAGTTCAGTTAATTAAAAAGCCAATCTCACCGTTTAATTAAAAATGATTGACAGGTGGTTCATCCTTCCGTGATCAATATATTATCAGAGAGCAATGACGGGCATGAACGGTCCCGACTTAATTAGAAACCAGTTTGTTTAAATACCCTGTTTTTCCGGGTCATCAAAATGAGTAGTATATTTGGTACATTATGGCAACAGTTGTCAAAAAGAAATCAGGAAAAAGAAAAATCCAAAAAGTTCTAAATAAAGCATTAACCGAAAAGGGTGGTGTAGATACCTTTAAATATTGCGGGTCTGTAAAGCTTAAAAAAGACCCACTCATTATTCAAAAAGAACTGAGAAATGAGTGGGAATAGTTTATTGCCTGATACCAATATTGTTCTCTATTTATTAAGCGGAGATAAAACCTTAGCCGAAATACTTTATCGAAAGAAACTGTATCTCTCTTTTATCAATCAGCTGGAGTTGTTAGGTTTTGAAGGTATAACTTCAGCACAGGAAAAAGTGATTTCATGATTTATCGATGACTGTATTGTTATAGATATTAATGATGAGATTAAGAAGCATGTCATCGAATTAAGAAAAGTTACCAGACTTAAATTACCGGATTGTATTGTGGCAGCAACCGCATTATTTTTACAAATACCTTTAATTACTTCGGATGGTGATTTCAGATTACTAAAATCACCTGAAGTAATTATCTATCAATGAGTATGGGAAAATTTTTGTCAAACCGATTAGACGCCATCGAAGAGTCGGCTACGCTGGCCATGGCGGCCAAAGCCCGCGAATACAAAAGCCGCGGCATTGACGTAATTAATCTGAGTCTTGGTGAACCGGATTTCAAAACACCGGCACACATCTGCGAGGCAGCCAAACGGGCCATTGATGAAGGCAGGTGGTTTGCCTATCCGCCCGTAGCCGGCTATCCGGATTTGCGCGATGCACTGGCCGCGAAATACCAGCGCGAAAACCGGGTGCCCTACAAAGCCGAGAACATCATCGTATCCAACGGTGCCAAGCAGTCTATTGCCAACGCCATGTTTGCCCTACTTAACCCGGGCGATGAGGTGATTGTTTTTTCACCCTACTGGGTGAGCTACGATGCATTGATTCGTTTATGCGAAGCCATACCTGTGTTTGTGAGCGGTACGATTGAAAATGACTTTAAGGTAACTGCCGCGCAGGTGGAGGCAGCCATCACACCGCGCACGCGCGCAATCATTTACTCATCACCATGCAACCCTACCGGGTCGGTTTTTACACGTAAAGAACTGGAAGAAATAGCAGCTGTTATACGCCGGTACGACCACGTGCTGGTTATAGCTGATGAAATTTATGAGCACATCAACTTTACCGGCGAAACGGTAAGCATGGCTGCCCTGCCCGGCATGTTTGAACGAACCATTACCATCAACGGTTTTGCAAAAGGCTTTGCCATGACGGGCTGGCGGGTGGGCTACCTGGCGGCACCTAAGTGGATAACCGATGGTTGCATCAAGATGCAGGGGCAGCTTACATCGGCTAATTGTTCCATAGCCCAGCGCGCTGCACTGGCAGCCATAACCGGTGATCCCACACCTACGCGCAACATGGCCGAGGAATACCGCAAACGTCGTGAAGTGGTGTATAATCTTTTAAAAGAAATTCCCGGTTTTAAGGCCAACTATCCGCAGGGGGCGTTTTATTTCTTCCCGGATGTATCATACTACTATGGTAAGTCAGACGGAACTCTGGTTATCCGGAACGATTTTGATTTATGCATGTACCTGCTCGACAAAGCTCATGTTTCACTTGTGCCCGGTGCAGCGTTTGGCGATGGTAACTGTATCCGGTTATCTTATGCCGCTTCGGAAGCTGAGCTAAAGGAAGCTATGTGGAGAATAAAGGAAACCCTGAGCCGGTTGAAATAAAAATACAATGAGCTTTTTAATCCGGATAATTTAAAGCTGCCTGCCGGTAACATAACTGCATACGTTTTTACTTCAGTCGCTTGGCTGATTTTTCTATTTTTAGCCAATGAAGCGATTGCTGCGCCTGCCGTTGTATGCCAAAATACTCGTGGCCATGGGTATCGGGCTGGTATGGGGGTTTGTGGCCGAGCCACTGGGTTTGCTGGGCTTTACCGCCAACTGGATTAAGCCGTGGGGCATTTTGTTTATTAATTCCCTCAAACTCATTGCCATACCGCTTATTTTATTTTCGCTGGTTGACGGTATTTCTTCACTCTCCGATGTATCAAAACTATCGCGCATGGGCGGGCGTACCATCGGGTTGTATCTGTTCACCACAGTAATTGCCGTGACCATCGGGCTGGTTGCGGTGAATATGATTCGTCCGGGAAAATTTCTTTCAGCCGAAAAGCGTCAGCAACTCAGCGAGGCCTATGCCTCCGATATCGGTACGCGCGTTACGGTTGCGCATCAGCAGAAAAGTGAAGGGCCTTTACAGGTGCTGGTCAATATTGTTCCCGATAATGTTTTTGGTGCAATGAGCAGTAATACCAACATGTTGCAGGTTATTTTCTTTTCCATCCTGTTTGGTATTTCCATGATTTTGGCTCCTGCCGATAAGGTTAAAACGGTGAAGGGATTTTTTGAAGGGGGTAATGAGGTTATTCTGAAGTTTGTGGAATTGCTAATGAAGTTTGCACCGGTGGGGGTGTTTGCCCTGCTGGCCAGTCTGAATATTGACCTTCAGCTTATCGGTGCATTGGGTGCGTACAGTTTAACGGTGGTGCTTGGGCTGGCCTTCATGGTGTTTGTGATATACCCGCTGTTGCTCCGGTTTCTTTCGCGCATCCGTTATCCGGATTTTGTACGGGGCATTCTTCCAGCGCAAATATTGGCGTTCTCTACCAGTTCCAGTGCAGCCACGCTGCCGGTAACGATGGAATGCGCGCGTAAAAACCTTGGCATATCCGAAGAGGTTTCCGGTTTTGTGCTGCCGCTCGGAGCCACCATCAACATGGACGGTACGAGTATTCATCAGGCCGTTTCGGCAGTGTTCATTGCCCAGGCTTTTGGAATAGACCTGACAGTAGGGCAGCAACTTACCATTCTGCTCACAGCGGTTCTTTCATCAATCGGAGCGGCTGCGGTGCCCGGCGCGGGGATTATCATGCTGATTATTGTGTTGGAAGCGGTGGGTCTTGACCCGGCCGGACTGGCTTTAATTCTTGCAGTTGACCGCCCGTTGGATATGCTCCGCACTGTGGTCAATGTGACGGGCGACTCCACCGTAGCATCGGTGGTAGCCAGGGCGGAAAGAGCGCTGTTGTAACGGTATCCCGCTGGTGTATTTCTTGACCTGGGACGCTTTAAATGGCAGAACATTCCGCTAAATTGCGCGGATTTGTTCTTCTATGAAGAGAGTTCCTTTGCATACCCGCATCCTTATCGGCATGGGTGTTGGCCTGGTCGTTGGCAGCCTGGGCATCGCATTTCAACTGGGCGGTTTTATCACCGATTGGATAAAACCGTTGGGTACGATTTTCATCAACCTGTTAAAACTGATTGCCATCCCGCTCATCCTGGCTTCTCTGGTAAGCGGGGTGTCGAACCTGCGCGACATTTCCAAGCTGTCGCGTATAGGCGGTAAAACACTCAGTCTTTATCTCATAACAACGGTGCTGGCCATAACGGTTGGGCTTGTTGCGGTGAATACCATCAAACCGGGAAATTTTCTTTCGAGGGAAAAACAACTTGAACTATCGCAACGCTATGCCAGCGATGCCAGCCTGCGTGTTACCGATGCACAGAAACTTAAAGAGTCAGGCCCGCTTCAGGTTGTGGTGGACATTGTACCGGATAACATTTTTGGTGCTGCATCGGCAAACCGAAACATGCTCCAGGTTATCTTTTTTGCCGTACTCTTCGGCATTGCGCTGCTGATGACACCGGAAGAAAAGGGACTGCCGGTAAAAAATTTTTTTGACGGAATAAACGAAGTAATACTGAAACTGGTGGATATGGTGATGCGCTATGCGCCCATTGGCGTCATGGCGCTGCTGGCGGCTTTGATGACCGATGTAGCCGGTGATAATCCGAAACAGGCGCTGGAATTATTCAGTGCATTGGGAGTTTATGCCTTCACGGTGCTGCTTAGTCTGGCATTGATGGTGTTGCTGATTTATCCGCTGGCCATCCGCATGTTTACTCATTTAAAGTACAAAGAGTTTTTAAAAGCCATATTGCCGGCACAAATCATGGCTTTTACTACCAGTTCCAGTGCAGCCACGTTGCCGGTTACCATGGAGTGTGCTGAGAAAAATCTGAAAATAAAAGATGAAATCAACAGCTTCGTTTTGCCGCTTGGCGCCACCATTAACATGGATGGCACCAGCATCCATCAGGCTGTTTCGGCTGTGTTTATTGCGCAGGCGTTCGGGCATGATTTAACCTTGGCTGATCAGTTGGTCATCATTCTAACCGCTACGTTGTCGTCTATAGGTGCAGCGGCTGTGCCCAGCGCCGGGCTGATTACTCTGGTGATTGTGCTGGGTGCTATTGGTGTGTCGCCCGAAGGACTTGCCCTGATTATAGCCATCGACCGGCCACTGGATATGTGTCGCACCATTGTTAACGTGACAGGCGATACGGTGGTGGCCAGTATTGTAGCCACTACGGAAAACGGATTTCAGAAACCGGATGGAGCGAACTAATTTTGTTTGTCATTGTTTTACAGCATATACGTTATGACGTTATGAATAAGCCACTTCACCCTGTACATATTTACCTGGAGTCGAATCCCAATCCCAACTCTTTGAAGTTTGTGGTAAATGAAATGCTCGTACCCGAAGGCCTGAGCTTTGATTTTCCCGATCCGCAAAGTGCCGAACGTGCGCCACTTGCCAAAGAGTTGTTTCAGTATCCTTTTGTAGAGCGTGTTTTTTACATGAGCAACTTCATTACGGTTACCAAACGCGAGGATGTGGAGTGGATAGAAATTCAGGATACGCTGCGTCAGCATATAAAGAAGTTTCTGGAAAGCGGAAGGCTGATACTCGAGCCGGTAGAAGAGCCGGCACAGGGTGAAGAAACGGAAAACGAATCGGTAAGGAAAATTAAGAGCATTCTGGACGAGTACATTCGTCCGGCTGTTGAGCAGGACGGGGGCGCCATTACGTATCACTCCTTTAACGAAGGTGTTCTCAAAGTGCGCCTGCAGGGTTCGTGCAGCGGTTGTCCTTCATCCATGATTACCCTGAAAGCCGGTATTGAAAATTTATTCACCCGTTTAATGCCTGGTGAAGTAAAAGCTGTGGAGGCTATTTAGTTGAGGTTAAAGATTTAAATGTTGAAATCTTAAGCTTTTCGGCTGGAAGAAATCCGCGTCTTTCCTGAATTCTTGAATTCTTCTGGCGAGTAAGATTCATTTCAGGCGTCCGTTCATTCGGTATCCAGCCTGATGGGAAGGTTAAAAGTTCAGTTGGAAATTATCAGCATCCCGCCAGGCGGGAAATTTTTCACGGTAGGTTAATAAATCTTCCGCATTTAGTTCTACAGTAACGGATACTTCACGATTGGTTTCCCATGCCAGGGTTTCAGCCCGGGGGCCATATATTGCCGAGTGGCCGTTGTATTCAATACCGTTACCATCTTGTCCTACGCGATTTACACCTGCAGCATAACACAGATTTTCTACGGCACGTGCTTTAAGCAGCGCGTCCCATGCCTGCACGCGCGCGGCAGGCCAGTTCGCTACGTAAATCAGTACATCGTAGTCCATTCGGTTCAGGTCTGAACGATATACATTTCGGCTCCATACCGGAAAGCGCAGGTCATAACAAATCAACGGGCAAATCCGCCAACCCTTCCATTCAGCCGTCAGGCGCTTTTGTCCTGCCGAATAAGTTCGGTGTTCATCAGCCATGCGGAACAGGTGGCGTTTGTCGTAGGTAAAAAATTTTCCATCCGGCTGCATCCATAACAGGCGGTTATAAAATTTTCCATCCTCACCAGCTATGTAACTGCCCAGCATCAGCGCTCCGGTTTGCGCGGCCATCTGCTTCATCCATTTGAACGTGTGGAGATTCAACGGTTCAGCCAGTTTTTTTGCATTCATGGTGAAACCGGTGGTAAACATTTCGGGCAGCACGATAACATCGGTTTCCTGGCCGATGCGCCAGATTTTCTCTTCCAGCGAAGACAGGTTGGCTGTGCGGTCTTCCCAGTACAGTTCGGTTTGAATGAGCGTGATGCGGAGATTTTCCATCAGAATTTCCTTAGAATTTCAAGTGCTTTATCAAGTGTATCTTCATTTTTTGCAAAGCAGAACCGCAACAATTTATTGTCGGTCTTATCGCGGTAAAAAACGGATACCGGTATGGACGCTACTTTATGCTTGCGGGTTAACTCCTCGGCCATCTGTATATCGGGTAAACCGGAGAAGGAAGCATAGGAAAGGGTTTGAAAATAGGAACCATGGCAGGGTACAGGTTGCCATGAAGAGCCTTGCAGGCCGTTGAGGAAGTAGTCGCGCTTCTGTTGGTAAAATTTACCCAGGTGAAGATAGTGTTGCGGGTTTTTCATGTATTCGGCAAGGGCCATTTGAACCGGTGTATTTACGGCAAAGGTTATGAACTGATGGGTTTTGCGGATTTCGCGGGTCAATGCTTCGGGTGCCACGGTGTAGCCTACTTTCCAGCCGGTGGCATGAAACGTTTTTCCAAATGAAAAAACAGCTACACTTCTGTTTGCTAAACCGGGGTAATGCAATACGCTTTCATGACGGATGCCATCGAATATGATGCGTTCGTACACCTCATCGCTCAGTACTATGAGGTTATGTTCTTCTGCTATACGTCCGAGTTCATTCAAATCGTTTGGCGTAAGTACAGCACCGCTGGGATTATGCGGGGTGTTAATCATAATCATCCGTGTGCGTGCATGGATGTTGCTTTTTACTTCATTCCAGTCAATTGAAAAATCGGGATAATGCAAATTAACATGCACCGGAATACCGCCATTTAAACGGATAGCCGGGCTGTAGGAATCGTAGGCGGGGTCGAGTACAATTACTTCATCGCCCGGTTGAACAAAAGCTGCGATAGCCGAAAACAAAGCCTGTGTTCCGCCGGCAGTAACGGTTATTTCGGTCTCGGGATTAAAGGGTCGCTGGTACGTAGCTGTTAGTGTGTCTGCAATGCTTTGTCGCAATGCCGGCACACCGGGCATGGGCGCATACTGGTTGTAGCCTTCCTTCATGTAGTGATAAACCAAATCAATCAGCTTTCTGTCAACTTGAAAATCCGGAAAGCCCTGCGATAGATTAATGGCTCCGCATTCGTTGGCCATGCGCGACATGATGGTGAAGATGGACGTGCCTACATCGGGAAGGCGGGACATGGAGTAGAAGGTTAAATGGTTTATGTTATAAAATTCAAAGTTAAGGAAGCCATCTGAAAAGCTGCCTTTAAAAGGGGCGCGAAGCTACCTAACAACTTGATTTTTATTTGCGAAGCGGAGCGAGGATGCGGTACTCGGTATGAACCTGTCCGCGACTGATGTCGCTTAACTTTCCTTTGAGTATGCGTTTTTTCAGCGGAGACAGGTAATCGATAAAAAGTTTTCCTTCCAGGTGATCGTATTCATGCTGAATGATGCGTGCCTTCATCCCGTCAAATTCTTCTTCGTGCAGGTTCCAGTTTTCATCGTAGTACCGGATGCGCACCCGGGCTTTGCGCGAAATATTTTCACGAATGTTGGGTATGCTCAGGCAGCCTTCTTCAAAAACCCAGGGTTCACCGTCCTCATCCAGTATGACGGGGTTGATGAAGACTTTTTTAAATGTATCCATACCCGGCTCGTTTTCCTCATCGTCCTGATGCAGGGCGGTGCCATCGGCTACAAATATCCGGACACTTTTGCCAATCTGCGGTGCGGCCAGTCCAATGCCTTGTGCAGCGTGCATGGTTTCAAATAAATCCGTTACCAGCTGGCTTACATCTGTGCCGGGCTCAATGTCTTTGGCACGCTGGCGCAGTATCGGGTCACCGTATACAACTATCGGGTGAATCATCGGGGAGCAAAGGTAATGAAATTGATGTGTCAACGGGCCGTTCGCCTGCGTTCCATAAACGATTGTAAAATCAATACGGCACTGATTTTATCGGCTTGGCCTTTTTGCCGGCGTTGTTTTTTTTTCATGCCGCCTTCCAGTATGGCCTGCTGTGCCATGATGCTGGTTAAACGTTCATCTTCCTCATAAACCGGAATATCCGGGAACTGCTTTTCAAGTTCAGCCTTGAATTTACGCACATGCGGGGTGAGCGAAGAATCGGTATTGTTCATGCTGCGGGGCATGCCAATGATGAAAGCTTCAACCTGTTCGCGGAACACATAACTCTTCAGAAATTCAGGTAGGGAAGCTGTGGGAACGGTTTCCAAAGCTGTGGCAATGATTTGTTGCGGGTCGGTTACGGCAATGCCCGTGCGTTTTAAACCGTAATCCAGGGCAAGGAGGCGGCCCATCAGTTGTTGCGGCTGCGTTCGAAGAAGAGTTGTTTTACTTTCGCCTCAAGTGCAAGCGCTTTCGGAAAAAGGATTTCATTTTCAACACGCGCGTGAACGATCAGATTTTTTTCAAAATCCTGCAATTCACGGAAAATAACCTTCACCGGCAGGGGTGTTTCGGTTGTAAGATGGTAGTTGTTGGTTATGTGACGTATCCCTTCCATTTCGTCATCATGCGCCTCATGCTCAAGGGCAAAGCGTTGCACCGAGTTGTTTTCCAGCATGTAAAACAACCGCGCCGGGTGATATTGTCCCTTCACGGCTTTATCCAACACCTGAATGTATGTAAAAAGCGTATCCTCTTCTTCGTAAATATGATGGATAAAATCTTCTACAAACAGAGGAAACACCACTTTCAGGTCGCGTTCCAGCATTTTATAGCCATCGTGACCGGCCTGAAAATCAGCTACCAGGCGTGATATATAGGGTAACTTTTCCTTTATAAAGTGATAATGAGCGTGCCGCAAGTACTCCAAAATCAAATCGACCGGATAAGTGTTTAGTGGCGGTTGCTCCTGCGGCTGATGGGCCTGACTCTCAAGGTCTTTTATTACCTGCTCCACCCGCAGGCCGCGCTCGTAGCATACCTGCTCCAGGGTGTGCTCGGAGTAGTGGCTAAAATGGATTCCGTAATAGTAAAGCACATAGGCGTGGATGTGGTTCTCTTCCACCAACTGAGCAATGCGCTTCGATTTCAGTCCGGCTGTGTCCATTTCAACCCAAATATAGGGTTTACTTTGGTTTTTATCATTTTTGCGGCCAGCCGACATGGCAAACATTTATGTTTGCCCTGTCGTTTTTCGTTAAACAAACTGTGAAGGATGGAAAACAAGCCTGTTAACACGCCCAATCAAGTGAAGCTTCCGCTAATTATGGCTATTGGTCTGGCTACCGGCCTTTTGCTGGGTGTGCAACTGGGTAAACCCGCGTTAAACCAGGAGGTTGACCGCGATGTGCAGAAACTTCGGGAAGTACTGACGTATATCAGCGAAAAATACGTGGACGATATTTCCACCACGAACCTGACGGATGAAGCCATTCGTCATTTACTCACCAAACTCGATCCGCACTCTGCCTATATACCGGCTTCTGAACGTTTAGTGGCCAATGAAGATTTGCGCGGAAATTTTGATGGTATCGGGATTGAGTTCAATATTTTTCAGGATACGATTGTTGTGGTAGCGCCGTTAAGCGGAGGGCCATCGGAGGCTATTGGTATTCAATCGGGAGATAAAATCGTAGCTGTTGATGATAAAAATGTGGCCGGAATAGGAATTACCAATGCAGAAGTAATGCGTTTGCTAAAAGGTCCGCGTGGCACAACAGTGAAAGTTACCATCAAACGACCCGCTACCAACGACCTGCTGGAATTTACCATTACCCGCGATAAAATACCGCAGCAATCCGTTGATGTTTCTTACCTGCTGGATGCACAAACAGGTTATATAAAAATCAGTCGTTTTTCGGCAACCACCTATGATGAATTCATTCAGCATCTGGGAGAATTGAAAAAGCAGGGTATAACGCGTCTGGTTTTGGATTTGCAGGGTAATCCGGGAGGGTATATGGCCGAGGCCATTAAAATAGCGGATGAATTTTTGCCGGAAGGCCGGAAAATCGTGTACACCCGGGGTAAAGATGCTCGCCTTGATACCGATGCCAATGCCACGGCGCGCGGCAGTTTCGAGCAGGGACCGGTTATTGTGCTGGTAAATGAAGGCAGTGCTTCGGCCTCCGAAATACTGGCCGGTGCTTTACAGGATAATGACCGTGCATTGATTGCGGGCAGAAGAACATTCGGCAAAGGGCTGGTTCAACATCCGTTTGACCTGAGCGACAAATCGGAATTGCGCCTAACCATATCGCGCTACTATACGCCCAGCGGCCGGTCTATTCAAAAACCTTATTACGATGAAGATGAATATGCTACCGATATTTTGGAACGCTATAAAAAAGGAGAGTTTTTTCATGCCGACAGCATTCACCTGAACGACTCGTTGAAATACACCACCGTGGGCGGAAGGGTGGTTTACGGGGGCGGGGGTATTATGCCCGATTACTTTATTCCGCTCGATACAACCCTTAACAGCCACTACCTGAACGAGCTTTACACTTCAACAACCATCCAGGAATATACATTCAACTATGCCGCCATGCACAAAGATGAACTGGAAAAGAAAGGACTGGACTGGTTTCTGAAAAACTTTACCGTAACCGATGCCATGCTGAATGATTTGGTTGCCCTGGGTGTTCGCAATAAGGTGAAACCCGACCATAAAGAACTGCGCGACAAAAAGATGTTGTTCCGCATTCACATTAAAGCGCAGATTGCGCGCAAGCTGTGGGGCAACCGCGGCATGTACCCGGTACTTAATGAAACAAATGAAATCCTTAAACAATCGCTCAAACTGTTCGACAAAATGCCGGAGTTGTTGAAAGCCGGAAGCCTGTAAGGAAATGGCTAAATCCGCCAGCGTTGTTTAATTTCGACCATAAATCGCTGAATTATGTTTTACCACCGACTCGGAAAAATACCACCTAAACGCCACATTCAGTTTCGCCAGCCCGATGGCAGCCTGTACAAAGAAGAACTGGTGAGCTCGGAAGGTTTTTCCGGAATCTATTCTAATCTTTATCATATCCATCCGCCTACCCGTGTCAAGCAGTTGCGTGAACCGGTAAAATTCGGCCCCACGGTTATTGAAGATTACGCGTTGCGGCATACCCATCTGAATACTTCAAAGGTAGAGGCTACGGGCGATGACTACCTGGAAGCGCGCAAGGTGCTGATGAAAAACAACGACTGTGCCCTGGCCATTTGCTCACCGCGCAAACGAAAAATGGATTACTACTATAAAAACGCCGAAGGCGATGAGGTGTTGTTTGTACATGATGGCAGCGGAAGACTGATAACCCAGTTTGGTGTGGTTGAAATCCGGCAAGGCGACTATGTTGTCATTCCGCGCACGGTAATCTATCGGCTTGAGTTCAACGAAACCGGTCCGCTTCGCCTGCTCATTATCGAGTCCGCATCACCGGTTGAAACGGTAAAACGATACCGAAACGAATTAGGACAATTGCTGGAGCACTCGCCATACTGCGAGCGCGATATCCGGCCACCGCAGGAACTCATTACCGAGACGGCCAAAGGAGAGTATCTCATCAAAATTAAAAAGCAGGGCTATCTGCATCAGTATGTTTACGACCACAGTCCGCTGGATGTGGTGGGGTGGGACGGATTTTTGTGGCCCTATGCTTTCTCCATTCACGACTTCGAGCCTATCACCGGGCGCATCCATCAGCCTCCCCCGGTGCATCAGACATTCCAGGCGCACAACTTTGTTATTTGCTCATTTGTGCCCCGGCTGTTCGATTACCATCCGCTGGCCATACCGGCACCTTACAACCATAGCAATATTGACAGTGACGAAGTGTTGTACTATGCGGAGGGAAATTTTATGAGTCGCAGAGGTATTGAGCGTGGCTCATTTACCTTACATCCCGGCGGATTGCCGCATGGTCCGCATCCGGGAACAGTCGAGAAAAGCATCGGTGCCAAAGAAACCCACGAACTGGCTGTAATGATTGACACTTTCCGCCCATTGTTTCTTACTACCGATGCCCTTCCGTACGTGGATAAAAACTATCCGATGAGCTGGACCGATGTAAATCCTGCTGAAGGATTTAATGAGGTAAACAGTCCGTGATATTTCGTGGTTCAGAACTGCTCGGTCCTCGAAAAGAAAAAGTTACTTTCTATTTCGGCATTCGCATCGCTGTCAGAGCCATGAATGGCATTGGCTTCGATGGATTTGGCAAACAGGTTGCGGATGGTGCCGGGCGCGGCTTTCTGCGGATCGGTGGCGCCAATCAGTTTGCGAAAATCTTCAACAGCATTTTCCTTTTCCAGAATCATCGGCACAATCGGGCCGGATGACATGTAGTTGCACAAGTCATTGTAAAAAGGACGCTCCTTATGAATGGCATAAAACTGGCCTGCGCGTTCTTTGGTGAGTTGTGTTTTTTTCATTGCAACAATTCGGAAGCCGGCTTCTTCAATCATTTTAATAATGGCTCCGGTATGCCCGGCACTTACGGCATCGGGCTTAATCATGGTAAATGTGCGGTTTCCTGCCATGGTTAAAGGTTTTCAAAAATACGGTCGCAAAAATAGACTTATTTGAGAATATCACTCTCCGGGGCAATCCGTATTTCCTGCTTATTTTTGCGACTTACCAATCCCCGCCTCATGACCAATCTCAGCGCGTTCAAGGCTTTCTTGAGCAGTCCGCGAAAGGTTATTATCGTTACCCACTACAAACCCGATGCAGATGCACTGGGGTCTTCGCTGGGGTTGTTTCACTATTTAAGACAATGCGGTCACCACGCTCAGGTCATCACCCCCAGCGATTATCCGGCTTTTCTGAACTGGATGCCGGGTAATGAAACCGTGTGGATTGATGAACCGGTGAATCGGGATCGCATCGATGCGGCATTCGCACAGGCTGAAATTATTTTTTGCCTGGACTTTTCGGCGTTAAACCGCATTAATAACCTGGGTGAAAAAGTAAAGCAGTCGAAAGCGAAAAAAGTATTGATTGACCACCACCTTGAACCCGAACACTTTGCTGATTTTGAACAATGGGATGTTAACTCGGCTTCTACAGCGGGGTTGGTGTACGAAATGATTGTGGAACTGGGCGACCGGAAAAAAATAACAGCCGATGCAGCCAACTGCCTGTATGCCGGACTAATGACCGACACGGGCGGTTTCCGACACAGCAACACCCGCAGGGAGGAATTTATGATTGCCTCCGATTTGGTATCGCTTGGGGCCGATCCTTCGCGCGTGGCCAAACTGATTTATGATACGAACACCCTTGAACGCCTGCGGCTGATGGGCTACGTGCTCACGGAAAAACTGGTGGTACTGCCGGAATACCGGACTGCCTATATGACGTTGTCGAATGAAGAGTTAAAAAGATTCGGCTCGCAAACCGGCGATACCGAAGGATTTGTTAACTACGGACTTTCCATTAAAGACATCCGCCTGTCGGTGATGATCTATGAGCGTGCCGATGAAATTAAACTCTCCTTTCGGTCTATCGGTAACTTTTCGGTTAACGACCTGGCCCGTAAGCATTTTGACGGAGGTGGACACAAAAACGCTGCAGGTGGATCGAGCAAGACTTCGCTGGAGGCAACCGTTAAGAAATTTTTAGATTTGCTGCCCGATTACCAAGCCAGCTTATTGACAGATAATTAAAACAAGGAAGCGTATGTTAAAATTAAGATATGGTGTCATTTTTCTGATACTGATGTTTTTAGCCGGCTGTTCCGGTAATGTCAAGAAAACACCCAATGGGTTGAAGTTTAAAATCGTCCGGAAAGGTGATGGCAAACTGGCTCGCGTTGGCGAGGTGATGGTGTTCGATTACATGCTTTCCGATTCGAAAGATTCGGTCTGGACCTCCACCTTCGACACCTATCCCAGTGCATTCATCATTGATGACAGCAGCATGATCCCGCAGGAAAACGGCATTGTGCAAATGCTGCGCATGCTTTCCAAAGGAGACAGTGTGGTAGTAACCATGTCGGTAAATGACTTCTACAGTAAACTCAGCCGTGGCACACGCCCGAAATACATCGATCCCAGCCTGCGCATGACGTATCGTTTCCGCATTAACGCCATCATGACCAACCGGGAGTACACCGACTACCAGCGTGAGGTAATGAACATATTTTATAGGAGACAGACAGCGAAAGATAAACGCGCAATTGATGCCTTTCTGGCCAGCAGAAACCTAAAGGCCGATACCACCGAGCACGGTATCCGTTACGTCATCACCCGCCCCGGAATCGGTGAAAATGCCCGGATGAACCAGACTGTGCTGGTTAATTATGTCGGATATTTTTTGAACGGACAATATTTTGATACCAACATTGAAAGTTTTGCACACGAAGCTGGATTGTATAACCCGCTGCGAACGTATCAGCCCATGGAAGTTACCATTGGCCGAAGCAATGTGATAACCGGGTGGCACGAAGCATTAAAATACCTTAACAAGGGCGCCAAAGGCACGTTTTACATCCCTTCGCAGATGGCTTACGGGGCCTCAGGCATGGGTGAAACCATTAAGCCAAATACCGTGTTGGTTTTTGATATCGAGCTGGTGGATTTTAAGCCGGAAGAAAAATCAGCTAAAAAATAAGTTGCACATGCCTGCTTCCTGGGTGTTTGCTACAAATAACCTGCATAAACTTGAGGAAGTGAAGCAGGCAGCAGGCAATCAAATTATCATACAATCACTTGCTGAGATAGGCTGTACGGAAGATTTACCGGAAACCGGAGAAACACTCCAGGACAATGCCCGGCAAAAAGCCGAGTTTGTATTTCAAAGATTTGGCGTAGCATGTTTTGCCGATGATTCCGGGCTGGAGGTGGAAGCCCTTGGCGGTGAACCGGGTGTGCATTCGGCACATTATGCCGGGCCGCAGCGGAGCAGTGTGGATAATATACACCTGCTGTTGGCCCGTATGGAAGGTAAAAAGAACCGGAAAGCCCGCTTTCGTTGCGTTATTGCACTGGTAGAAAAAGATGAAGTTCAGTTGTTCGAAGGCATGCTGCCTGGAGAAATTATTCAAACGCCGCGAGGAACCGGAGGCTTTGGTTACGACCCGGTGTTTGTTCCCGAAGGAGAGACACGTACGCTTGCCGAAATGAGCTTGGAAGAAAAAAACCGAATCAGCCACAGGGCAAAAGCGATGCGAAAGCTAATCGGCCATTTGCTTTCGCGGCAACCTTCGAAACAAAGCTTGTAACTTTATAGCTGCGATGACGAAGCCCTACACCATAGGAATAACAGGCGGCAGCGGTTCGGGAAAGACATATTTTTTAACCAAATTGTCGCAGCGGTTTGGTGCAGACGAAATATGTTTCATTTCACAGGATAACTACTACCATCCGCGTGACCGACAACAGACCGATGACCGCGGTGTAAAAAATTTCGATTTACCCGAAGCCATTGATTTTGCCCGCTTTGCGGAAGACATCAGACGCCTGAAGCGCGGCGAAATTGTAACACTTACCGAATACACATTTAATAACCCCAAAACAACTCCGAAAAATATCATCTATAAACCGGCACCCATTCTGGTTATTGAGGGATTATTTGTTCAGTACTTTCCGGAAATCCGACAGGAGCTCGACTTAAAAATTTTCATTGAAGCAAAAGACTATCTTAAGCTGAGCCGGAGGATAAAACGCGACAACGAAGAGCGGGGCTATGACCTTGAAGATGTACTTTACCGGTACCACTATCATGTAATGCCGGTATATGAACGACTAATCGAGCCCCTTAAACACCAGGCCGACCTGATTATTCCCAACAACCATCATTTTGAGGCGGCCCTGGAAGTGCTTACCTGGGCATTGAAAGCACGGATTGCCGAAAACGGTTAAAATCCTATTTAGGGCTTTTATTTTTTCCGGCTTTCCCTACTTTTGTAGCCCCGATGCGGAAAAACAACACCACAGTGCGCTTCCTGATGCTGGTACTGGGTTCAGTGCTGGTGCTGGCCATTGTGTCGTTGCAGGTTCTTCAGTATAAGACCAATGACCGGGTAAAAACCGAGCAGAGCGAAACGCCGCAAACAGATAGTCGATCGGGAGAGGAAGTGCTTACCATGCCGGCCTGCGCGCAAAGCTCAACAACTGCGCAGGAAAATTCTTCCGGACTGCATCCTATTCTTGAAATCTTTCCGGTTGAGCCAGATGACGAGCCCACAAGGGAATCGTCCTCCACTGCATGGACGGCTCTGTTGGAAAAAATTCTTCGGGTAGTTATTTCACCTAACGCGCCCTGAAATATCATCTGATTTAAATTATTTATCCGGTAACAACCGGATTGCTTAATTATCATTCCTGTCATCAAACAAACACTGTATTATGCAAAACAAAGGATTTGTAATTTTTCTAACTGTTATTATTTCGGCACTCTGCCTGTTTTATCTTTCGTTTACGGTAGTATCTACCCGCGTACAACGCGATGCCATAGCCTATGCTACCGATGCAAATGGCGTGGTTGACCTGAACAAAAAAGTGGCCTACATCGATTCGGTGTGGAACAAGCCCGTGTATAACCTGTTCGGTGTTGAATACACCTATAAAGAAGTAAAAGAAAATGAACTGAGTCTGGGCCTCGATTTGCAGGGCGGGATGCATGTTACACTTGAAGTATCGCCTGTTGACATCCTGCGCGGATTAAGTGGCAACAGCAAAGACTCGGCTTTTGTGCGTGCTCTTGGCAAGGCTGCGCAAATGCAGAAAAACAGCCAGGAGAATTTTACCGATTTGTTTTTTAAAGCCTACCGCGAAGACAATCCGGGTAAGAAACTGGCTCAGGTATTTGCATCGGCCAACACACGGGGCCGCATCAGTCTGAACGACCCGGATGAAAAAGTGATGGAAGTGGTGAATCAGGAAGTTGAAAGCGCAATCGACAGGGCCTACACGATTTTGAAAAACCGAATTGACCAGTTTGGAACTTCCGCGCCCAATATTCAGCGCCTGCCGGGCACGGGCCGCATCCAGATAGAAATTCCCGGTGCCGACAACCCCGCGCGCGTGCGTAAACTGCTTCAGGGAGTAGCCAGGCTGGAGTTCTGGGATTTGATTGAGCCGAACGAAATCATGCCGGCACTGATGAGTATCAATGACTTGCTTGTGAAAGAAAGCCGTGCACTTGCAGCGCAATCCGCCTCAGGAACAGCTACAGCTCAAACAGAAAACAAGGCCGACACAACGCTTACCGATTTAGAAAAGCAATTGCAAAAAGCTTCCTCATCTGATACTACCCGAAGCGGTTTGGATTCGCTGCAAAATCTGGCCGTTTCTCCGTTGTTTGCCAAAAGCATCCCACAGGGTACATTCCGTTACCCGCTGAAAGACACAGCCGAAATAAACCGGATTTTCCGACGGGCTGATGTGCGCAGTCTGCTGCCGCGCAACGTAGGCATTTACTGGGCCAACAAACCCGACAAAGATTTATCAAATAATGAAGCTCTTCAACTGTACTTCCTCGATTTAGGTCGCACAGGTAAACCCAAACTTACCGGTGAAGTAATCAATGATGCGCGGCAGGATCTGGATGAATTTGCCCGACCCGCTGTAAGCATGACGATGAATGCTACAGGTACACGCATCTGGGCTAAGTGGACTGCCGAAGCATCGAGCAAGTCACCAAGAGGACGAATAGCCATCGTACTGGATAACCTGGTGTATAGTGCACCCGTAGTGAATACCGAAATACCGAACGGTAACTCTCAGATTTCCGGAAACTTTACGGTAGAAGAAGCCAAAGACCTGGCCAACATTTTGAAAGCCGGTTCGCTGCCTGCCCCTACGCGGATTGTTGAGGAGGCCATTGTAGGACCTACATTAGGTGAGCTTGCGCGGAAGCAGGGGTTGATATCTACGTTTGCCGGTCTGGCGCTTGTGGTCATCTTTATGATTATTTACTACAACAAAGGCGGATGGGTTGCCAACCTCGCTTTATTGTTTAACATATTCTTTATACTTGGCATCCTGGCGCAGTTCGATGCAGCTCTTACCTTGCCCGGTGTAGCCGGTATTGTACTCACCATGGGTATGGCCGTAGATGCCAACGTGCTGATATTCGAGCGCATAAAGGAAGAGTTGTATCAGCACGGACGGAAGATGAAAGATGCGATAAAAACCGGATACCAAAAGGCTTTCTGGACTATCTTCGATTCGAATTTGACCACGTTAATTACAGCTGCTTTCCTGGCATGGGTGGGTCAGGGGCCTATACGTGGATTTGCCGTCACCCTGATCATCGGTATTCTTACCTCCTTCTTCACAGCTGTTTATGTATCGCGCGTGGTGGTTGAATGGATGACGAGAAAAGGAGATGAAGCCAAAATTTCATTCGATACGTTCATTGCGCGAATGGTGAAAAAGCGCAGACAGTTTGCGTTTGTTCGTAACAGCAAACTGGCCTATATCACCTCATCGGCAATTATTGTTGTAGGTATTGTGCTTATTGCGTTGAACGGTCTTACGTTGGGAGTTGATTTTAAAGGCGGTCGCTCGTATATAGTGTCGTTCAACCAGCCGGTTAAAGCAACTGAATTGAAGGTTGGGCTGAGTCAGGCATTTGTTAATGCCGGTACCGAAGTGAAAAACTACGGTAGCAACAGCAAGGTAAAAGTTACTACTTCGTACCTGATTGATGACGACAGCGATGAAGCCGATGAAAAGGTAAAACAAACCCTGATTGCCGGGATGGAAAAACTTACCGGTAAACGATATGTGGAGCACGACTCCCAGCTCAGCGATGACACCTTTACCATCTCCAGTTCATCCAAAGTAGGTGCCACGGTAGCCGATGACATTAAAAATTCAGCGTGGAAGGCCAGTCTTCTTTCCCTGGCGGCCATCTTCGTTTATATTCTTGTGCGCTTCCGCAAATGGCAGTTTAGTACCGGAGCCATATTGGCCACAGTGCACGATACCCTGTTTGTGTTTGCTGCTTTTGCCATAGCCAAAGCTTTCGGTATCAGCTTTGAAGTTGATCAGGTATTTGTGGCGGCCGTGCTTACCATTATCGGTTATTCAATCAATGATACGGTAATTATATTCGACCGCATCCGCGAATACTTCAATTTGGGTACTTCGCATGATGATAAGAAAATCGTCAACGATGCCATCAACGATACACTTTCACGCACCATCATTACGGCAGGCACGACCTTGCTGGTAGTGCTGGTGTTACTCCTGTTCGGAGGTGAAGTGCTGCGTGGATTTTCGTTTGCCTTATTTGTGGGTATCGTTGTCGGAACCTACTCTTCCGTATTCATCGCTGCTCCGGTTATTCTGGATTTAGGCCGGAAAAAGTCATTGAAGACCGAACCTAAAAAACCGGTTACGGCAGGGGTTTAATAACGCCCTGTTTGGTCAATAACGAAAACACCGGTCCGCAAAACGGGCCGGTGTTTTTTATACATCGGTTATTACATCAAAACCTTTGAAGCTTCCTACGAGTGCCAGGCCGGTAACTTTATTAGCTACACGTTTTGTTTTCATTTTTTTTGCCAACTGATTTAGCGTAGCTCCCGATCCGGCTGCATCATCTATCATCACAACATGATTAAATCTTCTGGATTCGCTCACAGCGAATGTGTTTTCGGCATTACGGATGCGTTCCTCAATTTTTGACAGTGATTTTTGCGGAACCGGTATGATACCTGGCAGCTTTCTGATTTCAACATGGGGCAAAGCAATATTCAGATGCTTTTGCAAATAACTCATAAACTGCAGTTCCCGCCTGATGGTAGGCGGAACAAATCCTACCGCGTCGGCCTGTTGTTCCCGAAGAAAATGTTTAATCTTTTTGTCGCATTCCAAAATAATTTGCGCCATCAGTAATCTGTTTTGTCCCTGTTTGGCGTAGTGTAGCAATGTGCCTAATCGTGTTTTACCAAAGCGTTCAATTGCGTAAAAATCCAGATAAAAAAGTTGATCCAGCCAAATGGCTTCAAAGCCTGTGGTGTTGCGCAGTTTTTCCATGCCGTCAATTAAACCGACTTTATTGTAATATTTTTCGTATCGTTTTTTTGTTTCAATAAATTCAAAAAGGGTCTTCTCCACGGGAAGTTTGCGCTGAGCACACCAGTAACTAAAAGCTTCGGTGCCTTCAAGCATATGTCCGGTTTCAGTTATGACCAAAAAATTTTCCTTCAGAAACTCTTCTTGTTCCTTTGAAAAAGTCTGAACAGGCGCTGATTTTGAGCCGCTGGCCAGACGGTAAACCGTTTTGGGCGGGCGACCCAGTTTTTCAATTAAACCGGCTTCCAAAAGCTGGTGTAGGGCGAGGTGAACCATCTGCCGGGATACGGAAAGTTTGTCAACGATTTCTTTAACAGAAAGCTCCCCCTGGCTGAGAAAAAGCTCCAAAATTCTGGATTTTACCATTTGACATTTTACAGTTTACTGTAAAATGTCAAATGTAACGCAAATCACTTAATTATCCATCTGCCCGCTCAACCCGAAGGCCGGTAGCCCGTATGCCGCAAAGGGTATCGGTGCGCATGAATTGTTCAAATTGAATGGTATAGGTACCCGGTTGCTTGAAGCGGTAATTACGCAACAAGGGCTCCCGATGGTCGTACAGATAACCTATACCACTACGACCCAGCGGCCTGCCGGTTTTACGGTCAAAGAGATCAGCCGAATGTAGTTTTTCCTGAAGAACCCGGGCCGAATCACTAAGCCGGTAAGTAAAATACAGGTTCGAGAAGGGGTAGTCGCTGTCGTTTCGGATGTTGATGTATAGATTATAAGCTGATGTGGTGTCGGAAATTTCAAAAGAAAATGCCGGTCTTTCTCCGGCTGTCCAGCAGCCTGAGCTGAAATCATGATTTTGTTCAAAAAGTCGGTTCGAGTCACAAGCTGCAAAAAGCAGAAAAACCAGCCAGTATTTTTTTTTCATTTCGGATTGGAGGAGTTGTTGCGGTTGTTGCGTTGGGAATGACTGCGTTTCTTTTTCTTTTTCTTCGATTTGGATTTGAACTTTCTGTCCAGTTGTTCGAGGTCGCTGTTCAGCACACCACTGTTTTCTTTTTCTTCAAGTACATCTTCCAGCAGGGTAGCCGGCTTTTTGCCGGCCTTATTCATTTCCAGAATATGATTTACCCGAGCCACATCCAGCGGATACCACGTATTGTCCTCGCGATATCCGAACCACATAATTTTCCGGAAGATGTCGGTTTTTTGCAGGCGTGCCTCGCCCTGTTCGGTCAATAAGGGCGCTTCGATTTTAGGAATATCTTTCAGCGCCTCCAGATACGTATCCAGTTCGTAGTTCAGACAGCATTTCAATCTGCCACACTGACCTGAAAGTTTGGTAGGGTTTAACGACAGGTTCTGATAACGGGCGGCACTGGTGGCAACATTCTTGAAATCGCTGAGCCACGTTGAACAACATAATTCACGGCCGCAAACACCGATGCCGCCCAGCCGGCCGGCTTCGTGTCGCAGACTAATCTGCCGCATCTCTACCCGTATTTTGAATTCGGCTGCCAGTATTTTGATTAATTCACGGAAATCAACGCGGTCATCGGCTGAGTAATAAAAAGTGGCCTTGGTGTTATCGGCCTGGTATTCCACATCTGAAAGTTTCATTTTCAGATTTAACTGCCGGATGATTTCGCGCGTGCGGTACAACGTGGGCATCTCCCGGCTTTGTGCTTCAGCCATCTTTTCCAAATCGCGGGTAGTGGCTAGGCGGTAAATTTTTTTTATCTCATCGTCATTGGCCACTTTCTTTTTCTGCATCTGCAGCCTGACCAGTTCGCCCTGAAGCGACACATAGCCAATATGATGACCGGTGGGCATTTCAACTACCACGGCATCGCCTGTATGAAGATTCAGCTTTGCACTGTTTCGGAAAAAATCTTTGCGCCCGTTTTTAAAGCGGACCTCCACTACATCAAACTGCTGATCGCCCGGCAGGTCCATATCAGCCAGCCAGTCGAATACGTTCATCTTGTTGCATCCGCCGGTAAGGCACATGCCGTTGTTTTTACATCCGGCAACTTTAACCCCCTTTCCCGATGAACATGAACAGGCCATGACTTTTCAGTAATAACGCAAAATATCCATTCCAATGTCTTTTCGAAAATAAGCATCCGTCCAGCTGATTTCCGAGACGCCGGAATAGGCGGTCTTACGGGCTTCGTCCAGGTTATTTCCCATTCCTGTTACAGCCAGAACGCGCCCGCCCTGAGTAACCACGTTGCCGTTGAGTTGTTTGGTTCCGGCATGAAAACAAAGGGCATTGCTCACTTTATCCAGCCCGTTAATCACGTTGTTCTTTTTGAAATCACCCGGGTAACCTCCGGCTGCCATAACCACCGTAACAGCAGTTAGCGGAGATATGCGGATACTTGTTTTATCCAGTGTGCCGGTAGCGGTTTTCCATAGCAGGTCAACCAAATCCGATTCAATACGCGGCATTACTGCCTGCGTTTCCGGGTCGCCCATCCGGCAGTTATATTCAATGACGTACGGATTGCCCTTCACATTCATTAACCCGATGAAGATAAATCCACGGTATGAAATATTTTCCGATTGTAGGCCGCGCAGGGTTGGTAGAATGATGCGTTCTTCTACTTTTTTCATGAACACGGTATCAGCAAAAGGTACGGGCGAAACTGCGCCCATGCCTCCGGTGTTGGGTCCGGTGTCGCCATCGCCTATGCGTTTATAGTCTTTTGCTTCCGGAAGTATAACATAACCGGTGCCATCGGTCAGAATGAATACGGAAAGTTCGATGCCGGACAGATGTTCTTCAATGAGCACGGTGGTGCCGGCGTTGCCGAATTTTTCACCACTCAGCATGAGCGTTAGTTCGTGGGAGGCTTCACGCTTGTCGGAAGTAATGATAACGCCTTTGCCTGCTGCAAGTCCATCGGCTTTAATAACATACGGAGATGGAATTTCATCCAGGTAAGCGAGGGCTTCATTGAGCTGGCTTGAAGAGAAAGTACGGGCTCGGGCTGTGGGTATATGATGACGAAGCATAAAGGCTTTCGAAAAATTTTTACTGCCCTCCAGCCGGGCACCGGCTTTACCCGGTCCTACTATGGCAATGTGTTGTGTGTCGGTACGTTGCTCAAAGTAATCGCGAAGACCGGCAACCAGTGGTGCTTCGGGCCCGACTACGACAAGCTGAATTTGTTCTTTCAGACAAAAATCGGCTAAGGCCGGAAAGTCATCGGCCGGAATGGAGACATTGATCCCTTCGCGTGCTGTGCCGGCATTACCTGGTGCAATGTACAGTTGACGACAACGACTGCTCTGCCTGATTTTCCAGGCCAGTGCATGTTCACGGCCTCCGCTGCCAACGAGTAAGATGTTCATCGTGACGGTTAAAAAACCCAAAGATGAACAAAGCCATGCGCCCGTCAAAATAAACGGACGCAGGCGCGGTTAGTGTGCGTATTTACTCATGAACTGAATACGGGCCAGCCGGATTTCTTCTTCGGTGTATTCGGCCAGACTTTCGTCCTGCAGGGCTTCCTCCAGGCTGTCGGTTTCGGCCTGCATGAAATAATCGTGGATGTCTTCCTGCTTTTGCGGATCGAGCACCTGATCGATGTAGTAATCCAGGTTCAGCTTGGTTCCTGAGTTGGTGATGTTTTCTATTTCGGTAAGCAGTTCGTCAAAAGAAAGATTGGCCATTTCGGCAATCTCTTCCAGGTCAACCTTCTTATCAATTTGCTGAATGATGAAGATCTTGGTTTTTGATTTGTTTACCGAGGATTTCACCACCACTTCCGTTGCGGTTTCGATGTCGTTTTCCTCTACATATTTCTGAATCACTTCCAGAAACTCTTTGCCAAACTTGTTCACTTTACCCATACCCACGCCGTTTACCTGGGCGAGTTCCTCTTTGGTGGTGGGATAGGTGGTGGCCATTTCTTCCAGTGAAGGGTCCTGGAAGATTACATAAGGAGGAAGATTTTTTTCGCGTGCGATTTTTTTGCGAAGGTCTTTGAGCATCTCAAAGAGTTTATCATCGTACGCCTTGGTGTTCATGGGTACGCGATCGGATGATTCTTCCTCCTCATCCAGGTCGGTAGTAAAGTCATGATCGCGTGCCAGCTCAATGGGGTGCGGCTTTTTAAGGAATGCCTCTCCTTTCGGTGTTAACTTAAGCACACCGATGTTTTCGATATCTTTTTCCAGGTATTGGTAGATAAGTGCCTGACGAATAACCGATTTCCAGAAATCCGCCTCTTCATCGCTGCCGGTTCCGAAAACGGGCAGGTCGAAGTGGGCGTAGCTTTTTACATATTCATCTTCAATACCACGGATAACGTTGACCAGGTGATTGAGGCCGAAGCGCTCGTTGGTTTGCTTAACAGCCTGCAGTACGGTTTTAACATACGAGGTTCCGTCAAACCGTTCGCGCGGGTGTACACAGTTATCGCACATGCCGCAGTTGTCTTCCTTGAACTCTTCACCAAAGTAATGAAGCAGCTGACGTCTGCGGCATACGGGCGACTCGGCATAATACTCCATTTCCTGTAACAGGATGCGTGCGTTTTCGCGCTCCTGAACAGATTTGTCTTTATTGAACTTTTCAAGTTTGTTCAGGTCGTTGTGGCTGTAGAACATCAGGCAATGTCCTTCCAGACCGTCGCGGCCGGCGCGTCCGGTTTCCTGATAATAACCTTCGAGCGACTTGGGTACATCGTAATGTACCACAAACCGAACATCGGGTTTATCAATTCCCATTCCGAAGGCAATCGTGGCTACGATTATGTCAATTTCTTCGTTCAGGAAGGCATCCTGGTTTTTCTCGCGTACATCGGCATCGAGGCCGGCGTGATAGGGCGCAGCTTTAAATCCGTTTACGGTAAGCAGGTTAGCAATTTCTTCAACTTTTTTGCGGCTCAGGCAGTACACAATTCCCGATTTGCCCTTGTTGTCGCGCAAAAATTTTATAAGCTGCTTTTTCGTTTCTTTTTTCGGACGTACTTCGTAATACAGATTCTTGCGGTTAAACGATGAGATGAAGATGTCGGCATCTTCCATCTGAAGGTTTTTCTGGATATCAAGCTGTACCTTGGGTGTGGCTGTTGCGGTTAGCGCGATGATGGGCAGGTTACCCAGGTGCTGAATCATGGATTTTATTTTCCTGTACTCCGGCCGGAAGTCGTGGCCCCACTCGGAAATACAGTGAGCTTCGTCAATAGCAACGAAGGAAACTTTCACCTTTTTAAGGAACTCGATGTTTTCTTCCTTGTTAAGCGATTCAGGCGCTACGTACAGCAACTTTACATTGCCGCTGATGCAGTCTTTTTTCAAGCGGGTTATCTCACCTTTCGAAAGCGTGGAGTTCAGAAATCGTGCGTTGATGCCGTAGGCGTTCAGCTGATCAACCTGATTTTTCATTAATGCGATGAGCGGAGAAATCACTACCGCAAGGCCATCCATGATAATTGCCGGAAGCTGATAGCACAACGACTTACCGGCTCCGGTGGGCATGATGACGAACGTATTTTTCCCTTCCAGCACATTGCGAATTATGGCTTCCTGATTACCGCGGAAATTGCTGTAACCGAAAACTTCCTTGAGTTTAAGTTTTAAAACATCTTTCTCTTCAGCCACTATCATAACCTAACGTGGGTTAGTTTAATCTTTTATCTTTGCTAACAACAAAACTAATTCGGAAAGGGCATTGAATATAGTAAAAAATATACAAAACATTGCACGCGAAGTTTTAATTAATGAATCGAAAGCCATTGAACGGTTAACGAATTACATAAACGATGATTTTGAAGCGTGCGTTCAGGCGATTTATTCTGCGAAAGGCAGAGTTGTCGTAACAGGCGTTGGCAAAAGTGCAATCATTGCAAATAAAATTGTGGCCACTTTGAACTCAACCGGAACACCGGCACTTTTTATGCACGCGGCCGATGCGATTCATGGCGATTTGGGTATGGTGCAGCCGGATGACATTGTTATCTGTATTTCCAAGAGCGGTAATACTCCTGAGATTAAAGTGCTTGTGCCGCTGCTGAAAAGAAGGGGCGCGATGCTGGTTGCACTGGTAAGTAATACCGACAGTTACCTGGCCCGTCAGGCTGACTTTGTCCTGAATGCCACCATCGATAAGGAGGCTTGTCCGAATAACCTCGCTCCAACCACAAGTACAACGGCACATCTGGCCATGGGCGATGCGTTGGCGGTTTGCCTGGTGCATTTGCGCAATTTCACTCCGGCCGACTTTGCCAACTTTCATCCGGGCGGCTCGCTCGGTAAACAACTTTACCTTAAAGTTTCGGATATTTCGGTGCACAATGCCTTACCGGTGGTACACCCGGATGCTTCACTGAAAGAAGTAATTGTGGAAATTTCATCCAAACGACTGGGCTGTACGGCTGTTGCCGATAGCGATAAAAAACTGTTAGGCATAATTACCGATGGCGACCTGCGCAGAATGCTGGAAAAAAATCCGGATTTATCGGCATTGAAGGCCCGCGACATCATGACGCGAAACCCCAAGACCATTCAACACGATGAATTTGCCGTAAAAGCTTTACAGCAGATGCAGGAAAATAATATTACCCAACTGGTAGTTATGAATGGAGAACACATAGCAGGGTTTATTCACCTGCATGATTTGTTAAAAGAAGGTATTGCCTGATGCTGCAATACATGTTGCAGAGTTACATTATACACACCGCAAAATTCCTGACATGAATAAGAAACCCTATGTGGTGCTAATGGCCGGAGGCGTGGGTGTACGCTTTTGGCCCTATAGCCGAAATCGCCAGCCTAAACAGTTTTTGGATGTCTTGGGCATGGGCAAAACATTGCTTCAGGCTACCTATGAGCGCTTTTTACCCGTTTGTGCCCCCGATAAGATTTATGTGGTCACGCACGAAGAACATGTTCACCTGGTGCGCGAACAATTGCCGCAATTACCTGCATCGCAGATATTGGCTGAGCCCATGCGTAAAAATACAGCTGCATGTATTGCTTATGCCAGCTACCGCATAGCCCAACTTAGCAACGATGCCGTGTTGGTGGTTAGCCCGGCCGACCACCTGATACTTAATGAGAAAGAGTTTGAGAAAACGATAATACGCGCTGTTGAATATGCGCGTGATCAGGATAAACTCATCACGTTAGGTATAACACCTAACCGGCCTGAAACCGGCTACGGGTACATTCAGTACCATCCTGATAAGTCATATCTTAAAAAAGTAAAGACTTTTACCGAAAAGCCGCAGTTGACCTTAGCGAAGAAGTTTCTGGAGAGCGGAGACTTTGTATGGAACTCCGGTATATTCATCTGGGGTGTACAAGCCATCATTCAGGCACTAAAAGAACATTTACCCGAAATGGCCGAAGTGTTCGAGGAATGCGCACACAGTTTTGGTACGCCCGACGAACGAAAAGCAGTAGAACAGGCTTACGCACAATGCAAAAGCATATCCATTGATTACGGTGTTATGGAAAAAGCTACCAATGTGTATGTGGTGCCGGCTTCGTTTACCTGGTCCGACCTGGGTTCATGGGGAAGCATACACGATGTGTCAGCAAAAGATAAGGAAAACAACCTCATTACCGGCCGTGTACTGGCTTATGAATCGCGAAACTGCATATTCAAAACCTCTTCGCCGGAAAAACTGCTGGTGGCACATGGACTAAACGGTTATCTGGTAGGCGAATTCGGCAATGTGATTATTGTTTGTGAGAAAGATCGCGAAGATTTGTTCCGTCAGTTTGTAAACGACGTCAAGGCGCTGAAAAACGGAAACGATTATTTATGATTACGCACTCTGCCGTTGACGCATAACTTCATAAAGCACCATACCGGCAGCTACCGATACATTCAGCGATTGAATTTTTCCGGTCATAGGAATTTTAATCAGATCATCAGCCGTGCGCAACAGCTCCGTTGAAATGCCGTCTTCTTCCGAACCGAAAATCAAAGCCAGGGGTCGGTTCAGGTCTGTTTCAAAAATTTTTTTCGATGCTTTTTCAGTGCAGGCCACCACCGTCAGCCCGGTATCTTTTAGCAATTGCACCGTTTGCTTCAGATTTTTTTCGCGGCAAACCGGCAGGTGGTGCAAGGCGCCAGCTGAGGTTTTTACGGCATCGGCGGATATCGGAGCACTTCCTTTTTCGGGTACTACCAGTGCGTCGGCTCCGAGGCACTCTGCCGTACGGGCTATGCCGCCCAGGTTGCGTACATCGGTAATGCGGTCGAGTATAACAATGAGCGGCTGTCGTCCTTCTTCAAAAGCCTGCTGAACGATATTACTAAGCGAAGCGTAATCAACCGAAGAAAGATAACCGGCAACGCCCTGATGATTCTTGCCGGTAAGCCGACCGAGTTTTTCTGCAGGAACTTGCGAAAAAGGAATGTGCTTTTCGCGCAACAGGCGAATCAGGTCGCGAACCAGCTCATTTCTTATGCCTTGTTGAATATAAACGCGCTCCAGTGTTTTACCGGCCAGTATGGCTTCGGTTACTGCGCGCGTGCCGTAAATCAGACCGGGTTTACCCATTTGGCAAAGGTAAGTATTTCAGAAACGGGCCTTGCGCCATAAATCTACCATGTTGTACCAATTGTCACGCATGTTGGCCTCGCGAATCAAAACATAATTTTTTGGGTCAAACAGCGTGGCCGAACGGGTAAAGGTAAATCGTCCTTTAAAATTAGCGTTGGTGTATTCCCAGATTTCGCGGTTGCCCAGCAGATAAACTTCTTCAGGCGGACCAAATATGATGTATATCATGCCCCGGTCGGTTTTCCATCCTTCCTTATATGAAGTAAACATTCGGTTGGCCTGCTCCACCCGTTGGAAGTAACTGCGCATGAAAATGCGGGCACGCTCGGTATTACCGACAATATCCAGAATCACTTTATCGAATGCGCTTTTATTTCCGGCGGCACTCCGCAACTTATCCATTTCCTTTTTTTCGCATACGTAAATCATCGGTCCGGTAAGCGAAGAAATAGTAGCCAGCCGTGGATAATCTTCTTCTACCCGAAAGGCTATACCTTCTGCTGAGGTTGTGTCCTGCTGAATGAGTACCAGTGCTTTTTTTTGAAAAGAGAGCGGGCGATCGGGTTGATGCACCAGTACAGCCGATGGTTTTAAAACCGGTGTAACACGTGCCTGTGCTGTAGCAAAGGGCGGAAGCGCAGCCGGGAAATCATCTTCATACAGGGAGATGATCAAGGGCTTATCCGGTTCAAATCCTGAACAAGTTACAGCTTCACCGGTGGTGATGTATTTTCCGGTTACCGGTATGTTGTTTTTAAGCAGGGCAAAAGCTTTTCCTTTCGGAATCTCGGTGAAAAAAAACCACGGTCTTCGCGCGGAAGCCATGATGATTTTAAGCACAACCAGCATGCCGCCTGTTTCGGCCGGCAGCGCAATTTTTCCGGATTTTACTGTTTCGCTGATTGTCAGCCATTCGGGTTCGGGAAGCGGGCTTCCTTCCCGGGAACTCAGGTCTTCGCGCACCTCGGCCTGAAAGCTAAACTCATTGATGTTACGCTGGCCGCGAAGCGAAAAAGTAAAGTAAAAAAAGAGTTTGCCATTATCGTGATAGCAGATGGTGCTCACCGAAAACAATTCATCGGGGTTATAGATATTGCTGAAGTTATTGTCGCGCAGCGTCTGTCCTGAAACTGCAAAACTTAAGATGAGACTGAATAACAAAAATGCACAACGGATAATCATCGGTTTAAAATAACGTATTCATCTGACATTTAGGGTGGCTTCGTCTATTTTTGTGCGTTTATGTTGCGCAAAATTTATACCACCGAAGTAACCTCCGATACGTTACCATCCGACAATCCGTTGCATCAGCGCTTATTTAAAGCTTATGTATTAGCGCTATCGTACCTGAATAAAGAAGACAATGTGCTGGAGGTTGGCTGTGGTGAAGGCCGAGGTATTGATTTGCTGCTTCCGGCAGTTTCGCATTTCATGGCTGTTGATAAACTGAAACCGGCCATTGACCGGCTGAGTGACAAATATCCACAGGCCCGTTTTTTAGCGATGAATTTTCCTCCGTTTACCGGCATTGAAGACAATTTATTTGATGTGGTGCTGAGTTTTCAGGTGATTGAGCATATTCGGGATGACCGTTTCTTTTTACAGGAAATTCATCGCGTGCTGAAGCCCGGAGGTGTGGCACTGCTTACCACACCAAACCGCAAGAAATCGCTGTCGCGAAATCCCTGGCATGTTCGCGAATACCTGGCCGACGAACTGGAAAACCTCACGTCACATTTTTTCAACGAAGTTGAGATAAAAGGCATAGCCGGTAACGACAAGGTGATGGCCTACTACGAACAAAACCGCATGGCCGTTGAACGGATTATGCGATGGGACGTGCTGAACCTGCAGCACCGGTTGCCGGGCTGGATGCTTCGGTTGCCCTATGAAATACTTAATCGAATAAACCGAAACAGATTGCGCAACCGTAACCATCAGTTAGCCGATTCCATTACCCACGAAGATTACCTGCTTACCGACCGGGCTGATGATGCCTTGGATTTGTTTGTGATTGCGCGTAAGAAATCCGCTTAGCGAAAACGCACAGGTACCTGCTCCGAAAGTTTCTGATAGGCCTGCTCGTAACGCTGGGCCAGTTCATCTTCGCCATATTCATACAACACATTTTGAATGGTGCCCAGCACGGCAATGTGGTTGTACAGGTCGCGGTTAATTAAACCTTTACTAATCATGTAGTTGGCCATTTCTTCGGTGCGGTCGCCCAGTATCCGGGCAATTTCAATTCCTTTTTCTTTTTCGCCCACTTCAAACCAGTACTGCAGGCCAAGGGCTTGGGTAAAATCATAAGGGATACTTTTGTCGGGCATCACTTCAATGCTGCGTAGCAGCACTTCGCGGGCACGTGCCGTATCTCCTTTCAACAACAGGGCCTCGGCTACATCATTAAAGGTGCTGCGATGATTTTGCACGAAGTTCCGGTAATCCACACTATAGAAAACCCGGGCATTATCCAATCCGCGGAACCGGAATTTATTCATGATATTGTTGTAAGCAATTTCGGTGTTTACAAAGCGGGTTTCCGGTGAAGGGTTTTGAATAGGCAGAATACGGAAGGCGTTACCTTCGCTCACCACAAAAGGCTTCAGGTCGATATTAAATTGTTCGAGTGAAGTGTTGTTTACGTACAGGGGGCGTTCCCATTTGTTGGTGAGCATCAGGTCGAGCAGGGCAAGATCCTGTTTCATCAATGAGTTTTTGCGCAGGCGCAGTCTCATTTCGGGTACAAGATATTTTTCAAATTCTTTAGGTATGATGCCCATGGCCTTTACCCCCGCGGTATCCACCTTTAGCACCAGTTCTTTAGCGGGCACCATGTTAGTATTGGGGTAGTACGGGTGCAGCAGGCTGGGGCTTTTCTTCTTCAACAGGTCGATGTACTGAGCCAGGTCAATGCTCCTGATGCCTGCATCGAAATAAACCAGTGCTTCGTTGGGTCCACCCTGACGGTAGTGTTCAGCGGTAAGCGTGTAGGGAAAGGGTTCGGATGCATAGTGTTTACGCATGCTTTGCTCAATGTACCAATCGGTGTTGTAGTAGCTCAGCACCACCACGCGCATGTCGGTGCGAATGCCTTCCACTTCCTGCGCATACCACAACGGGAATGTGTCGTTATCGCCTCCGGTAAACAAAATGGCATTCGGAGCACACGATTCCAGGTAGTTTACGGCTGAGTCAACGGAAAACCAGCGGTCGGAACGGTTGTGGTCATCCCATCCTTCGGCAGCCATAATCCCGGGTGCTGAAAGACCAATAAGTGTGGCAACAATTGCGGCTACTTTGCCGTTGCGGATGAATTTTTCAATGCTGGCTGCAATGCCGATAACCGCCAAACCAATCCAGAAAGCAAATGCATAGTATGAGCCGGCATAGATGTAGTCGCGTTCGCGCGGCTCGGTAGGCGGTGAGTTCAAATAAATAACAAGCGCAACCCCTGTGAGGATAAACAGTAATCCTACCACGGCAGCATTCTTCGGGTCTTTAATCATCTGATAATACAAACCGAAAAAGCCCAGCACGAAGGGAATCATGAAGAAGTTGTTGCGGGCCTTGTTGTACGAAATCAGGTAGGGAACTTTTTCAAACCATTGAGTAGGTCCGAGCCAGTCATCGCCAATTTCATCGCCTTCACGCCCGGCAAAATTCCACATAAAATAGCGTATGTACATCCAGGCGATCTGATGATTAAACATAAACTTCAGGTTGTCGGCAAAAGTAGGTTTCTCACCTTCGCGCAGGCCGAGCTTGCTGCGGTAAATGGAGGCGTGGTTTTCCATGTTGCTGTAAATGCGCGGCAAGATGGTCATCTGCTTGGGGTCGTACACGTAATCGCGTTTACGGTCAACTATTTCATAGCGGTCTTTTCCCTTTTTATAAATAGGCGCTCCTTCTTTCACGTCAACAATTTCGGCCGTGAAGTAGGGGCCATACAATAACGGCCGGCTTCCGTATTGTTCGCGCTTCAGGTAGCTTACAAAACTCATTACATCACTCGGATCGTTCTCATCAATAGGCGGATTGTAGTTGCTGCGGATAACAATAATGGCATACGAGGTGTAGCCGATAAGTATAAAGGTTGTTGACAGTAAAAAGGTGTTGAGTATGGCTTTTCCTTTACGCTGACTGTACACGATACCATAAACCAGCGCGGCAATGATGAGCAAACTGAAAAATAAAGCACCGGAGCCAAAAGGCAGTCCGAGTGAATTAACAAAATACACTTCAAAGCTTCCGGCAAGGCCGGGAAGGCCGGGGATGATGAAGTCGTTTATAAAAATGATGAGCAAACCGCTGATGGCCAGTGTGGCAATAATACCCCAACGGGTGGGCTGATATTTTTTGAAATAAAAAATTAAACCGAGTGCAGGCAATGTAACCAGGTTCAGCAGGTGTACCCCGATGGATAAACCCATGGCATAGGATATCAGTAAAATCCAGCGGTTGGCCTGGGCTTCATCTTCCATGGCATCCCATTTTAACATGGCCCATACCACAAAAGCCGTGAAAAACATGGACATGGAATACACCTCGGCTTCGACAGCGGAGAACCAGATGGAATCGGCAAAGGTCATGGCCAGAGCACCTACCGCACCTGCTCCCATCAGTAACCAAATTTTATCGGCGGGTAATTCGTGGTCTTTAAGCTGAAGCAGCTTACGGCCGAACAGGGTGATGGACCAAAAGGTAAACAGCGAGGCAAAGGCACCCGCCAGCACGCTAAGAAAGTTAATCCAGTAGGCAACACGGGTAACATCGCCAAGTGAAAGGAATGAAAAGATGCGGCCCAGCAACAGGAATAACGGTGCACCCGGCGGATGAGGTACCTGTAGTTTATAGGAAACCGCAATAAACTCTCCGCAGTCCCAATAGCTTGCGGTTTCTTCCATGGTAGTCCAGTAAGCAGCAAGTGCTATGGTGAAAATGACCCATCCGGTGATGTTGTTGATCTTCTGAAAATTCATAGCTGTTCGTCCGACAAAGGGGCGAAAATACGCAATAAAGCCGATACACCCGGGGCAGTTATTTATAGACGACTACATAAAACGCGAGCCATGCCAGAAATATGGAAACGTAGAAAAAAGCTGTAACGCGCCACGTTGCAGATAATGACTGTCGGGTGTAGAGTCGCAAACCCTTGGTAAGAATAAACCAGTAAAAAATTTCAAATGCATTGAGCGCACGCAGCGGGTAGGCCCACTTGCGGTCTATTTCATGGTAATCGAAAAAAGATAACAACGACAACGGATAGAACGAGCCGATTTCGGCATAACCGGGATCGGGTACGAAAAAGAAAAACCAAAGCACCTTAATTAAATCCGGTATCAGAAAAACAAATTCAGCTCCCAGCGCCACCGACCAGCATTGGCTGTAAGTCACCCGGTAGCCAAACGTAAAACATCCTACCCACAGCAGAAAGGCAATAACGGTGAGCTTCCACAGGTAAATTATCGGTACGCCCAGCCATTGCAGGCCCTGAACCAAACGTAAGACAAAACCCTCCGGCCGGTCCTGTAAAAATTCAAATGCGGCCGTCTGACTTTCAATAAAAGACTGCCTTGCGAACAACAAAACAAAGGAACAAAGGCACAGCAGCAGGAACAAAAGGCGCTTGTCGGCCGTAAATAATGCGTTAGTTTCGTGGTTCAACTTCATGGTGGAAGGTAAAGGTAAAATAGGGCTGCAGTTTTTTATCCCATGGCTTGTCGTGCTGATATCTGTCGTCAGCCCGTCTCTACGGGCACAAATGCTTCAGAAAAAAGATACAACCATCATTTTATTATCCGACTTGGCCATTCAGCTGGAATGTACACAAGCTTTAAATGATCTGTATAACTTTAAGTTCGACAAGGCCGAAAATCAGTTTCGTTACCTTCGGTATAAATACCGCTGGCATCCGATGCCGTATTTTCTGATGGGTTTGATTGAGTGGTGGAAGATTATGCCCAATACAAAAAATGAACAGTATGACGAGATTTTTCTGGCTTACATGGATAGCACCATTATGGTAGCGGAGAACCTGTACAAAAAATATCCGCAACATAAAGTAGAGGCTGCGTTTTTTCTGGCGGCAGCCTACGGATTTAAAGGGCGCCTCTATTCCGATGAGTACCGAAAGCAATGGCGCAAGGCCGCTGTTGCCGGAAAAAATGCGCTGGACTACCTGGAAGTTTGTAAGCAAAGCCAGCATTTAAGTCCCGAGCTGCTGTTTGGTGATGCGTTATACAATTACTTTTCAGTTTGGGTTCCTGAAAATTATCCGGCCTTAAAACCATTACTGTGGTTTTTTCCAAAAGGCGACAAAAAACTCGGCCTTCAGCAATTAAAAGAAGTATCGTATAACGCATTCTATACCCGCACCGAAGCCATGGTATGGCTTATGCGTATTTTGAATAACTATGAAAATGATAACCTTAGAGCATTTCAGATCAGCGAATACCTCTATCAGACTTATCCGGACAACCCGTTTTTTCACCGGTACTATGCCCGCATGTTGTATGCAACTGGAAGATTTGCCCTGGCCGAAATAGTTTCAAAACAAATTCTTGCGCGGATTGACAGCGGCATGACCGGCTATGAAATAAATACCGGAAGATACGCTGCATTTTTTTTAGGTCAGATTTATGAATCGCGCAGACAACTGGATGAAGCACGCAAATATTATCAACTGTGTGTGGACTATGCCGAAAAACTGGACATGGAGGATTCGGGATACTATCTTTATTCGCTGATAGCGCTGGGCGAAATTGCCGAATATCAGGGCAACAAAACCGAAGCAAAAAAATACTTTACCCAGGTGCGCAAAAAAGCCGGCCGCAAAGACGAAGCCTTCAAAGAAGCCAAACGAAGATTAAAAAACCTGGATAAGAAAGATTGAATGGTTCATGGTTGGATAGTCCATGGTTTAACTGACCATAGTTTAATTGACCATAGTTTAATAGTCCATAGTTTAACAGTCCATAGTTTAACAGTCCATAGTTTAATAGTCTGAGCATGCATGGACCAATCAACCGATCAACCATGGACCAATCAACCATGGACTGACAAACCGATCAACCATGGACTAATCAACCCTGGACTGATTTTTTATTAACAAGAATATTTCTGCAAAGCATTTACCTTTACTGAAAAGAATTTTTACATGGACATCCGCGACCTGGTTGTTACACCTCTTGTAATCATCATGGTTTATGCCGTGTCCTATTTGTTTCGGAGACGATTAACAGATGAAGTAACCTTTCGATATTATTTTCCTGCACTCGGTTTAAAAATAGCAGGTGCGATAGCATTGGGTTTGTTGTATCAGTATTATTACGATGGAGGAGATACATTTAATTTTCATACCCACGGCAGCCGCGTAATCTGGGAGGCGTTCACCAAATCGCCCGAAACAGGCTGGCGGTTATTGTGGTCATCCGGAGAATATATTCCCGGAGCTGCACAATATGCCTCGCGAATACCTTTTTATACCGACCCGTCATCGTTTTTCGTGGTTCGCACGGCAGCGATACTCGATTTATTCACTTTTTCTACCTATAGCGCCACGGCTGTTTTGTTTTCGTGGTTTAGTTTTTTCGGTTGCTGGCTGATGTATTTAACCTTTTACCGGACAATGCCACAGGCGCATGGCTGGCTGGCCCTGGCCATTTTGTTTATCCCATCGGTAATTTTCTGGGGGTCGGGTATTTTAAAAGATACGCTCACACTGGGTGCGCTCGGCCTGCTTACCCATGCGGCCTACACGGTGCTTATAGAAAAAAAAGTCAGGTTAGGAAAAATTGTATTGCTTCTTTTTTCTGCATGGATAATTTACTCGGTTAAAATTTATATTCTGTTGTGTTACTTGCCCGCATTGTTGCTCTGGATGTATGCCAGCCGGCTGGCGATGATCCGTTCGGCTGTGTTGAAAATCATGTTGGTACCTGTAATCAGTGCAGGACTTCTTGTTTCGGGTTATTATGCGGTGGTGTTGATTGGTAAAGATGATCCGCGCTACTCCCTCGACAGAATAGCTATTACGGCTCAGATAACAGCATACGATATTGGTTTTTATACCGGAAAAGATGCGGGTAGCACCTATACCCTCGGCGAACTGGACGGAACATTTGGTAACCTGATCAGCAAATTCCCACAGGCCGTAAATGTCAGTCTTTTTCGTCCTTACCTATGGGAAGTAAGGAATCCGCTTATGCTCTTGTCAGCTTTAGAGAGCTTTGCTTTGTTCATCCTTACGCTGGGGATGATTTTTAAATGTGGTATAAATTTTTTCCGGGCCCTGAAAAACCCGACTGTGCTGTTCTGCCTGGTGTTCAGTATTACGTTTGCTTTTGCCGTGGGGGTAAGCACGTTCAACTTCGGAACACTGGCCCGTTATAAAATACCTTTAATACCTTTTTACTTACTGGCTCTCATTCATATTTACCACTACGCAAACAAAGAAAGAAATAAAGCAGTGTTGGATTCGACCGAGTAGCGCTGAATAACCTGTTCCCTGCCTGCCTTTCCGATTTTTTTCCGAAGCAACGCATCGGTAATCAGGGCTTTTAAACAGGCTTTCCACTCATCGGCAGTGGAAGCAAGAAAGCCGTTTTTACCGTGCTGAATTATTTCGGTGTTTACACCAACGGGAGAGGCCACACAAGGTATTTCCATGGCCATGTATTGCAATGCCTTAAATCCGCACTTGCCGCGTGTCCATTCGTCATCGGGCAGGGGCATAACACCAATATCCATTCGGGCCAGGTCCTCTGCCTCAGTTTTCTTATTCCAGGGTACAAAGCTGCAGCGTTGTAAAGGCAGGCCGGGGTTGCGGTTGGCGATAACCAGAAAATGCAGTTGCGGAAACTCTTTTTCCAGTTCCTGAAAAACCGGAACCAGCAAATCCAGATATTTCAGGGTAGAGTGTGAGCCTGTCCAGCCAATCACAATCTTTTCATTATTTCTATTCGTCTTTACTAACTCCGGGTTGTGGAGATTTATCGTGTCAATGGTGGTTGGATTTACGATAACAGAACCATTGAACTGCCGGGCATAAGCAGCCAGATAAGCGTTACCGCAGCTTACACGGTAACTCCAACGGCAAATGGATTTTACTTTCGAACGCCACCGCAGCCAGCGCTCCGGCCGGCTTTCGTGTAGGTTGTCGGTAAGCCAGATGGCATCATCAAAATCATAAATGATTTTTTTACGCAATACTTTGGCTAATAAAAATTCAAAAACAGGAGGACCGCCCAGTGTAACTTCGCGGTAGATAAATACAAAATCAGCCTTCAGGCACTGTACAAAATGAATAATGGTACGTAGAAAACCGATGAGCAAGACCAGGAGCTTATATGGAGCGGATGCATCATAAAAATGACGGTAATGGTTGTGAGTAAGAAAAGAGTAATACCTTATGGTGTAACCTTTTTTTTGCAGAAGGTCAAGGTACTGCTCGTATCGAAACCGTTGTCCCGGAGCCGTATCGGCCGGATAGGGAGAAAGAAAAACCACCTTAAGGTTTTTGTGCGACAACATGACGGGAGGATTGACAAATTGAAAACGAGATGCTCAACAAGCCTTTTTTATTGAAAACAACCACGAACTTAGAGCGGCAGGTTACTAAAGATTTTTTCAAAGTTTATTTTCGTTTTGAAGCGCAAAGTTATTAGAAACAACGGATTGCGCACTTTGTCCGCAAGTTCAGTTATTTATCTGCCTTGCTAATCGTAAGATGTGAATTACATTTGTACAATGTTCGAACATATTTACGCCTCACGGCAAAAACGGTTCTTTAAAACCATGGTTTCCGATTTTATCCGTGCACAAATTTATCGCTTAAGGCATAGCCGAAAGAAAACAGTTACTGAAGGACTGGGAAGTGTGGATCCGAGTCATTTTAAACGCGTGATCATTGATGGAGATGGAAATTAAAAGTAATGATATAGCCTATGATCGGTGGCATGATCAATATGCTTCGGATGAAGACACCGATTCGGCCTGGCACCGGTTTATAAAAAAACAAATCAACCGCGATAATCCCGGAGGCATGTTGCTCCTTGAAATAGGATGCGGGCGTGGCGGCCTTTCCGCTTACATAGCCGGCTTACCTCAGCCACCGGAGAAAATTTACGCCTGTGATTACTCTGCTCAGGCACTTGAAATTGCAAAAAAGCGGTTTCCTCATCACAAAAATATTTTCTGGCAAAAAGAAGATATACAGGCGCTGTCGTTTGCCGACAATACGTTTGACAGGATTATTTCCTGCGAAACCATTGAGCATGTTCCTCAACCTCAAAAGGCACTTCATGAACTTTATCGCGTATTGAAGCCGGGAGGCATTCTCTACCTTACCTGTCCGAACTACTTTAATTTTTTCGGCCTGTGGTGTATTTACCGGAAAGCAATCGGAAAACCTTACACTGAAGGACAACCCTATGTTAATTACCTGTTGCTGCCAAACCTGCTGCGCCGGATTAAACGATCAAAATTTAAAATTATCTCCTACCACACCTCACATCTGGTACTTCCGCTTCGGGCCCATTATCTTTTTTTTGAAGACAA
>JANWWN010000089.1 GCA_025055435.1 Cyclobacteriaceae bacterium | reverse complement strand
TAAAATTGGCCACCATTACACCTCTTTCCAAGCTGCGTATCTCAGGATCTTTACCCAATCGACCTATAAGTATTACTTTATTAATATTTTCTGCTATGCCTATATCCGTCGCTGGTGAAATGCCTTCATGTGACGAGCTGTTATTATTCGTAGATTGTTCATCTACACCAATGGGGCTAATGCTTGCAGAAAGCATGGCCATGTTATCGGCAACTATTTCAGTGGTGTATCGAGTAATTCCATCTTTTTCCCATGAACGATTTCGCAACTTGCCTTCCATGTACACGATATCACCTTTATGAAGGTACTTTTGAGCAATTTCAGCAAGGTTGCGCCACAAAACGATGTTATGCGATTCGGTGGTTTCCTTACGTTCACCGGTATTGCGGTCGCGGTAAACCTCTGAAGTGGCTATCGTAAAATTCGCCACCATTACGCCGCTTTCCAGACTGCGCACTTCAGGGTCCTTGCCCAGGCGACCGATAAGAATAACTTTATTAACTCCTGACATAAAACTGAGAATTTCTGAAGAATCTATGCATGTAACCTCTTCCTGCAAGTTCAACAAAATTAGCCAATCTCGCTCAACTATAAAAAGCCGCTGTCGGCAAGATATCGGTTGATAAGCACCGGCTTGGGTAATTTTTCGGCCTGTCGGCGCGAACACATGCGCAAACCGGCATCGCCTGGTATTTTGGATAAATCGTTTATTTCGATGAAGCGTGCTACGATTTTCCGGTGGGTAAGCTGATGGGAATATAACGGACTGACCTGCCGGATTGCGGACTTTTCGATTCCGTGATTTTTCAACAGCCTGTTAACGGGCTGTGGCCTTTTTGTTTCAATACAATAAAAATCGTACAGTCCATACCAAATATCCCTGCTTGCGCGCTTTTTCAGATATATTTTTTCTCCGTTCCGGAAAACCAGATAGTAAAGATATCGTGAATCAACAACCGTCTTTGGTTTTTTAACAGGCAGTTTATTCCATGTCTTTCCAAGGTAAGCCACACAGCGTTGCTGAACCGGGCACTCGGTGCATCGTGGGTTCCTGGGTGTGCAAATCAGGGCCCCCAGCTCCATAACGGCCTGATTGTAATCGCCCGGATGCTTTGGGTCAATAAGTGCATTAGCCAGCTGATGAAACTGCCTTTTACCTGCTGTGGAATCAACCGGAGTTTCAATTCCAAAAAAACGAGCCAACACGCGGTAAACATTGCCATCAACCACGGCCACTGCCTGGTGATGGACTATGGATGCGATGGCAGCGGCCGTATAAGGGCCAATGCCCGGTAACTTTATGAGTTGTTCGTACTGCTGCGGAAACCGGCCATCGAATTGTTTAACAACCAGGCGGGCGCAGGCGTGGAGGTTTCGGGCACGGGTGTAGTAACCCAGGCCCTGCCATAAGCGCAGTATCTTTTGCGTGTTGGCAGCGGCCAGGTGGTTAACAGTTGGAAAAGCTTCAATAAATTTCTGATAATAAGGCAAACCTTGCTGAACCCGCGTTTGCTGAAGAATAACCTCAGATAACCAGATGTGGTACGGGTCGGAGGTTTGGCGCCAGGGCAGGTTGCGTTTGTTTTTAAGGTACCATTTTCGCACGCTTGCCGCAAAAAAAACCTGTCCATCCTCCTGATTATCAATTTTTTCAATATTCATTTTTAATTCAGGAGGCGCAAATTAAATTTGGCGTCCCGAAAAAACGAACCTAAACTTTTTCAGTCGTGACCAAAGCAGACATCATCAACGAAATAGCCGAAAAAACCGGTGTGGACAAGGCCGATGTTACCGCTTCTATAGAGGCATTTTTTACCGTGGTAAAAAACAACATGGCGAATGGACACAATATTTATATCCGCGGTTTTGGCAGCTTCATTAATAAAAAGCGCAAGCGCAAAATTGCGCGCAATATTTCGCGCAACACGGCTTTGGTAATCGATGAGCATTTTGTTCCCAGTTTTAAACCCGCCAAGATTTTCGTCAACAAAATCAAAACCAGCGAAAAGGTAAAGCAACTGGCAGATAAAGCCTGAAGCATGAGCTAATCGGTCATGACGAAAAACCGCATTTTCTTACTGGTAATCGGTACAGTACTAATTTTTGTTCTGTTTTTTTTGCCGCGATCTGTGGTGCGTAACACCGAGAAGACCCTGACCGACTCAGTGGACGTGCCCAGCAATCCGCATATAACACCAGCGCAG
>JANWWN010000088.1 GCA_025055435.1 Cyclobacteriaceae bacterium | reverse complement strand
AGGTTGATATTTGATTTGGATTGAACAATCCAACCGCAGGCTGTCAGCTGCCGGTCAATGTTGTCTCTTGCTACTTGTTCGGGGTTTTGGTTGGGCATGGATAAATTAATATCTATTCGTAAAGTTATTATTCATTGGTGTATTGTGTATTGTCAAAAAATGACTTCCCGAAAAATCTGGACAGGCTTTTAGTTTTGCGTAAGGTTGGTTTGTGTGTTAATAAAAAACCACATTTACCATTTGTGCAGCAGGAAAAGTTATTTTTTTTCGTTTAAGATCAGGTCTTTAGATTGTATCTTATCTTTCTACGCTTGCTGGTAACTTTACCGCTCAATCAAGTTCAACTTAAGTTCGCTTAATACCATGTGATGTATCTCCTGCCGGCTATCTACTCCATTCGTTTTTCGGCCTTATCTCCATGTTGTGTAAGTCGTTTTGAAAAATACCTTGCATTTAACAGAAAGAACAATCCGGTAATAAATTTGAAAACCTGGTAAAAAACATCTGCCTTGTTTTGCCCTGTCCAAAAAAGTTGCCGCTCAGCTTTTTCGTAATCATTAAAATAAACGTAGTTCACCATTTTGGTCATGAATTTTGTAACGGAATCAATTAGGGTCAGCGTACTGATAATTATTATGGCTAACTCAATCCAGTCGGCTTTGGTCAGATTTAACTTCAAGTCTCCTGTCTTTTGGGTTATCAATCTATCTGTTATCCGGTCTGATTTGGTAATCAGAATAAACGCGACCATTGAATTAAAGACAGCCTGCAAAATCTGACCACCAACTAATATAATAATTTCATCCTTGTTCCGAGGTATGAACGTAACGCCCGTTAAGTAAAAAAGCAGATCGCGAAGATTTACTATCGTCAATACCATGAAGTAAAGTCCGAATACCTTGCAGGAAGTCCTGATGATGTCAACGTTATTCATGTGGTTAGCTGCAGCAAGGGTCAATTAATCACTTAAGTCAAGATAATAAAATTTCAGCCAACCGGTTAACCAGAACCTGCCGGCCTGATGTATGGAGCTTTAATTTTTATATGGAGAACGGAAAAACTTAATCTGACTCAGCTTATCTGACAAGCTCCGCCAGCGCAGGCGGCCTCGGCCGTGTGTTCGGTTTCATCATCGGCTTCGTGAACATTGCGCAGGTCGATGGCCTTCAGGCTCTTTTCCATTTCTTCAAATTTTTCACGTGTAATGTCTTCAAAGGGTGCCTGTTTGTAGTTGCCGCTATCATACGGCAAAACACTTAAACCATTATACGAAGCTTTGTTTTCCCACATCCATTCGCCTACGCGCTGCCAGTCGCCCTCGCGTATTGAAACAGTGGCAGACACATTGTTGGCATTCTGTCCGCGGCGGAATCCGGGACGCACCCATTCTTCATTGAATTTTTTAATGCGTTTCAGCAGGTCCATTACGTCCTCCGTGCGTAAAATGCTTCCTTCCGGTGCTTTTTGCGGTATGCAGATGATAGCCTGCCGGCTGTTCAGCAGGTCATCTTCCAGAAGTTCCGGATGGTTCAGGCGCAGGTAGTCGTACAGCGCTTCGTTCTTGCCAATGCGTATGCGCCGGATGTAATAATCGTTATGCCAGGCATGAATGCCGGAAGAGGTGCCCAACACCAGGGATGTAGTGCCCGAAGGTTTGATGGTGGTGGTACGTGCGGCAAACTGGATGCCGATGGCGGCTGAGGTATCGAGGTTTACTTTTTTAACCTCCTGGGCTGCTTCGCGCAGGTCGAGCTTCAGCACTTTTCCGCTGGCAATGCCGGTCATGCCCACGCCGATCAGCGCATCCTGCTCGGTAGTGGTCTTCCAGATTTCGCGCAGGTAGTGAAAGTTTGTAAAACCGGCCTGCAAGGTGCCGAAGAAAGCTGCAGCGCGTGCACGCGTGTTCAGCTCTTCCTGGTTATCCACATCCGATACATTGATCTCGGTAAGATTGCAAAACTGAAAAGGCCGTAGAGCAATTTCGCAACAGGGGTTCGTACCCCAGTTGGGGTCGTTGGTGAAATAAAATCCGGGTTCGCCCGAACCCGAAAGCTCAATCTTTTTCCAGAGGTCAAAAAATTCTTTTTTCGTCATCCGGTCGCGCATCAGCACCACCGAATTGTTGGCGCGGCCGCGTTGTTCGTTCAGTTCCCACCAGTTGCCGTACTTGCAGGTCAGCATTTCTTCGTCTCCATACGTGAAAAGGGCAATCATGGCCGACCTCCGGATGCCGCCCGCCAGCACGGCATTGGCCAGGTGGCACATCAGGTCATGACATTCAAGCGGTGTTAGTTTTTCGCCTTCCTTTTTTCTGTCCAGCAACGCCTGCACATGGGCGATACACAGCTTCAGGGGTTCGGGGCCGGGCGCCTTTCCGCCCGAGGTAACCAGCCGTGCACCTTTCGGCCGAATGTCCGAGTAATCAAAGTCGGGCATGTATTCGCTGAAGCCAAAATAGGCTTTTAGTAACACCTTGATTGCATCGGCCCATCCTTCCAGGCTGTCGCCAATCAGAAAGCGTTTTTTCTTTTTTGCTTTTTTAACGGGAGGAAGTTGTTCAACGTGATGGCGCTGCACGGAATATCCAACACCTGTTCCGCCCAGCAACAGGAACATGGTTTCGGGAAAAGCGCGTATATCGTTAACCGGCAGGTAGGCGCAATTGTAAATGCGCGAATGATTGCGCGCAATGGCCGGACCGGCAAACTGCATGGCCCGCATGGATGGTAAAACTTTTTTATGCCGTACCCATTGCATGGTATCCGCGATCTGCAGGCTGAGTTGCGGATATTTTTCTGTCATCATATGCTGATACCGGTCGCATATTTCATCCCATGTTTCCCTGCGTTTCAACTCAGGCAGATACCGCGCATATTTCATGTAAACGATGATGTCGCTGAGAATTTGTTGATTAAGTTCCATCCTGCTGAATTGTGATTGATTAAAACGGATACTCTACCGTACTGACTGAACACGAGCTCAACTGAATAAGTTTTTGCTAGTAAGTTATCATACTACGACGGGGCCCGGCCATGATTTTCATCAGAAAAAAATCAATTACCTTACAGGTGTTTTGGT
>JANWWN010000087.1 GCA_025055435.1 Cyclobacteriaceae bacterium | reverse complement strand
CCCAGCGATAGTTTTTTGTTGTTTTCAAAACGGCTGAACTTTTAGTTCGAGGTTTCCGGATGTCGGGAGATTATTCTACTTCTGACTGGCACCGGCTGCTTCTTTATTTTCCTTTCTTCGGATTAGAATAAAGTCACCACCTTCATCCCCTGCCTGTTGTATTACCCCAAACTGAGGAACAGTAGGGCTGTTGTTCAGTACCGGTTCGTAGATTCGTGCAAAGAGTGATGAAGCGGGTAGATAATCTTGTTCGTTTTCTTCCAACACGCGTAGGAGATATTCCAAAAAATAACTTTTATCCGGAACTTCCGAGAGGTTGCCACTGGTAATGGCTTTCCGGCTCTTGTCCCGATATAGCTCGTAGAACTTCCTGGGATCTAATGTGTTTACCGTTCGGGTTTTAAAAATACTGCCAGCAAAGCAGGCATCGGTAATCAACAACGTATGTTTGGAATTGATTGCGCGTACGTAATCTTTAATGGTACTATTGGCAATCCAATCTGCGCGCGACCTGGATTTTGCATTGGAAGGGAGCCAGAATCCTAAATCGCTGTTCTTATCGTAATAACCGTGTCCTGCATAAAATATGAGCAAGTTATCCCGGCTTGTCACCACATTTATCAGCCGGTCAAGTTCATTTATGATTTGTTCGCGAGTTGGATTTGTGAGCACGGTAATGTCTTCTTCATTAAAAAAATATTTTTTATAGAGAACTTCCTTTAGTCGGATGGCATCTTTCACAGGTTCTTCGAGATTGGGAAGATCAGGGCCAGCAAACTGATATTCCGAAACACCGATGATTAATGCATGATAACGTGGCATACTGTTTATGCCCAGATTTTTAGCTACGGTAGCTTCCTGAGGTATCGGTGAATAATCTACATTAATGGGATTACTTCTTCCGGAGCGTATTTGAGCAAAGGCCTGCAAAGAAGTTACAAGGCAAATGAATACGAAACAGTAATTCTTCATGGCTTTTTTATTTACTGTGGTTGATAATTACTTTTTTGTTTTCAGTTGTAAAAGGCGTCCGGACCTGAAGGATATACAGCCCGGATGCTAATTTATGTTTTAGTTCGTTTAAATTCCACTCAATATTTCGATAGCCGCTTTGTAACAGGAACTTCTCAGAAAAGAAAGTCTGCAGGCTGTTGTTACTTAATAAAGAAATTGTAACAGGGATTTCAGACAATTTTTCGGTTAAATAAACAGGTAGGTATAACCGGTCAGTAGCCGGGTTAGGGTATGGATTAAATATTATGAGTTGCTCTTCCTTAAATTTATTCTTCAGCTTTTCTTTATCAGCGTAGTACACCGTAAAAGTGGCCGGCGTGGTAAAGTGATAGTTGTTTATTTCGGACATACTGATATAAAGCTTTTTCTCCTGATGCCATAGTATCAGATCTTTTGTCTGGTTATTAAAATAGAAATTATCCCAGGATAGTTGGGTCTCTTCTGATTTTGAACTTGTGATGGTAAATGTCCATTCTTTTTCTTCAGCAGGCGGTACGATATCTTTTGAGTAGGATATACCGTGGTGCTTTTTTTGGTGATTCACTTCAAGGTAGTCGCTAAAGTGCGGTAACGTAAAGTCATCTAACAAGTCATACCCCTCATTTGCCTCAGGCGACATACCGAAGCCCGATAATTCATTTCGAATCATAGAATTAACTACCGTGAAGCGAACCTCCCAATCCTTGCCGTCAATGGTATTGTAGCGAAGGACAGAGGTTTCATTTTCCAAACGGCCACTGTTAACCGAATTATTTTTTAAAGCCGGAAATGTTAAAGTACCTGCATTGTTGGCAAAAACAAAAGCGCCTTCAAAAGTCAGTAGCCGATCAGAGTTGGTAAAAGAACCCGTTCGATAAACTTTCAAAGACCCAAGACTTAAGCCGGGATTTGCCGCCTGTACATCGGACCATTTTAGATTAAAAAGATAAGGATTGCCTATCAGATTCCAACCTTCTGTAATACTGATTTTTGCGGAACTGTCGTAACTACCTGTTGAATAGCCTGGGCCTGTATCAATGATAGTTTCTTTGGCTGATATAAACCAATATCCGAAACCGCTTTCTATTGAACTTTCCTCATTTAATTCGCTGGTTTGACGATTAGAATACTTAAATAAGCGCCATTGATAAGGATTGTATTTTCCTAAGTTATCGCTGAAAATATCTTTAACTTTATTTTTTTCCAGTTTTAGAGGAATGCTTATTATTCTATAGTTAGAAATGCTTTTACCAAAGGCATTATAATCTATAGTTAGTCCTGTGTTATCATACTTAACTGGAATAAAATTTTTGATGGTTCGGACAAGATTAGCCCCATTTCTTGCATAAACCATAATTCTTAACCCGGTTTTATTTTCGGCTGGTATTGATGTTATGGTATATACCCTCTCATTTCCATTGATACTTTGAAAATTCTGATTTTCTAAGAAAAAGTTGGAATCGTAAGCATTTCCAACAGATATTTTAGCTTCCTGAATACCTGACTCATTATCAATGATCTCATATTTTACTTCCAAGGAGGATGTATTTTTAAGCATAAAGGTCCCTGATTTTAATCGGATCTCAGGTGAGGAATTATCATTACTTACAAAGATTTCTACGTTTATTGGATTGCTATTACAACCCGTTGAGGATTTTTTAACAACTAGACTACCGACATAAGCGCCCGGTATCGATGTAATTCCTTCAATAACTATTTGGTTTGGAAGGAGAGGTGCATTAGTTACGTTATTTGCTCCTCCTGAAGGCCAGGTTAGATCATATTTATCTGGGTCCTCAACTTTATTTGTGTAATTCAAAGTGGTAGATGTTGTACCCGGTGAAACAGATTGTCCTGGTTGTGGAGTATTAATTTGTATTGAAGGCAGCGGGTTTACAGTTACCGTAACAAGAGTACGGGTTGAGCTTTCGCATCCTTGCGCTGAGATGGATGAAACATGATAAGTTGTTGTTGAAGTTAAACCCGGTGTGGTAAAGCTGGTGCCGGTATGAAGAGCTGTTCCGCCGGTACTTGTGGAGTAGAACCTATAATTGGCTCCACCAGCCGAAGGAGTAATAGTTGTGGATTGCCCTGAACAGATGGCAGGAGGTGCAGAGACTGTAGGTGCTGAAGGCAGCGGGTTAACCGTTACCGTTACTGTTGTTCTGGTGGCAGACTTACAACCTGTAGAGCTGTTACGAGCCTCAACATAGTAGAAGGTATTTGAGGAGAGAGCCGGCGTGGTAAAAGTTGCTCCGGCGGCCAGGCCACTTCCGCCTGATACGATAGAGCCACCTGTAGGAGCGTCATATATGTCATATACAATTCCGGCAGAGGATGGCATGGTGAAGGAAGCTGTCTGCCCTGCGCAGATAGCCGGTGGAGTGGAGATGGTGGGTGCTGAAGGCAGCGGGTTTA
>JANWWN010000086.1 GCA_025055435.1 Cyclobacteriaceae bacterium | reverse complement strand
GGATATCAGCACAGCAGCCAAGGTTGATCCGTTTAACCCAACCGCACAGGGCAGTGGCGGCTCGACCGATGTGGGCGACATCAGTTATGTGGTTCCAACTGTAGGTCTGGTAACGGCCACATGGATTCCGGGCGTTCCGGCACATAGCTGGCAGGCGGTAGCATGCGGAGGCACCGACATCGGTATTAAAGGAATGATGGTTGCCGCCAAAACACTGGCACTCACCGGGCTGGATTTGCTGAATGATCCCCAGCACATTCAACAGGCGCGTGAAGATTATCAGAAACGAATTGGCCCGGATTTTAAGTACGTTGCATTGATAGGCGACCGCAAGCCACCACTGGATTACCGCGACTGAAAGCTACGATGCATTTCAGTAAGTTTCTTTGTCTTTCTGTTTTGACAGTAGCCTGTTCAACAGGTTCAGTTGAGCCTGTTTCCGTGCAAAGAGTGGCAAATGAAACACCTCAAACATTTTTACCTGTTGAAAAGGTAAGTTCGCCCGCGGTTCTTCTACAGTCTGAAAAAGAATCGGAGGCCGGAGATCTTTTTGGTAAGTTTCATTGCGATAGGGCATCATACTATATCATCCGGCATCCTAAAGAGAGATTGTTCGGAGCCGAGGTGGTTAGTATAACCTTGTTTTACCTGGATAGTGCACTACTGCAAACCAAATACGAAATGCGCTACGATATATCACTGATTTTGATTAACCAAACAGGTAATTGCCGCATTACCGGATTAAATGAAAAAAACAGGAAAATCATATCGGAGGAATGGGTAGTGAAAAGAACGAAGGATGGGTTAATGCTCCATCCTGAACTTGACAGCTATGAATTGATCTGGCGACTACCCGATCGCGAGTTGAGATACCGCTTCACAGATGAAGGTTTCTTTTATTATGAGCGATATCGTGGCTATGAACAAAAGCTGAAGTTGCTGGAAGCCATTTGCAATTAATTACCCTCCGGCCAAATAAAAATACAAGGGCAACCCAATTGTAATATTGACCGGAAAGGTTACGGCAAGCGCCATAGGCAGAAAAATCCCGGGATTAGCCTGTGGCACACTTACCTTTAATGCGGCAGGAACGGCTATATACGAAGCACTGGCTGCCAGTACCCCAAACATAAACCGGTTGGAAACGTCATCGGATATCCCGGCACTCAGCAAGGTAACGCAACAACCGTTTATTAAGGGAATGATCACGGCAAAAATTACCGGAAACCAGCCATACTGAAAAAAGGTTTTCAGCTTCTTTCCACTTTCAATGCCCATGTCGAGCAGAAAAATAGCCAGAAAGCCTCGGAATAGATCGGTAGTGAATGGCTTGATACCCTGCGCCTGGTCTTCACTGGCCAGATAACCGATAATCAGGCTGCCCATAATCATCATTACGCTGCCGTTGGTTATGGCGTGCTTAAAAGCATGACGCTTTCTGATGGCAAACCCATCGGCTTTTTGCGAAAACATGCTGATGAGCAGCAGGCCGCTCACAATAGCAGGAGCCTCCATCAGGGCCATAACGGCCACCATATGTCCATGCAGGTTCAGGTTGTGCGCCATGAGGTAAGCGGTGGCTGTTACAAAAGTTACCGCACTGATGGAACCGTATGCAGCAGCAATGGCTCCCGAATCGTACACGTTGAAACGTTGTCGTAGAATGAAAAACGTATAAACCGGTATAAGCAGGGACAATAGTATGCCAAATAATAATGACCACCCGATTTCCATAGTAAAAGTTTCGTGGGCAAGTTCCTGACCTCCGCGAAAACCGATGGAGAATAACAAATACAATGAAATGAACTTGGATGAATTAGATGGAATTTCCAGGTCACTGCGCAACATGACCGCCAGAATACCCAAGGCAAAAAATAATAAAGCAGGGTTGGTAAGGTTTTCGATTAGCAGTTGAGCGTTCATATTCACGGGTTACAAGAATGACAGTACATAGGGTCTTCCGTTTGTTTACCAAATGGAAAATATTTTTCGGTTTTACATCCACATGCCGAACAGGTAAAGCAGTTTGCCAGAACTGAAGAGGTTGGTTCCCCGCACCAGGAACAGGGCAGACCCCGAATTACATCGGTTACCGAATATCCCGGTGTCTGGCACTTTGGACACTTGCGCAACAGCAGGTTGGCTAGTTCGCGCGTTGCTTTACCAATGAATTCCATCCGCAAAGGATTAAACATGGCCCGCATGTCTGTTTCGGCCTGAATGACCGGGTGCTGCAGTAGGAGTTTTCGAAAATGATACTTCAGTTTGCTCCATGAGTTGATTCCTTTAATGATCACTTTAGGCCCATCAACCGAACGGAGAATAAGAGCATGCGAGGGAAAGCCGGCTTTCAATGCGAAGTCAATTAATTGAGATTCGGATTCCACTTTAGCCGACCCGAAGTTGGTTCGGGTGGTTACGGCTGTAATTTTCCATTCGTGTGATTCACGCGTGTCAGTCAGTAATAAAAGTTCTTCATTACAGTAAACAAACGGAATGTGTGGATGAGGACCGAACGAGCCTTCGCTGGTTAGAATGAGGTCGGGAGGGAGTAAAGCAGAAGCTCCACGACATTTGGCCCGTGCAGCATCCAACGCGGATCCCTGCCTGGCAACTTCTCCACTAAATGTACCGAACTGGTCTGTATTTATTCCGGTAAAAACCATACAGACCAGTCCGAGCCGTTTTCGCAATATGGGAGCTATTACCCTTTCTTTTTGATGTTGTGTAACAATCCAGAGTCTTCTGCCCTGAAAAGGATTATCGTCCTTCATCAATCAGTTCGATGCGGATAGCAGAAGTGATTTTGAGGATGCACCTTTTTTGCGCAGCAGCATTCGTAAGCTGCTTCACTTTTTCCTGCTCAGCCCGCAATTCCGGAAGACGATACTGTGCAATGGTATCGGGTTTACCGTGTTGCTCCAGCGAGCTGAAGTTATTCATCTCATGGTACTGAATTTTGCACTGAATCAGGTTGAGGAGTATTTCCCGCGCTTCTTCCGCCGAGAAAAGTCCATCAACCAGTTTTACGGAAGTAACGTTTTGCTGGGTTTGTATTTTCATGACTTGGGTTGTGATTTAAAACGGATAATAAGCAAAGAGAATACGATGGATAATCCGGTAGCCAGGTTGGCAATCAGCGGATTTTTAGCCCACAACATACATCCGATAAGGATGGTGAGCACGACTGGTATTAAACTGGACTTCAACATAACTCTAATTGTTTTATTGTCCCTGGCCTACCGAAAAAGCCGGCTGGCCGTTAAACTTATACAGGTTCTCTGTTTTTATGATTTCAATTCCTGCAGCGCGTGCACGCTGTAACAGGGCGATGATTTCATCGGCATCGAAACCATTTTCACCGGGCGACATAAAACGGCAGCGCCAGTGGTCGGTGCAGAACGTTTCCGGGAAACCATCCGGATAAACCTTGATACCGCGGTTGGTGATTAGTTTAAGTTCTGCTCTGTCCGAATGCAGCGGCTTCAGCTTTTGCGCCAGCTCGCTGGCATCGGTGCCGCGCCAATGTACAAACAGGTCAACTCCGGCAAGTTCCTTTTTAACAGGTTCTTTACGTGTGTATCGCGGCAGGTTGAGGGCGCCTTTGCCGCTATAGGAGACGGGCTTTAAGGTTTTGGGTTTTTCGCCCAGGTTGCTGATAACCGCATCGGCAAAAGCGCGGGTGCCCACTTTTTTGCGGCTGACATTTTCTTTGTAGATGTCGTACGTGTGAATTCCGTC
>JANWWN010000085.1 GCA_025055435.1 Cyclobacteriaceae bacterium | reverse complement strand
TGTTTTTAAGGGTGTAATCGAGAGAATTTTTGTACTCACTGTTTTATGCCTTGAAGTAGCATCTGCGCTTACACTTTTGGGGGCACTGAAAATTGCTACGCGTTTTAAAGAAAACGAGAATAAAGTTTCAAATGATTTTTTTCTTATCGGAAATCTTATATCTGTACTTTTTGGCTTCGTCTATTTTGTTGTTTTGAGAAATTTAGTATTCAATGGGTAAAAAAGAATCAAAAACTAAAACTGAAAAAAACCAGTCAGATATCATCCACCCCGTTCACCTGGAGGGACTTTACGAAAACTGGTTTCTTGATTACGCATCGTACGTTATTCTCGAAAGGGCTGTGCCCCGCATGGAGGATGGTTTGAAGCCTGTGCAGCGCAGGATACTGCATGCCATGCGCGAAATGGAAGACGGCCGATACAACAAAGTGGCCAATATCATCGGGCAGGCGATGCAATATCACCCGCATGGCGATGCGGCCATAGGCGAGGCAATTATCAATCTCGGTCAGAAAGATTTGCTTATCGACACGCAGGGCAACTGGGGCGATATCCGAACAGGCGACAGCGCCGCTGCACCGCGGTATATCGAAGCGCGCCTGTCGAAGTTTGCACTCGATGTGGTATTCAATCCGCAAACCACCGAGTGGCAGTTATCATATGACGGTCGGAAAAAAGAGCCGGTAACACTGCCGGTAAAATTTCCGCTGCTGCTTGCACAGGGAGTCGAGGGTATTGCCGTTGGGCTGTCAACTAAAATACTGCCGCATAACTTTTGTGAGCTGATCAAAGCATCGATTGATGTTTTAAAAGGCAGGAACCCGAAAATTTATCCTGACTTTCCAACCGGAGGTATAGCCGATATAACAGAATACGATCAGGGTAAACGAGGCGGTAAAATTAAGGTTCGTGCAAAAATTGAGATACTTGATAAGAAAACTTTGATTATCAGAGAAATACCATTTTCTACGACAACTACTTCTTTGATTGAGTCCATCGTCAAAGCCAGCGAGAAAGGGCAGATAAAAATCAAACAGGTAATTGACAATACCGCCCAGGATGTAGAGATACAAATTCATCTCCAGCCGGGTCAGTCGCCTGAAATTGCCATGGAAGCCCTATATGCTTTTACCGACTGCGAAATCACCATCTCGCCCAACGCCTGTGTAATTGTTGACGGCAAGCCGCAGTTCATGGGGGTCAACGAAATCCTGAAACACTGCACCGACCAAACGGTTGCCCTGCTGAAACGCGAACTGGAAATCAAAAAAGCTGAACTAAAAGAAAAGATTCTATTCTCCTCACTTGAAAAAATCTTCATCGAAAACCGCATTTATCGCGACATCGAAGAATGCGAAAGCTGGGAAGAAGTGCTCAGCACCATCGACAAAGGTTTGAAGCCACACAAAAAGAAATTTTATCGCGAAATCACAACCGATGACATCATCCGGTTAACTGAAATTAAAATCAAGCGCATCTCTAAATATGATTCCTTCAAGGCCGATGAGATGCTGCGCGATCTGGAGAAAGAATTGAAGGAAACAGAGCACCATCTGAAGCACCTTACCGATTATGCAATATCTTACTTCCAGGGTTTGCTGGAAAAATACGGTAAAGGGCGCGAACGCAAAACCGAATTGAAATCCTTCCAGTCGGTGGCCGCAACTGAAGTTATTGCCATCAACCAAAAGCTTTATGTAAATCGTGCCGATGGTTTTGCCGGTTGGGGACTGAAGCGCGATGAATTTGTTTGCGATTGCTCGGAACTGGATGATATCATCGCCATACGTAAAGACGGAAAAGCTTTGGTATCGCGCATCAGCGAAAAGGTCTTTATGGGTAAGGACATCATGTATATCGGAGTATGGAAGAAAGGAGACGACCGGATGGTGTATAATCTGATCTATTCAGATGGAAAAACCGGAAAGAGTTTTGCCAAACGCTTTACCATGCCTGGTGTTATACGTGATAAAGAATATGATTTAACCCAGGGCAATCCGAATTCGCGCGTTTTATATGTTTCGGGTAATCCGAATGGCGAAGCCGAAGTGGTTGAGATCAAGCTATCTCAGTCGAGTACCGCACGGAAAAAAGTTTTTGAATTTGATTTTGCCGATCTGGAAGTTAAGGGTCGCGGTGCACGCGGCATTACCGTAACCAAGTATCCTGTGCGTAAAGTGGATAAAGTACGGGAGGGCACATCAACATTGGGTAAACTTGACATGTGGTACGATCCGCTGGCCGGCAGACTGAATCGCGATAAGCGCGGATATTATCTTGGAAAGTTCGATAGCAATGATCAGTTGATTGCATTTTACACCAATGGATCGTATAAAATCAGTTCGTTTGACCTGAGTCTGCGTTTCGATCCGGAGAAAACCTTACGTGTTGAAAAATTTAATCCGAAAAAGCCGGTATCTGCCGTTTATGTTGACGGTCAGTCCAAACAGTATATGGTCAAGCGTTTTCTGGTTGAGACTACTACATTGGATAAAGAATTTCATTTTATTTCAGAAGCCATTGGCTCGAGGCTGGTTGTTGCCACCATGAAAGATGATCCTGAAGTGGAGGTAGAACTGATTAAGGGTAAATCGAAGGATAAGACAAAGGAAACCCTGAATCTTGAAGAGCTTATTGATGTGAAGGGCTGGAAGGCATTGGGTAATCGCTTAACTCCGCACAAAGTGGTGAAAGTTGCCCTGCCGGAAGAAATTCAGGAAACTTCGATTGATGAGGAAATTGAAGAGAAACCGGTTAGAGATGAGCTTGTAAAAAAAAAGGCAAGTCAGCCGCAAGTGGTACAACAAAGCCTCTTCGAAGAAATACAACCGTCAACAAGAGTCGAACAAAAAGAACCAAAAAAGAAAAAGGAAGAAAAACCAAAGCAAAAAGTAAAACCAGGAAAGGCCGGCGGAGGTAAGGCTTTTGGTGTAGGGGAAACGATTGAACTGGAATTATAAGTTCTGCGTGAGTTTCTGCGATATCCGGGAAAATAATACAGCGCTTTCTCTCGGCGTTCGCTTCATGGTTTCCAGGTTACATTCAAACAATCCAAACCGGTAGGTGGGTCCCAGGTGCCACTCAAAATTATCCCATGAACTCCACCAGTAATAACCCCGAATATCGATACCGTCTTTCATGGCCTGTTGCACTGTGCCGGTATAATCCAGGATGGCCTGCTTTCGTATTTCATCTGAGGCATCGCAAACTCCGTTTTCGGTAATGATAATGGGCTTTCGGTACTTATTCCAGTAGCGTTCCAGGCAAATTCGAAGACCCTGCGGATAGTATTCCCACATGTCATCATGAGGTCGGTCTTTTAGTTTTTCCGGATAATCCATATATGTGATGGGCATCGGGTCGTGTTCTACGCGGGTGTAATAACTCATACCGAAGAAGTCGGCCAGTTCAAAATGCGAAGGCACATATTCCATAAACCACCAGTCGCTTAACCGTGCCGGAAACCAGCCCAGCACATTTCTATGGGAGAACAAGGTAGCATTATGCGAAATGCCCACGGGGTGGTGTGGAAATTTTTCTTTGATGATCCGGTAAGCTTCCTGATGGGCCTTACCCATATTTTTAACGACCCTGGCTGCTAAAACCGGATTGTGCTTGAATGGTGGAAAAAAGCCGGTAAGCCAACCATAGCTGGCATAAACGTTTGGCTCGTTAAACGTGTTCCAATACGATACATATTGCCCGAATTCGTTCACCACCTTTTGTACAAAATCAAGGAACAACGGGATGTTTTGC
>JANWWN010000084.1 GCA_025055435.1 Cyclobacteriaceae bacterium | reverse complement strand
CCGCAAAATGGAACCGGTAATCAAATCATCGTAATAAACATTCAGGCTTCGCATCTGGTTATCGAGCACCGTAGCAAAAGCTTCCAAATCAGCCGGTGGGCGGCCAAATTCAATAAGCCATTCGTGGTGCGGCAGTCCCTCGGCAGGCGTAACCTGCGGTGCCACGGTAAACTCAATAATCTCCGTTTCGGGAAACTGACGAACCGCAACCTGAAGTGCTTTCTCCACCTCTTCACCAATAACATGCTCGCCAAATGCCGATATGAAATGCTTAATCCTTCCGGTAACTACCAAACGATAAGGATTCGTTGAAACAAACTTTACCGTATCGCCAATTGAATATCCCCACAGACCGGCATTACTGTTAATGATCAAAGCATAATTTTTTCCCAACTCTACTTCTTCAATGGACAATCGCCTTGGATTTTCCGAGAAGTATTCATCAGCCGGAATGAACTCGAAAAACATTCCGTTGTTCAGCAGCAACAACAGGCCCGGCTCGCGCTGCGAATCCTGGTAGGCAATAAAACCTTCCGATGCCGGATAGGTTTCGATGGAATCCACCTTTCCGCCAATCGACTCCTCCAGCTTTGCGCGATACGGCTCATAATTCACTCCGCCATAAACAAACAACGAAAAATTGGGAAACACTTCTTTAATCCGCTTGCCCGTTCTGGCAATGATGCGGTCAAAATACATTTGAACCCATGGAGGTATACCGGATATTAAGGTCATGTTAGCCGGCAGGGTTTCATCAATAATCCGCTCCAGTTTTTCTTCCCAGTCTTCGATGCAGTTGGTTGCATACGATGGCTTCTGATTGGTCCGGAAATATGACGGCACCAGGTGATTGGATATGCCTGATAATCTTCCGGTTTTGATGCCCGCAATTTCCTCCAGCTCCGGACTACCCGACAAGAAAATCAGATTGCCATCCAGGAATGAGGCATTTCCGGTTTCATGCACGTACGCCAGTGTGGCATTGCGGGCGCTGGTAAAATGGGTGTATTTCGATTCGTGTGAAATAGGGATGTACTTTACACCCGATGTAGTGCCCGATGTTTTAGCCAGGTACGCCGGCTTGCCTTTCCACAAAACATTCTCCTCTCCTTGCAAAATTCGGTCAATGTAGGGCTTAAGCTCTTCGTAATCGCGGATAGGAACCTGCTTTTTAAAATCCTCATACGTTCGGATGTTGCTAAAGCCATGGTCGCGGCCGAAAGCGGTTTGCTCAGCCTGCCGAACAATGCGCATCAGCGTGCGGTTTTGAACCGGGCCAGGTTTGGATGACCATGTCCGGGTCCGGGCATGAACCAAAGCAGCAAAGGGTTTGGCAAGTGCAGCGCGGATTCCCATCCAGTTAATTGGCAGTTAAATATTCCGGTTTCAAAGTTGTGGAGAATGTGCAGTATAACCAAAAGAAACCATTATCGTTACAAATGTTGGCGAAGAAAAAAAGAAAAATGATTTTTGTCGGGCTGAAAACTTTCTTAAAAGGATTTTCATCTACTCTTATCAACTGTTAACTATTTCGCTTATGCGTAAAATTATCGGAATATTTTTATTGTCGTTTACAGGAGGATTAGCAGGTGCCTGGTTTTGGACAAACTATTACCTTTTACCGCAACTACAGCGCAACACGGAAGCACAGTATTCGCCAACCACTTACGATTCACCGGTGGTGTATGATAATCCGGTGCAGGAAAACAACATCCCTCCTTCTGATAGTGAATCAGAAACCGATTTCAGCCTTGCCGCTTCGCGTGCCATACCCAGCGTGGTGTACATCAACTCAATTTTTAAAGGCGCATCTTTTTCCCCCTTCGACTGGTTCTTTGGCGGCACCACTTCCCAAACCCGGGTAAGCAGCGGTTCGGGTGTTATTTTTACGGCTGATGGTTATATCGTTACCAACAACCATGTTATCGAAACGGCCGAGAAAATTGAGGTGAACTACAACAAAAAAATTTACACAGCCGAGCTCATAGGTACTGACCCTTCAACCGACCTCGCTGTTTTAAAAATTGATGAAAAAAATCTTCCGGCCATCCGTTTCGGTAGTTCGCGTAACCTTCAGGTTGGCGAATGGGTAGTGGCCATCGGTAATCCGTTCTCACTTTCTTCAACCGTAACGGCCGGCATTGTAAGTGCCAAAGGCAGGCGCATCGGTATTCTGGAAGACCGCTTCCCGATTGAATCGTTTATTCAGACTGACGCGGCCATCAATCCGGGTAACAGCGGTGGCGCACTGGTTAATAAAAACGGTGAGCTAGTTGGTATCAACACCGCCATTTTATCACGTACAGGCAGTTATACAGGTTATGCATTTGCCGTGCCGGTTGACATTACACGTAAGGTTGTGGATGATATTGTAAAATACGGTGTGGTGCAGCGTGCATTTTTCGGCGGCAATGTAATTGACTACAATTATGAAAATGCTCGCAAATACGATTTGGATACTAATGTTCCTGCATTTAACGGTGTACTGCTGGAAAGTCTGATGCGCGATGGTCCGGCCGACAAAGCCGGCCTGAAGCCGGGTGATGTGATCACGCATGTAAACGGTGTGGAAGTAAACAGTCGAAGCGCTTTTGAGGAAGAATTAAGTTACCGCTACCCGGGCGATAAAGTTACGTTTACCTACCTGCGCAATGGCAAAGCCAACACCACAACCCTAACCCTTGTCAATAAAGGCGGCAGTACGGAACTGGTGCGCAGAAAAATTTATTCATCGGCAACAATTGGTGCGCAACTCGAAGCCACCGACTACGGTGTGCGGGCATTTAAAATTACCGGTGGCTACTTCAAAGAGCTTGGCATACCCGAAAACTATACCATCATTTCGATAAACCGGGTGCGCGTAAAAGATCCGCAGGAGGTAATCGACTTTTTTGAGAAATACAAAGGCCGCGTGTATTTATACGGCATGAACAGCAGCAGGGAAATTATACCGTACGATTTTATCCTTCGATGAGATGATAAGAAATACGATGTCTTAATTCATCCGCAGCTTCAGCTTCCGGCCCAGTTCTTCGACCGATGACTTGAAGTGTGCATCGGTTTTCATCATATCTTCTACCGATTCCAGTGCGTGAATTACCGTGCTGTGGTCGCGACCGCCAAAATTTTCTCCAATTAAAGCGAGAGTCAGCTGAGTGTAACGCTTACAAAAGTACATGGCAACCTGACGGGGAATAACAATCTCGCGCTTCTTGGCTTTGCCCTTCAGGGCCTCCACATCAACTTTAAAATATTCGGCAACGGTTTTCTGAATGAAGTCAACGCTTACATCGGCCTGAATTTCGCGAATGATGTTTTTCAGCACTTCGCGCGCCAGTTCCAGATCAATATCTTTTTTCAATAAGGTGGCATGGAATATCAGGGAGTTTAACACCCCCTCCATATCGCGCAGGTTGGTATCCACACTGTAAGCCAGGTATTCGGCTACTTCGGTAGGTATGCTAATACCATCGGCCTGCATCTTTCGATGAATGATGGCCAGTTTCGTTTCAAAGTCGGGTTCCTGCAAATCAGCTGTCAGCCCCCACTTAAACCGCGAAAGCAGTCGCTCCTGAAATCCCTTCATGTCGCGCGGCGGACAGTCGCTGGTCATGATAATCTGTTTACCCGACTGGTGGAGTTGATTAAAGATGTGGAAGAACATTTCCTGAGTTTTCTCGCGTCCGGCAAGAAACTGAACATCATCCAGTATCAGTAAGTCAACCTGCAGATAGAAATTCTGAAAATCCTGCAACTTATGATTTTGGAGGGCATTCAGAAATTGCGTGGTGAAATC
>JANWWN010000083.1 GCA_025055435.1 Cyclobacteriaceae bacterium | reverse complement strand
TTGGTTAGTCCATGGTTGGTTAGTCCATGGTTGGTTAGTCCATGGTTGGTTAGTCCATGGTTGGTTAGTCCATGGTTATTCGGTCCATGGTTATTCAGTTCATGGTTTTTTGGTCTATCTACCATCAGACTATGGACCATCAGACTATGGACCATCAGACTATGGACTATCAGACTATGGACCATCCAACTCATGCTGTTTTAATCGATTTACGAAGTGCCTGCATTCCTCTTATCAATTCTGACAACTCATTATAGAAATAGGAAAACTCATGATCGGTAACCAGTTTCCTTCTCTTCGCCAGGTAAAAGCAACAAACTACTTCAATGGCTGACCGAATGGCGATACCCAGAAATCTTTTAAATTCTTTATTCGACTGCCCCGTTGAACCTTCTGCAATATTTAAGGCTATGGAATCGGATGCCCGTTGAATTTGAGCTGACAATACGTAAACCTCTTCCTTGGGAAATTTCTTTGTTAACTCAAACACCTCTCCTGACAACTCAACCGAGCGTTGCCAGACTTTTAATTGTTCAAACTTGAAGGCCATAATTGGAATTTTTTCGCATGTGGAATTAGATTGTTAGTCCATGGTTGATTAGTCCATGGTTGATTAGTCCATGGTTGGTCAGTCGATGGTTTTTTGGTCTATCTTTCATCAGACTATGAACAATTAGACTATGGACCATCAGACTATGGACTATTTGACTATGGACCATCAAACTATGGACTATCAAACTCATACTCCACGCTTCGTGGTTTATATTGTTCTGCAAGCTTTGCAATCCTGCGAATATGTTCGGGGGTAGTACCGCAACAGCCTCCGATAATATTAACCAGTCCCTCTTTCAGATACGCTTCAATTTGAGAAGCCATTTCTTCTGGCGACTGATCGTACTGACCAAAAGCGTTCGGCAACCCAGCATTGGGATACGCACTTACGAAACAACGCGCCTCACGCGCAAGTACCTGAAGGTACGGACGAAGTTGCGCTGCACCCAAGGCACAATTAAGTCCGATACTGAGCAGCGGCACATGCGAAACCGATATAAGAAAAGCTTCTGTAGTTTGGCCGGATAATGTTCGGCCACTGGCATCCGTGATGGTACCGGAAACCATAATCGGAAGTTTTCGGCCTGTATCTTCTTCATGTTGCTGAATGGCAAATAAGGCAGCCTTGGCATTCAGCGTATCAAAAATGGTTTCTACTAACAGGATATCTGCCCCACCGTCCGCCAGGCCTTTTACCTGTTGGTAATAAGCCTCGGCCAACTCATCGAAGGTAATGGCACGGTACCCCGGATTATTGACATCAGGTGAGATGGATGCGGTTTTATTGGTTGGGCCTATGGCTCCGGCAACAAAACGCGGCTTTGAAGGACTGGCTGCGGTAAATTTATCGGCTGCCGCCTTCGCCAACCGTGCCGATACTACATTGAGTTCATAGGCCAGCGATTCAAGCTGGTAGTCGGCCTGCGCTATGCGCGTACTGCTGAACGTGTTGGTTTCGATTATATCGGCCCCGGCTTCCAGGTATTGTTCATGAATGGATGAAATAATATCCGGGCGGGTAATCGAAAGTAAATCGTTGTTACCTTTCAGTAAAACAGAATGATTGACAAAACGGTCTCCGCGAAAATCTTTCTCTGAAAGCTGATAACGCTGAATCATGGTACCCATGGCACCATCGAGTACCAGGATACGCTGTTTAAGAAGTTGTTCAAGCATTGCCCTCTGCACAGGTTAAAAAATATCCAGAGAGCCGTTCAGACAGGAGGCTTATCTTTCCCGCCTTTGGCGGGATGGGAATTAGCACAACGCCCCGCAGCGAGCGGAGCAGGATGCTAAGACGTCATCGGGCCCAGTCCCTCGGTCTTTCTGGATAAGCGCTGCAAAGAAAACACATTGTCGGCCAAAATCAAAAAGCATTAATTATTTTGTTAAGGCCGGCTGACGTTTGGCAGGAACAACCACTTGAACTTACCTTTACCCGTTCAATGAAGTTAGCAGCAGTTGACATCGGATCGAATGCCATCCGCTTCCAGGTATCGTCTGTACTCGACAGCGGGCCGCGCATCCTCTTCAAAAAAATGGAATATGTCCGCTTTCCTTTGCGTCTGGGCCACGATGTCTTCACCACACAACGCATCAGCGAACGCAGCATGGAGAAGTTTAAAAAACTAATGCGCGTTTTTAAGATGTTAATCGAACTGTATGAGGTTGACGATTATATGGTGTGCGCCACTTCGGCGATGCGCGAATCGGAAAACGGTGCAGAGTTGGCTCATCAGGTAAAAGAAGAAATCGGGCTGGATATCCATATTATTGATGGTAAACAGGAAGCTGAGCTCATCAATCAGGCCATCCTCACCTATCTTTCTGAAGGTACCTACCTGCATATTGATGTAGGAGGCGGGAGCACCGAGCTTAATGTGTACAACGACGGAAGAAAAACCCATACCCGGTCCTTTAAGATCGGTTCAGTGCGTATCCTGGAGCACAGCGACTCGCCTGTTATGTGGGAGGATATGGAGAAATGGGTTAAAAAAAATGTTAAACAAAACTACCGGAAAGTTACCGCCATCGGGACAGGCGGTAACATCAGTAAGATTTTTGAACTGGCCCAGTTAAAACCACACCGGTTAATGTCGTTGAAAAAGATGCGGGAAATAACCGAAATGATAGAGAAGCACTCTATTGAAGAACGGATTTACAAGTTACAAATGAACCCAGATCGGGCCGATGTAATTGTTCCGGCCGGGCATATTTACATGAAAGTTATGGAATGGGCCGGCGCCAAATACATCCAGGTACCCGAAGTAGGTTTAAAGGACGGTATTATGCTTCATTTGTACCGCAAAAATAAAAGCCAGAAAAAAATTGAATTCGCCAATCTGGCCGACCAAAGTCAGGGCCGGAAAGTCATACGGCTGTAGGAAACCGAATCATACCTTGGGAAATAAACCACTTTTCGTAACTTCGGGATTAGGTAGTTAGAGGCCCCCCTCACGATTAGCTTTCGAACAGCTCAAGCCGATTGTCCTTAAGCCCAATTTCCTGTCGGGGTTGCTTACTGAACACCGAATTAAAACCCTAAAAATTAAAACTATGAAAAAGACTCTACTCGCGGCTTTAATGACTGGGCTGTTTGCACTTGCTTTTGCCCAGGTGCCTTCTACCCTGTCCTATCAGGGAATTCTTGTTAAGACGAGTCCTCCGGCCGATGCCGGCAAACCGGTTGATGACGGGACGCACTTTGTGCGATTCCGTTTTTACACCACGCCCACAGGTGGTACACCGGTTTATTCAAGTACGGGAACGGGTTCCGGAAATTCCGTTACCACATTTAAAGGAATGTTTTCCTTTATCATCGGCAGCGGAACACCCGGCAACGACCCCATACCGGCTTCCATTTTTAATAACCAGTTGTATGTAGAAGTTGAAGCGGATGGCGTAACTTTTCCTACGCGAATTCCGCTAACAACCACACCATATTCGTTTGTTGCACAAACTGCCAACACCATGGATGCTGCTAATTTGAGCGGCACCCTCGACCCCGCACGCATTGCAGCCGGAGCCATTGATAATTCCAAACTCGCCAGTGGCATTGATGCATCCAAACTCACCACCGGAACGTTACCGGCTGCGCGAATAGGCAATGACGCCATCGATAATGCCAAGCTGGCCGACAATGCCGTCAACACCGCTGAAATAGCTAACAATGCGGTTACCTCTGCAAAAATTGCAGACGGAACCATAGTTACGCTTGACCTGGCCGATGCATCCGTTACCAGCGCCAAGATTGCGGATGGTGTCGTTGCCGCGGTGGATATTGCCGATGGGGCAGTAACACTTGCAAAGCACGCGGACAATTCTGTTAACAGCGCGAAAATCGTGGATGCC
>JANWWN010000082.1 GCA_025055435.1 Cyclobacteriaceae bacterium | reverse complement strand
AAATAACGGCAACAGCATCCATACGAATAATATGGCGGTTGAAAAAAGTATTCCCGCAGCCGATCCGAAAAAGGATTTATAAAATGCACCTGTATATCCCATCAGCGCAGAAACATCCAGCTGAAGCAACAGAATAATTCTGGCCAAATCCACCGGATTAAAACATATCATCGCCAGCGTAATCTTTTCCAGCGGATAATCCATAAACGTGTAAATCATCCACAGTACCAGTCCGTCGTAGATCAGTGAAAAATAAAACCAAAAGAGCAGCGCCACACCAATGGCTTTGGCCTTATCACGCGTAAGCACAGCCGACAGGAAAGCCAGTGAAACAAATACCCAGGTTAGCATGATACCGGTGTACAACAACGTTAAACCGGACGTTGTGACTCCAAACCAAAACATGGGTAGTCCCATGCCGGTAAACAGTGCCACGCTGAGTGAAAAGGCAACCGCGAGATACTCGCTTAAAAAAACTACCCTTCGGTTGACCGGCTGGGCAAGCATCAGTTCAATAAATTCATAGGAATTGTAAAAATGAATGGAAGCAAACACAATACTGACCAGCGGCACTACCATCAGCACAACATTCATCAGGCTGAGAATCACTTTGCCGGCATCGGTATCGAGCTGATACATGGCAAAGGTGCTGACCAGCAGAAAAAGCGTGTAGAGCATCACAAACCGTGTACGCAGTAAGTCGTAAAAAACGTATCGTAAAATGCGCATCATGGCTGTTGCGGGTGTGAAACCGGAAAACCGTGGGACATAAACCGCGCAATGGCCTTGCCCAGACGGTTTTCACCGGTTTGTTCCTTTAATAAGCCGATGGTTCCGGAAAAACGCACCACGCCATCCTGGATAAGAACAGCTTCGGTTGCCAGTTCATCCAGGTCGTTCATAATGTGCGAAGTGATAATAAGCAGTTTTCCCTTAAGCCGCTCATGCAGAATTTTTTCTTTTAGTATCTCAACCGAAATGGGATCGAGTCCGGCCGTTGGTTCATCCAGAAAAAGTATGGGCGGATTAAATAAAAATGCCAGCGCGGCACTTACCTTCTGGCGTGTACCGCCCGAAAGGGTGTGCATGCGCTTATCAAAGAATTGTCGTAACCCGAAAGCATCAATGAGCTCTTCATCGGTGTGGGCAGCACCTTTGCGGATGTTTCGCATCATATCGAAAAGCTGACCCATGCGCATGTTGTCCGGGTATCTTCCTATTTGCGGCATGTAGCCGGTTTTTTCGCGGTAACGCCAGTGGTTTCTTACATCCTCACCGTCAATTAAAATTTTTCCGCTGGTAGGCAACACCATGCCCAGCATGCACTTAATAAAAGTAGTCTTGCCCGATCCGTTGGGCCCAATGAGGGCGTATGTTTTGCGCGGCTCAAAAGCAACCGTAATACCACGCAGCACTTCCAAACGAGCAAAATTTTTTTTAAGCTGATGAACGGAGATCATACGGTTTCATTCGGGGGTAATTGTCCTTCAGGTTTTCGGGTGTGATAGCCGGGAAAGCCCGTTCGGCCCGGTCGAGCAGGAATACCAGAAAGCTGCGCCATAAAAATACGGCCATGGGCACGCGTTCAACAACCATGCTGTACAGGTTTACCGGGTGGTAAGGAATGTCACCTGTCTGGTCTTTATTCAGGTCGTAACCCTGGTATTTATCCCAGTAGTTGCCATCAATTTTATTTAACACCAGCATTCCGTTTGTCGTAAAATCAAAAGTGTTTTGCAGAAAGTTGTTTTCGGTAAACACGTTATCATCACAGCTTGCCTGAAGGCGAACGCCATAGCCGTTTTGTTTGAATGTGTTGCGAATAAAGTGCGTCCGACTGGTTCCTTCCATGTAAATAGCAATCGTATTTTTCAGAAAGATATTATTTTTCACTTCGCTGTCGCTGATGTCTTTTAACAACAACCCATACACACTGCTGCCCTCATTCTGTTCAAAGGTGTTGAACTCCATTTTCACTTTGCGCGTGTACATCACGGCTACACCGGCACCGTTTTGTTTAAAGATGTTATGCCGGTAATCGTCCTCGTGCGAAAACATGAAATGCAGGCCGTAGCGGAAGTTGTTGCTGCTGGTGTTGCCCTCAATAACCGACTGCGTAACAAACTCAAAATAAATCCCATCCCGATGTAACATGATGTGATTGTTACGGATACGTGCGTTGGAGCATTGCCACAGGTGAATACCGTTTCCGGTTTCGTATTCCTGTCGTTGACCGGCTTTAAAAAAATTATCCTCGATAACACAGCCGGTGGTGTTTGAAACATGAATACCAAAGTAGGTATTAATAAACCGGTTATGTTGTACAATCAGGTAATCAGCCTGAACCGCTCCAATGCCGGCCAGGTCTTGCACATTTGAGGTTCCGGAGTTTATCAGTTCAAAACCGCTTATGGTTACATGAGGAGCTTCAACACTGATGATCTCGTATTTACTTTCACCATCAAGAACCGGATTGCCTTCGCCAAGTAAAACCAGCGACTTACGGATGCGCAAATTTCCTTCGCGGTAAATGCCGCGTAAAACAATAATCGTATCATTTGGCGCAGCAGCCTGAATTGCCGCACCGATAGAAGAAAATGCTTTTCCGCTTCCAACAATGATGCGTCTGGCTTGTAAGGAAGCCGGGCATAAAAAAATCAACCCTGTCAGCAGAATAAATCGGTTCACCATCAGTTAACATTTGCCGAATCTGCATTATTTAAATTGTGTCTGAGCTTCACCCCACGTCAGGTAGATGGCATTCCACTGCTTTTTGTACTCTTCCATAACTTTATCCGATTCAAATGCAGCCAGCCTGCTGGCCATGGGGGTCCGGATTTCATTCGATTTGAGGTAGAAAGCCTGCGTTGCGTCAATGAGCTTTGCAGGTTGTGCATAATCAATTACCAGGCGAAACGCCACTTCGCGCTCCTCCAGATAACCGGAATTCAGAAAGTTAATCATGCAGTTCAGATCATCGAACTTATAAATCTTACCCTTTTCGGTTACCACTTCGCCTCCGAATTTCCGGTCCATGATGGTCATTTTACACGTGTGGCACATATCCGAACCATACTGAATAGGTTCGGGCTTTACCGAACAGGCTGAAATTATTGCTGCTGCAATTAAAGGGCAACTTAGGTTAAACCGGATTTTCATTTCTATTAAACTTATACAGTTCCAGCAGTAACAGTGTTATGAGGATCAAACCCAGAATAAAGAAGACCCATCCGCCAATATCAGGACCCGAGTAAGCTGTAAAATTGAGCAACTGCTTATAGCCGATAAGCGGAGGCTGATAGGCCATTCCGGGCACCACGATAGGCGCGTTCGGATCCAGGTTATGCCCGTAATCATAACCCCACAAATAGAAATCTACCAAAGCGGCAACACCGGCTGCAACCACCACCATAACAAAAATAATTAAACCGATGCGGCGGTTCAGTATGGCTGCCAATACCCCCACTCCGATCATTGCAGCCAGGATGTACTTCATGTAGGCAAATTCAGGAAACATGCTTACATCAATCGGACGCATACCGATGTAGTGATTCAGCGCACTGATAATTTTTACATCTCCGGTAATGTTGTCAATCCATATTTTCATTTCCAGTCCTTCCGGATATTGGGGAGCCCACATGAGTATCTGCCACAGCGGGACATAATAGGCACTGATCATCGCGAGCGCACTTACCAGCGTAATGATGCGGGTTAAGGGATGTAGTTTTTTCACAGCGTATCGGATTTGGATTAACCCTGAGCTGTCCCGCACACAGGCGGGACAGCATCAGGGTCTTCAACCTGCAAACTATGATGCATGGCAGTCAGCGCCACTACTTCTGACTGGCCAAATCACCGGTTGAAAATTTGAGTGGTGTATTGGCACCGGCCGGGGAAACGCGGGCGTATCCCTGCATTTCCTGGTGCAGTGCCGAGCAGAAATCGGTGCAATAGAAAGGATACACCCCCGGTT
>JANWWN010000081.1 GCA_025055435.1 Cyclobacteriaceae bacterium | reverse complement strand
CTATAGACGTGAAAAACCTCCGGGGTACAGGACTTCGGAGGTTTTTCATTTTTTGCTAACTTTATCTGAAAGCCGTAATTTCAAAAAGACTGTTCAATCTTTTTTTATGCTCAGGACCCCCTCATATTTGCTAATTATCCATGTTGTTATTCTTATACTTCCATCGTGCAGCAGCAACGATGAGCCCGGAAGTGCAGATTGCAACACCACCGATTTAGCCATCAGCCTCGTTTCGAAAACTGACCCGACTAACTGTGCCGTTGCCAATGGGTCGATTACCGTTTCTGCTTCCGGAGGTAAACCGTCCTATCAATTTAAACTCGATGCCGGTTCATTTGGGACGGCTTCATCTTTTACCGGTTTAGGACCGGGGACGTATATCATAACTGTAAGAGACCGCAACGGTTGTGAAAAAGATTTAAACGTAACGCTCAATGTGCCATCGGGTCTCACGGCTTCTGTTGCATCCCAATCGGCTAACAGCCGATGCCTGCCTCCATACAATGGAACCGTTACGGTAAGTGCATCCGGCGGAAGCGGCAATTATCAGTATGCTGTTAATGGTGGCGCATTTGGAACGCCAAACAGTTTTTCCGGGTTGAAAGACGGTATCAATATCGTAACAGTTAAAGATGTTACGGATAACTGTACATTTGATTTAAGTGTAAACATTGCAAGGCTTCCGACAGGTGTAGTTTATAACGGTGCCGGTCAGATCAAAGAATTGTTTCAGGCTAAATGCTCAGGCGGAAGTTGTCATCCTTCAAACGGTGAATTATTTAATTATACCTCGGCCTTTAATCTTCGCCAGGAAATCAAAAGTCGTACACAAAGCGGCAACATGCCGAAAGTAGGTTCATTAACTCCCGAAGAAAAAGCGCTTATAGCCTGTTGGGTCGATGACGGAGCGCCTGAAAACTGAAGAATGATGCGCCCTGCTCACTTTGCGGTAATCCTGGTACTGCTTTTCCCATTGTATTCTTTTTCGCAGAAGTATACAGCCACCGAAGGTTTTATTTCCTTCTTTTCTTCCGCACCACTTGAGGACATCATGGCCGAAAACCGGAAAGTTTCCAGCCTCTATAACGCCGGAACAGGAGACATTGCTTTTTCCGTACCCATCAACCAGTTTCAGTTTGACAAAAAGCTGATGCAGGAGCATTTCAATGAAAAGTACATGGAATCGGAAAAATACCCGCGCGCCACGTTCTCCGGAAAAATTTACGGTCATACCCTTTCGGGTACTTCACCTCAGCAGGTCATGGCAAAAGGTAAGCTTTCCATACACGGTGTTGTGCGCGAAGTGGAAATTCCGGGTACCATTGAACAACGGAAAGATTTATTGGTAATGAAATCAAAATTCAGGGTTCGCCTGGAGGATTATGAAATTAAAATACCCAGGCTGGTCTGGCAAAAAATAGCCGAAGAAGTTGAAGTTATTGTTGATCTAACTTATATAAGGCAATGAAACTTATTACTGCTTTTTTCCTCACATCCTGCTGCATAAATTATTTGTTGGCTCAGGATGATTTACTGGCAGAACTTGACCGCGAAAAAAATGACGACCCGGGTTATATTATTGCTACATTTAAAGGCTCCCGCATCATCAACGGACAGTCGGTTGAAACACGTCGCAAAGGTGAACTCGAATTCATCTTTTCACATCGCTTTGGTTTGATAAATGAAGGTGCCTTTACCCTTTGGGGTCTGGACCAGTCAATTACCCGTTTGGGTTTAGAATACGGCATAACCGACCGCCTGGGTGTAGGGATAGGGCGTACTTCGGTTGACCGGACCTTTGATGGATATTTTCGGTACAAAGTGCTGCGGCAAAGCAAATCGTTTCCGTTTACCTTAACTACACTCGGAAGCGTTTACTACCGTACTTCACCCCGCAACAGCGAAATTCCCGTGCCTTTGCGCGCCGAAGACAGGTTGGCTTATGCCTGGCAACTGCTCATCGCACGAAAATTCAATTCGCGTTTGTCGCTTCAGGTTAACCCGGTTTTTGTTCACCGGAATACCGTTGATCAGACCTACGAAAACAATGATGATTTTGCTCTTGGCTTTGCCGGCCGATTTAAAATTACGCGCAGTGTTTCCGTAGTGGCCGAATACTTTAAGCGGCTGAATGCCCGACCGAATGTACCACCTGATTATTTACGGTATGATGCCATAGGTTTTGGAGTCGATATTGAAACAGGCGGACACGTATTTCAACTATTACTAACTAATACATTGGGCATGTTTGAGCGCTATACCATCACTGAAACGTATGAAAATTTCTGGGATGGAGATATTCATTTTGGTTTTAACATAACCCGCACTTTTCAGTTAGCCGGAAAACGATAATTTTTGCGCGACTAATACGATTACGTATTGCTTTTCATCTCCATCATTCTCTATCTCGTACTGACTCTGCTGGTGGGCTTCTGGGCATCGCGCAGGGTTAGCAGCTCTGGCGACTTCATGCTTGCCGGGCGCAGTTTACCCATGGTGCTTAGTACTTCTGCTTTGTTTGCTACCTGGTTCGGTTCGGAAACCGTTTTTGGCGCATCATCTGAATTTTTGAAGGGTGGTCTATTTGCTGTTATTGAAGATCCGTTCGGTGCGGCACTGTGCCTTCTGTTGTTCGGGATGTTCTTTGCGCGGAAACTGTATGCCATGAACCTGCTAACACTGGGTGATTTTTTCAGGGTGCGTTTTGGCCGTAAAACCGAGCTGCTGGCCAGCATACTCATGGTACCATCCTACTTTGGTTATACCGCAGGACAGCTGGTTGCTTTGGGACTTATCATGAATGTAGTTACCGGTTTACCGGTTTGGCAGGGCATCGTTGTCAGTTCGCTCGTGGTTACTTTATATACCGCCGTAGGAGGAATGTGGGCCATATCGGTAACTGACTTTGTGCAAAGCATCATTATTGTTATTGGCCTGGTTATTCTATCTGTGGTGTTGGCAGAGAAGGCCGGTGGTTTAACCCGGGTTTTACAGGAGGTTCCACGCGACACTTTTCGTTTTTTACCGGACTGGAACAGCGCGTCCGTGCTCAGTTATCTCGCAGCATGGTCGGTTTTAGGTCTGGGGTCTATACCTTCGCAGGATGTTTTTCAGCGGGCCATGTCGTCGGGGTCATCAAAAATTGCTGAGCGCTCCTGTTATTATGCTGCTGCGTTGTATCTGACCATTGCCATGCTGCCCTTATTCATAAGCCTTTGCGTAAAACATTTGTATCCCAGTCAGGTAAATGGCGATACCCAACTTACTCTTCCCTCCATGGTGCTTGCTCACACGGCAATGCCTGTGCAGATCTTGTTTTTTGGTTCACTGATGTCGGCCATTCTCAGCACCACCAGTTCGTCCATACTGGCACCGGCAGCTATTTTTTCAGAAAACATTTTGCGGCCTTTGATTAAAACACCGCTAACCGACCGGCACTTTTTGATGATTACACGGATGTCGGTGCTTGTATTCAGTGCGTGCTCAACAGTGCTGGCTTGTATAAAATCGAATATCTATGAATTGGTAGGCGACTCCTCGGTATTTTCGTTGGTGTCGCTCTTTGTGCCGCTTCTTCTCGGAGTGTATTGGCGGAAATTCAGCAGGGCAGGGGCCATAGCCTCCATGGTCAGTGGTATGGCGGCATGGGCTTATTTTACGTGGTTACCCGTTCAGGTTCCGGCTTTGGTTCCGGCTTTAATCGTGAGCGCAGTGACCGCTGTAACAGGAAGTCTGTTTTTCCCGGACGCACGAATCAGTCAATCTCCATAGTCGGGTCAATTTCCCTGGCCCAGGCCATTATTCCGCCTTTAAGATTGTACAGATTGTTGAACCCGTGGTTTTTTTCCAGCCATTGAATCATGTTGCCGCTTCGGCCGCCACTGCGACAATGGATGACTACTTTTTTAATGCGTGAGATGCGGTTGATGTTTTGCGGAACCTGAGCCATTGGAATAAGCTCTCCTCCCAAACTTGCCTGTTCATATTCGTAAGGTTCGCGCACATCTATCAGTTGAAAATCTTCACCCGCATCGCGCATGGCTTTAAGCTGGTGGACGGTAATTTCTTTCATGCGATAAGCATTTGAAGCGCTGCAAATTACATCGTAATCGGGAAGAATCTGAATGGTTTCGTTAGTGCATCGCTTGGTTAGGGTAACGGTGCTGA
>JANWWN010000080.1 GCA_025055435.1 Cyclobacteriaceae bacterium | reverse complement strand
AACTGCAGGCCGAAGTAGAAGACCTCCGTGCCGACTACATCACGGCTAAATCAGAACTGATGTACGCCAGTAAGCAAAGCGAAGTGGCGCGCAAGGTAGCTCCGCTTGGATTAAAAGAAAGCCTGGTACCACCCTTTAAAATTGTTTTGAAAGAAGAGTGAATATAAAGCAGTCCATATTGCTTCGTGTACGAGTGGCCTTTCTGGCCGTGCTGCTGTTTGCATTGGCCGTAGTGGCGCGTGTGGCATATATCCAGATGGTAGAAGGCGAGAAGTGGATTGCCATGGGCGAAGCCACGATGTTCGATTACCGAAAAGTAAAGGCAACGCGCGGAAACATTTACTCCGATAACGGCAGTTTACTGGCCACTTCGCTGCCGTTTTACAAAGTGGCTTTCGATGCCACGCTGCCCAAGGCTGAAATCTTTAGCGATGGAGTGGATTCGCTGGCCATGCTGCTCAGCAGGTTTTATAAAGATCGTTCCGCGCAGGATTATAAACGCATGCTGATTGATGCCCGTAAGCAGGGACGACAGTACATCATCATTAACCGCAAACAGATTGATTATCAGGATAAGAAAATGATGGAAAACTGGCCCATCTTCCGTGAGGGGCGCTACCGGGGTGGTGTGATTTTCGAAAAGACAGATGTGCGCTACCGACCGTTTGCCGGATTAAGTCGCAGGACAATCGGTTTTGTAAATGAAGAAAACAAAGGTGCAGGACTGGAGTACAGCTTCAACGGCTACCTGGCCGGAAAAGACGGCTATGCCTACTACCAGAAAATTGCCGGAGGAATTTGGAAGCCGGTGTACGATGCCAATAATGTAAAGGCAATCAACGGGCTGGATATTCATACCACCATAGATGTCAACCTTCAGGATGTAGCCGAAACAGCCCTGCACAAGGCTATGGTGCAACACCGTGCCGATGATGGCCTGGTGGTGGTAATGGAAGTGCAGACAGGCGAAGTAAAGGCCATCAGCAATCTCAGCCATGACGGCAACGGCCATTACTATGAAAAGTTTAATTATGCCACAGGTGGTTTGTTTGAACCCGGCTCTACCTTTAAACTGGTTACAATTATTGCCCTTCTGGAAGACAGTCCGGTGAAACTTTCAGACTCCGTGGACACCGGAAACGGAGAAGTGATTTTTCATAAAAAGTACAAAGTACGTGACCATGAGGAGGGGGGCCTGGGGCGAATCACAGTGCGCGAAGCCTTCGAACATTCATCGAACGTGGCCATGGCACGGCTTACCGATGAAAACTTCGGTAAAAACCCGATGCGCTTTGTACAACACATTGAGCGGCTTAAGCTTAATAAACCGCTGGGTATTCAGATAACCGGTGAGCCTTCTCCGCGCTTCACATTTCCCGGTCAGAAGGGGTGGAGCGGTATCAGTTTACCGTGGATGGCTTACGGTTACGGATTTGAAATGACGCCGCTGCATACACTTGCGTTGTATAATGCCGTTGCCAATGAAGGTAAAATGATAAAACCCTTGTTCGTGCGCTCCGTCAGCAAGGCCGATGCCACGGTAGAGCGTTTTAAAACCGAAACGATAGTTGACAGAATATGCTCCGGAAAAACTTTACGTCAGTTACAGCAATTGCTGGAAGGAGTAGTGGAAAATGGTACGGCCCGCAACATACGCGGAACACACTATCGCATAGCCGGTAAAACCGGTACTGCACAAATTCTGGAAAACGGACAATACACCAAAAAGTATATCACCTCATTTGTGGGATATTTCCCGGCACATCAGCCGCGGTATTCAGCCATGGTACTTATACGCAATCCGCGCGGCTGGCAGCAATACGGTAGTAGTGTGGCCGCGCCGGTATTCAAGGAAATAGCCGACAACATCTACGCGCGCGATTTGCGAATTCATACGGCTATGGAATTTGCGCCGTACCACGAACCCGGGACTTTTCCGGTAATCAGGGGCGGCAAGCTGGAGGAACTGGCACAACTTTCCGATGTTATGGGCATCTCCAACCATACGGAAACAGAAGATGCCTGGGTGCGCTCGGTGAAAAACGGTAATGCAGTGATGTGGAAAAGTGCAGGAGTAAGAAACGAATTAATACCGGATGTAACCGGGTTTACACTGCGCGATGCACTCTATTTACTGGAAGAGCGGGGCCTGATGGTACTGTACGAGGGCAAAGGTCGGGTGCAAAGTCAATCGCTTGCACCGGGAACCCGTGCACGAAAAGGTGATCGGATTTATGTGAAACTGGGCTAATGGCTGAGCTGAAGGACATATTATATGGCGTAAACATTACCTCTTCGGTTGGCGATATGAACGTGGAGGTGAAGGATATTTGTTTCGATTCGCGACAGGTGACGAAGGGGTCCTTGTTTGTTGCCGTTAAGGGCACCCAAACCGATGGTCATCAGTACATTGACAGAGCTGTTCAACAGGGTGCGGTTGCTATTGTATGTGAACAATTACCCGATACGCTCTATGAAAAAAGCACCTGCGTCACCGTCAAAGATAGCGCGCGAGCGCTGGGAATTATTGCTGCTAACTTTTTTGGCGCTCCGTCACAAAAACTGAAGCTCACGGGCGTTACGGGCACCAATGGAAAGACTACGGTAGCTACACTGTTGTATAAGTTGTTCAGCGCACTGGGTTATAAAACAGGACTTATATCAACAGTAGAGTACCGGATTCAGGATAAAGTGTTTCCTTCAACCCATACCACGCCCGACCCGGTTCAGTTAAACCGGTTACTCCGGCAGATGGCCGATGAAGGCTGTACGCACGTGTTCATGGAGGTGAGTTCACACGCTGTCGTACAGGAACGTATAGCAGGTCTGGCTTTTGCCGGAGGCATCTTTACCAACATCACGCACGACCACCTCGATTATCACAAGACATTTGAAAACTACATCAAAGCCAAGAAAAAATTTTTTGATGAACTGCAAACCGGCGCCTTTGCTTTGGTAAATGCCGATGATAAACGCGGCATGGTGATGCTGCAAAACACCAGGGCCACCAAAAAAACGTATGCACTTAAAAAACTGGCCGATTTCAAAGGTAAAATCCTGGCCAACACCCTCGACGGACTGGAGATGGACATTGATGGCCGTCAGGTTTGGTTTAAACTGATTGGCGACTTTAATGCCTACAACCTGCTTGCAGTTTACGGTGCGGCCGTTTTGCTTGGCGAACAACCTGATGAAGTGCTGCGCATACTTTCTGATACCACCGGTGCGGCCGGCCGCTTTGAACGGGTTACTTCTTCAGCAAAAATTACTGCTATTGTGGATTATGCCCATACGCCCGATGCACTGAAAAATGTTTTGGAAACCATCCACGCATTTCGTACCGGCAACGAACAGGTTATTACCGTGGTAGGTTGCGGCGGCAACCGCGACCGCGCCAAACGGCCGCTCATGGCTTCGATAGCGGTTAAGCTGAGTGATAAAGTGGTGCTTACTTCCGATAATCCAAGGGATGAAGACCCGATGGACATCATCCGCGAAATGCAAACCGGAATAACACCTTCGGAGTCGCGTAAGACCCTCGTTATACCCGATCGGGAAGAAGCCATCAAAACAGCCTGCCTGATGGCCAGGGAAAACGACATCGTGCTGGTGGCGGGTAAAGGACATGAAACGTATCAGGAAATTAAAGGTGTAAAGCATCCGTTTGACGACCGCGAAGTTTTAAAACGTATGCTGGCACTGGTAGCAAATTGAGAGAGAGATATGCTGTACTACCTGTTTGATTATCTGGATAAACAATTTGATGTGCCGGGGGCCGGAGTGTTTCAATACATCTCCTTCCGCGCAGGCATGGCAGCATTTCTCTCTTTACTCATCACCATATTCTTCGGTAAAAGCCTCATCAGCCTGCTTAAAAGAAAACAGGTGGGTGAAGACATACGCGATCTGGGTTTGGAAGGACAACTTCAGAAAAAAGGCACACCCACCATGGGCGGTCTCATCATCATCGCGGCTATTCTGCTGCCCACCTTGTTGTTCGCTAAACCCGACAATATCTATGTCATACTGCTGATCACCGCTACAGTATGGATGGGCTTCATCGGGTTTGTTGACGACTACATTAAAGTATTTCGTAAAGACAAAAAAGGCCTGGCCGGAAGATTTAAAATCGTTGGACAGCTAGGACTCGGGCTGATTGTGGGCTTAACCCTATTCTTCCACCACGAAGTGGTGGTTCGTGAAGTGAAACCCGGGGTAAATATCAGTCAGTTGGCCATGACCTTTCAGGATGCAGATATCACGGCCGAGCAACCGGAATCGCCCAGGTTATTTGAAGATGTTAAATCCACTACCACCACCATACCTTTTGTTAAAAACAACGAATTCGATTATGCCAATCTTCTTCCGGCATCCTTGCGCGAATACACCTGGATAATTTATGTGGGCGTAGTTATCCTGA
>JANWWN010000007.1:53914-79594 GCA_025055435.1 Cyclobacteriaceae bacterium | reverse complement strand
TATCGGGAAGATACAGTGCATAAATATTATCGGTCCCGCCATCGGGAGAGTTAAAGAGCAACCATTGTTTGTATAGTACCGGATGGCCAATGTTTTCGCTGGTTTTGGAAATGATGGTCTCTTCCCTTCCTGTCACTACATCAAACACAACAACCGATCGCTTACCGCCTGCCGTTTTAAGCGCTACAATTTTTTTTCCATCATCGCTCCAGCGAGGCATTGAATAGAAGGCACCACTTGCGGTAATCAGCTTTTTTAATACGTTACCATGGGTATCGAGAATAACAACCGAAACCGAATAATCCGGAGCCGACTCAACAGCTACTATTCTTGAGGTGTCGGGCGAAATGGCCGGGGCCGCATAGCGGGCTCTTCGCGTTACCCAGGTCAGTTTCTTTGTGGCCAAATCATACATCCGGATGTCCGACCAGGTTTCTCTTCGCCACCTGGGATGAAAGGTGTACTCACTCCACACGATGCGTGTGCCTGCTGCTGATAACATACCGTTATCCATAATAATACCCGGCGTAAATACATGTTTATCCCTGTCAAGCCCGATAATCACAAACTCATCAATATGTCCTATTCCTTTTTTCCATGCCAACACCCTGCCATCGGGTAATACCTGCGGATAATTATAATCGGTATAGCCTGTACGCTGACTTACCTGAACAACCGAGTAAGGTGAGATGGGCTGCAAGGATGCAAGCGAGTCCCAGTACTTTTGTAAATCAACCGCCATGGCTTTGTAAAGTTGAGTTACATGCAGTCCGGCTTCTTTTCTTACAGCCTGAGAAAATGCAAATGGCATAAAGGGAAACTTCCATGCGCGTTGTGTAATCCTGTCCCACACCAACGGGTCATTGGTACGCTTGCGCAGATAACTTACCATATGATAACCCAACACATAGTGATCGGGAATAAAATGTTTATACGAACGGAGATATTGCTTATGGTAGTTAAATACCCGGCCTTCGGTTAAGTTCGTGCGCATGACCAGCCCGAACTGGGGAATACGTCCACGGCCACTAGATGTAAAAGCCGTTTCGGTAGCTACCGCATCACCTTCCCAAAACCACAATGGAGCTGCCATTTGCGCAAGGCCGGCCAGTGTTGCCGGTCCAAAAGCATAATAAGCCAGCTTGTTTAAGCCTGTCCGTGAACGATCGAATTGCACCATGTGGCGATATTCATGTGCAGCCAGTTGGTCGAGCCAGTCAACCGTACCGGTGAAGTTGTAATCCTGAGGTGGCATGGTAAAAAATTCCGACCTGCGCGGAAGCAGACTAACAAACCCATTTGATATAGCGGTTTGATTTTGCAACACAACCGTAAACCGGCGTGGTGGCCGTTGCAGGGACTGCGACTCCGGGATACGTACGTGCTCGAGCGTATTGGCCACCCGCTGGGCGGTGGCATCAAAACCCGTTGGATAGAGAATACGGAAATTGGGCGTGCGGATTTGCTGAAAGCGAATGGAAGGCCGGTTGTTTTCGAGCACTTCATTAAACTGAGCCGAAATCCGGCTCAAGCCCAACAGGTAAAAAACAAAAAGAAGTATGCATCGCATAAGCTGTAATTTTGCAACGGTTCTCAGAGAAAAACAAACATGTTTTGCTTTGTTCGGTAATGAACACGTTCCGGAAAACGGTAATTTGAAATCGGGATTGCGAAATGCTAACACCAAGAACTGTTTCTGTTCGGGGAACTATTCCACCTAAATAAAAAAACCACCCTCCGGGTGGTTTTTTCTTTAATAAACGTATCGAAATCAAAACTTATAATTCAATTGTAGCTGAAACATTGTGCCCAGCTGACTGAAGTGCGACCCGTCGTAGGTTACAACGGGGTACCTTCCATTAAAAGTTATGTTATTAATCTGGTCACGAACCTGTGCAGGATCAGCAAGTATGGCTTCTCCGGCAGGATTTTCTGCCAGAATTTCATATTCAGGGAAAACATTCAGGATATTCTGAATGGTTAATGAAGCATTGAGCTTACTGGTAATGTTGTAGGCCACACTTAAATCCGTAACCACTTTCGGTTTAAATCTTAACTTAAGATTCTCGTCCAGGTCGGCATTATTAAATTCAGTCCAACCAAACAGGGTATTATTCAGATTGATATTGAATTTTCCAAGAGTATAATCCAATCCGAGAATAAACTTGTATTTCGGTCGGCTGGTGGTAAGGAGCGACTCCTGGGTTTGGTTGAAAATATCGTAGCCAAAATCACTGTTCAGTTTTTCCCAACCGCCTACCAGTTCGTTTCTTATGGTGTAATTACCAGCCAGGTTTGCTGCGACTTTACCCGCACCCAGCGATAGATTACGATAGCTCAATACCACATCAATACCCGAAGTTTTGGTTTCGGCTGCGTTGATGAAGAAGCTGATCAGCTCAATGGGCACTCCGTTGATGTTATCTGTAACCTCGTTACTGTAAATAATCCGGTCGCGGATGCGGATATTGTAGTAATCAACGGTAAATGAAATGTTGTTATTGGGATTGAATCCAAGGCCCAAAGCCAGGTTGTTGGCCCTTTCGGCTTTCAAACGCGGAACACCCAGTAACCGCGCCTCCCGACTCAGGTTATTGGCTAATCCGGTGTTAACAATATCTCCTCCAACAAACGAAGCCTGGGTAAGTGAAAGGTATTTTTGGTGTAATGTGGGCGCACGGAAGCCGGTTGAAACCGAGCCTCGCAGTGTTAATTTATCGGCTATTTTGTAACGGGATACAACCTTATACACATTGGCTGTTCCGAAATCAGAGTATAGCTCCGAGCGGAAAGTTCCGCCAATTAAAAAAGACTCGGTAATATCCCATGTCAAATCCACATAAGCGCCCAGATTAAAGCGGTTGGCTTTAATGGCATTGCTTTCCCTGAAGCCCGGGAAAGAGTTTGCACCTTCGCTGTAATACGAAGCGGTGTCACCGGGAATGAGCTCCCAGTTTTCGGACCGGAACTCCGAACCGATGGCTACAAAAAATTTCTCAGCCACAGGTCGTGAAAAATCAATATTACCCACCAGGTGATTAAAGGCAAAACCACCCGGCTTAAAGGCAATCGGGCTGTTTTTTACCATGGCACGGTTAACTGTGTTTTCAACTGTGAACAGCATTTTGTTGCCACCAACCGTCAGGCTGATATCCTGTTTCCATCCGCCAAGATTGGCCGAGCGCAAACCCAGTGTTGCGTTATAATCCGTCAAATCACCATCAAAAGTTGGCTGATAGCCAATGTAACCCTCATAAAGACCGGCTGCTTTATCCGCGGCAAAGGCTGCCTGCACAGCCGCGCCGTTGGGTCCGCCTGTATAGTCATCGCCTGTATAATCCGGAGCACCGGGTATGCGTTTGTGCAGCAGACCCTGATCAATCCTCCAGTATGGCTGGCGATAATTGGCAAAGCTGTTGGTTTTACGGTACACGTAAGCTGCATTTCCATACACTTCTGTATTATCGTTCATCGGAATAACCGAGTTAATTAAAAAGCGCGCAGTAGTATTCTCAGGAGTTCCGTTCTTATTTAATCCATCCGGATAACGCGCCAAAAATGCATTCACTCCATTTTGAGCATTTAAAGATCCATCGGTCAGGTCGGCAAAATCACGGGCCGGATCGATTTTATCCTTTCGGTTGGTGAGTTCCTGATGCTGAAACGAAGCGTGGTAATTCACAAAACCTCTGGAGCCGAACGAAGCACCACTGTTGTAGTTTACTCCATATCCGAATCCTCCGTATTTGAGCGTTGAGAGGGTATTTACCGATACGGAAGTTCCCTCATAGCGGTCTTTTAAGATAACGTTCATTACACCGGCGATGGCATCGGAACCATACTGAGCCGAAGCACCATCGCGAAGGATTTCCACGCGCTTTATGGCATCGATGGGGATAGCGGTCAAATCGGCACCCGTTTCACCACGACCGGGTGAGGTTTGGGTATAGACGAGTGCAGTAAGATTTTTTCGTTTACCATTAATCAGTATCAGCGTGCGGCTTGGCCCCAGATTCCTTATTTCATAAGGATCAAACAAGGAGGTCGCATCGTTGACCGGAGTATTAACCGTATTAAAAGATGGTACGCGATACTGAAGGGTTTTATCGAAGGTAATTTGACCGGTTGACACCAAATCCCGGATATTCAGGTTGTCGACCGGCAGAGGTGTGTCGGTAATGGTTCGCTGCGGCCCGCGGCTTCCAACTGCGATTACCACTTCTTCCAGCTCGCTGGCAGAGGGAACAAGGTTAACTGTTACAAAATTACTCTCCGGGATAGGTACTTCCTGAGTAGCAAAACCGACAAACGAGATAATCAGGGTGTTTGAGGCCCCGGGAACATCCATAACAAAACGACCATTGGTGTCGGTTGAAGTACCCAGTGATGTACCTTTAACCTGAACATTCACTCCGGCTAAAGGTGTTCCATCCGACTGGTCTAAAACAACACCCGATACCTTTCGGGTTTGGGCTATGGCTGCCCACACCAGGCATATCATAGCCCAGGTAAATAACAGTTTTCTCATAAAGTAGTTGGTTTAGGTTTGGTTTACTCAAATGTAAAATTTTATTGCAAAAATTCAGATTTGGATCACAGCAAAATTTCACGGATGTTTTCTTTTATCTTGCCGGCCAGTTCATCTGTGGGTAAATCATTAACATCGCGACCAAAAGGATCTTCAATTTCTTCTGAAATCAGTTCTACACTCAGTAGCACAAAAGTTATGAGCAATACAGCCGGTATAGTAACATATTTAAAGGTTGTAACAAATCCAAACGGAAGGGTGATGATGTAGGTGAACACAAACTTTTTTATATACATGCTGTAGGAATAGGGAATGGGTGTGTTCTTTATCCGCTCGCAGGCACCGATGATGTCAATGAAGTCTTTGAGTTCCTTATCCAATACAAAGAATTGTTCTCCGGTAAGTTTGCCGTTTTTGTATAAACTGTTAACTCTTTCATACAATAAGCCAGCTACTGCATTGGGCTTGTGTTGCCTGTTGTTCATTAGGATTTTCAAATCATCATCCGGCAGGTCCAGCTCGCTGATTTGAACACCTTTACGTAAATGTTCCTTTGAAGCAAAAACAAAATTCGCAATCATCCGTGCAAACCATTCGCGGTTTTCTTGATCATTCCAATCCAGGTAAGCAGATAACTTAAGTGCAAAGTTGCGTGTACTGTTTACCATGCTGCCCCATAATTTCCTTCCCTCCCACCAACGATCGTATGCACTGTTTACACGAAACACAAGAAACAAGCCCAACACAATACCCAGCAAGGAGTGCAGTGCCGTGGTGCTGGTAAATTCCTCTTTGCCGGGATGAATAATCTCGAGAATGACATAACAGACTATAAAAGTGAAAAAAGCCATAAAAATAAGCGAGGGCAGCAGGGTGCGCATAACAAACCGGCTGTAAGAATGAAAGATGAGCGAGAACCACGCTTTGGGATTATACTGCACCATGTATTTAGAATTGATAGAATTGACCACAAGAAAAGACCTTCTGATATTATTTACAACTGCATTAAATTGCAGGGCATATATGATCAGAATTATTTCAACCTGGATTGCAATCCTTAGTTCGGTTGTTTGCGCCTTTGCACAGCAGGATTTTTTGGTAACGCTGAAAGGCGATACCATTTTCGGCATTGTTAACTGCACGCGTTTTGGCCAGTCGCAACGCATTGAATGCATTATCGGTAAGAAAAAGCAATACTTTACTCCCGTGCAGGTACGTACGTTCCGGTCAGGAAATGAATACTACTTTCCTGTTCGCACGACTGATGGATACCGGATTATGAAGTTGCTCAAGCCGGGCTACCTGAGTCTCTATGCGTTTCAGATGGAAAACCAGATTACCTGGGATGGTTTATATCTGGTAAAAAAGGACGGATCGGGTTTGGAATACTCCGGTTTACTCTTCAAAAAAAGAATGGCCCGCTTTACGGAAGACTGCCCGGAAGTTAGCCGGCAACTGGAAGAACGGGAGTTAAGACGAAATGATCTTTATGAAATTATTGATTTATACAACCAATGCATTGAAGCCAGGACACAAACACAAACCACCACGGCAAAACGCATTTTACGCTGGGAAGAACTGGAGCAGATGGTGCAGGAAATTCCTGCCTTTGAAGGACAACAGGATGCATTGGATATGATCCGGGAAATCCGGAAAAAAATAGACAATCAGGAAACCATACCCAGATTTCTGCGCGAAAATTTGCGCTCGATTCTGAAACCTTTTTCCCGTCCATCGGAATTGCTCGATCAACTCCTGAATGAAATCCAGTCACAATAGATAGGTTATGCTGCTTAAGGTTGCACTTCCAGTGGTTCTATTATGGATATGGTCGTGCTCCCGTCAAACGAGCCAAAAAGAAGAAATAAAGGAGCAGCCCGTTTCCGATTCGGTTAAATTAGCTGCGCCATCAGACAACGTATCATACGAGGTTTTGTACGGAATCTATCAGCATGAAAACAACCGTACCGGTTCGTATTCCGAATTAGAAATCAGCCCAATGGGCAATGACCTGCAATTTTTATTAACCCTGAACCAACCCGGTTGCAACTGGCAACTGCAGGGAACCCTGGCCATGATGTACCATCTTGAAAATGAATATGCAGGTTTTTATGACAGCGAAACGTGCAGACTGGTTTTTACTTTTTTTATTCCTTTACAACAGATAAAAATCGAGGAAGCCGGAATTTGCGTTGCTCTTCCACCGCGATGCAGTGTAGGAGGAATCTATCAGAAAGAGAACCCAAGATGAAGTAATTTACTTCAACAACTCCTGCAAGTCCCAATCTTTCTCCGTCCGATAGCATATACTCCCTCCATGAGTATGCAGCGGTGAGTGGAAATTGTTTTCAAACAGCTGCCCGGTACCCAAACCATGCGGCCGCACAACGGGAAACTGCGCAGTAAACTGACATATCGCGTTCAGCCCGATATTCGATTCCAGTGCAGATGTTATCCACCAGCCTGTTCCATATTCTTCGGCCATGGCAATCCAACGGGTGCATCCCTGAAACCCGCCATGTAAAGATGGTTTGAGGATAAGATACGCCGGTTTAAGCACCTGAATGATTTTTTTTTGACGTTGTTTATCAACCACACCAATCAACTCTTCATCCAAAGCAACCGGAATGGGTGATTTACGACAAATCTCTTCCATGATATCCAATCCGGGGGCCACCGGCTGTTCAATGGAATGAATATTAAAACGGGATAATTCGTTTAACTTATCCAAAGCTTCATCCGGCTTAAAAGCACCGTTGGCATCCAGCCGTATTTCCGGATTTTCGCGATAATATCTCCGTCGGATATAATCCAGTATTTCGCATTCCTGTTCAAAATGTAAACCGCCAATTTTCATTTTAATGGTGGTATATCCTTGTGCAATCTTATCTGCCACTTGTTGCAGCATAAAATCCACATTACCCATCCATATCAATCCGTTAATCGGAATACATTTTCCCTGTATAAAGGAGTTATTAAAAATTATTCGCCTGCCACCATTTCGCAAATCAAGCAAAGCCGTTTCAAGCGCAAGCCGCACCGCACTGAATTCAGGCGGAACCAACCGGTCGATGTCTTCATCGGATATCTGATTCAGTCCATTTAGTTTCCGCATCAAACTGTTAAGCAGTTCATCCAACTCATGAACAGGCTCCCTGCTCAAGCCCGGTAAAGGGCCGCATTCACCAATACCGGCAACCGATGAATCGTTGCTCTGACGAGCTACAATAAACCAGGATGTTTTATCATACATCTTCCCACGCGATGTACGCGCATCGAAGGTAAAACGGAATGTTTTACGAAACAGACTGAACTGCAAGCCCATAACTGAAGGGCGAAAATAACGATTAAATTTGCCGGCTCATGATTCGCCCCGAAGATTATACTTACCACCTCCCGCAGGAACGCATAGCGCTTTATCCGTTGGAGAAACGCGATGCTTCCCGCCTTTTGGTTTATAACAAAGGTAACATTGAGCATGCCCGATTTTTTCAACTGGCCGACTACCTTCCGCAAAACACCGTTCTGTTTCTAAACGATACGCGGGTAATTCATGCCCGGCTGCTTTTTACAAAACCTACAGGCGCGGTTGTTGAAATATTTCTGCTCTCGCCTGAAGAGCCCTTTAAAGAATTGAATCAGGCTATGCAAACCCCGGCAAGGTGTGTATGGAAATGCAACATAGGCAATTTAAAAAGATGGAAGGATGGCGCACTGACCATGCTTTCGAAGGAAAAGGGTATTGAGCTGAACGCCCGATTACTGAACCGCGAGGAGGGACTCGTAGAGCTCTCGTGGCAACCCGCTCATTACACGCTGGCTGACATTCTTCATGATTTCGGAAAAACACCTTTGCCGCCCTATATCCAGCGACCGGCTGAAGAAGCGGATGAAAACCGCTATCAAACTGTGTATTCGCGACATGAGGGCGCGGTGGCTGCGCCAACCGCAGGTTTGCACTTCACCGAAAGCGTATTCGATTCGTTGCGAAACAAAGGTATAACCTGGGATTTCCTTACCCTGCACGTAAGCGCGGGCACCTTCCAACCCATTAAAACTGCCGATGCCCTGCAACACGTGATGCATGAAGAACAGGTTGTTATCCGGCGTGACAACCTGGAGCTGCTGGCGCAGCCGGATAAATTTATTGTTGCCGTAGGTACCACCTCCATGCGGACACTGGAAAGTTTGTACTGGTATGGCGTAAAACTAATCGCCAATCCGGAAGCCGACTTTTATGTCGGGCAGGATGAACCACGCAACGCACCTGCCAACTTACCCACTTTACAACAGGTACTTGATGCCATTGCGAGACGAATGGATCGGTTAAGTACACATTCATTAACCGGACGTACAGCTGTTTATATTTATCCGGGCTATCGGTTTAAAGTTTGCAAAGGTTTAATCACCAATTTTCACCTGCCGGGCTCAACGCTTATTCTGCTGGTTGCCGCATTTGTAGGCAACGACTGGAGAAGGATATACCAGGAAGCCCTGGATAACGGTTACCGTTTTCTGAGTTATGGCGACAGTTCGCTGCTGCTTCCCGCGCAATCCTGATTCCGTATTATCGCATGTTCTTCTAAAGTGCGTTTAAATCCACGATGCGCACCTCCACCCTTCGGCCCTCTTCTTTCGAAGTTTCGGTTTTGGTGGCTCCGTACCCTTTGGCTACAATGCGCCTGCGAACAATACCTCGGTGGTTAAGGTAGTTCAGCACCTCGATTGCGCGCTTGTTCGACAGCTCGCGGTTAAGTTGTTCGGAACCTTCCTGCGAAGCAAAGCCTGAAATTTCCACGCCCAGCTCAGCGTGTTTGTTTAACGCCTGCAACACTTCATTCAGTGCGGCATGGTATTGTGTTTTCAAATCACTTTTACCCGCATCAAAATAAATTTTAATAACCTTATTCAGCAGTGTTTTGTCGTAAGCAGCTGCCGTGCGCACGGGTTTTTCTTTCTGAAGTTTTGCCTCGCGGGTAACTTCGAAAGTAGGAAGTGAGAGAATGGTTTTATCGCCTACATTTTTCTTTTCAAACTTACTTTCATCACTTTCATCGTAATAATAAACACGCCTGGCTTTTTCCAGTTTGGAGTTGGCATCCGTAAAGTCGATATTATCTACCGAATTCATAGCCCGAATAAGTTCCAGACAGTAGCTTACGCCTTCATCATCACCGGCGGCTATCAGCTCAAACATCAAATCATATACATCCACCTGTCCCGATTTTGCCAGTTGCACTTCGTGCGATTTACGAAGTTCCGCCTTTGCATCGCGGTTGGCATCGTAAAAGGCATTTCGCACCTCCACCTCCTGTCCTACCACCACATCGAACTGCCTTATGGGCTTTAAGCTGATTTGCTGATACAATTCATAGAAATAATCCTGATTGGGAACGTTGATGTTTACAGTGTACGGCAGGAAATCATCCGATTCCACAACAATATCATAATTACCGGCAGGGGGCAGAATGATCAGATAACTTCCTGTTTCCGGATCAGGATCGTACACAAATTCCAGCCGCTTGTTGGTTTTGTTGTCAATCACATAAATTTTGGTAGGAATCGGTTTGCCGGTTTCTCCATGAATAATCTTACCTTTTATCATGGTAAGCGGAATGCCGGCTGCGTTGGGCGGCATGTCCATGTAGTAAATATCCTGTGCACCATATCCGCCCTTCCGGTCGCTCGAAAAATACGCGCGCGATCCATCAGCCAGTAACGTAAAGTAATTGTCGTTGGCTGTGGTATTTACAGGGTAGCCCAGGTTTTCGGGTTTAGTCCATTTACCGTTAATCAGCTTACTCATGAAAATATCACGTCCACCCATGGTATTATGACCGTTGGAAGTAAAGTAAAGGGTCTTCATATCGGGATGGATAAACGGCGCATCTTCATCATCGGCCGTATTAATGGGTTCACCCAGATTTACGGGAGCACTCCAGGTACCATTGGGTAATAGATCGGTGCGGTAAATATCCAAACCGCCTTTACCTCCGGGCCGATTGCTTGCAAAGTAAATTGTCTTGCCATCGGGGGTGATGCTGGCGGTTGTCTCCAGGTGTTTGCTGTTTATGTTTCCGGAAAGAATGGATGGCTTGGACCAGGTTTGTCCGGAACGGGTTATCTGGTACAGATTGCCGGGGTCGTCTACGCCACCCATAAATATCATCATCTTCTGTCCATCGGCCGATAATCCTGCCGTTCCAACGTTCTTATCCGGGGCAATGGGAATAGCAACAGGCTCAGACCAAGTGCCTGATGTGTTGTAGGATATGTAAACCTCTTCGATATACTTATCGGCTGTGCGGGTTTTTCCGGTGTTGGGCCGAAGTGCCGTAAAAGCCATTACACTTTCATCAGCCGAAACAACCGGGTTATATTCGGTGTACTGCGTGTTTACTACCGAACTGAAATTAAAAACCTTAACATCGCGTGGTACCGAAAGGAAGGCAACTGCATTGTGGCACATGGCCAGGGCTTTGTCGGCGCGGGCTATGGCCGCTTTATCATTTTTTGATAAATCGCGATACGTGGTAAACGATTCGATGGCGCGCTGCAAATCTTCATTGCGCAGGTACAATTCGCCCAACTCGTAATGCGCAATTACGGGTACAGGTGCTTTATTTTTTATGGCAAACACATAATAGCCGATGGCCTTAAGCTGGTCCTGCAGGGCCGGCATATTGCGGTAACAAACGCCAGTTTTATAATGAACCATGGGGTCGCGCTCACCCGACTGAATGGCTTCCAGAAAGAGCGGTAAAGCCTGCTCATAGTTTTTGATGCTGTAATAGCGTTCGGCCTCCTGAAGCAAACGACTAATTTGGGCTGAGGCTGTAAAGCAAACCGGGATAACTAGGGTAAGTAAGAGTCTTTTCATATTAAGGTTTTACCTGATTAAAGCGCAATTTTAAGCATCGCAAATTGTTTAAAAACTTCATTTTATCGGTCAATCTTACACGCGCCACACCGTTTTTTGCGAACCGGGATTAATTTAAAGTTTTGATTTAGAAGATTAATCGCATTTAACTGACAGGTTATTTTTTACTTAAGAATAGGATTTACGTGAAAATCTGGCGAATTTTAAGTTGCCTTAACCCCCGTAAAGCATGCTGCGCCGGCTTTTCATCCGTTTATTCGACCTGGAGCCCGGTGAAGAAGGACGCGTGGCACTTCTGCTCATCATGAGTTTTTTCATGGGGTCGTTTCTGGCCGCCTTTTCGGTTGCAGCTCAAACGCTTTTCCTTAGTAATCACGATCCCATTAAAGACCTGCCGCTTGCATTTGCCGTGTCGGGCGCTTTTGGTTTGCTGGCTTCCCTCATCTACAATTTACTGCAACTGCGCATACCCTTCCGCATATTGGGTACCCTTAGTCTCATCGTTATCACTGTGGTGACTTCCTTTATTGAATTCGGTGATGAATTATTAGGTAAGACGGACATCATCTACTATTTCGGTTTTACCCAATTGGCTCCTTTTACGCTGATTGTCCTGCTCATTTTCTGGGGATCGTTTAACCGCATGTTTAATGTACGTCAAAATAAGCGCTTGTTTGGCAGTGTTGACCAGGGAGCACTTATTGCTTCACTCATCTCATTCTTCGCCATACCTGTTATTCTCCCATTACTTCCGGGGCTTGAAACACTTTATACAATCAGCCTCATAAGCATTGTTATCTTCCTGGTGTTATTTATCATTCTTTCAGCCCGTTTCGGAGGTGAAAACTGGTTGCTAACAAATGAACGGAAACTGAACCGAAAAGTGTCGTTTCGTGAATTTGTTCAAAACCGCTATGTACTATCGCTCAGTGCACTTATTGTAACGGGCATGATTGCTTTGAAGTTTGTTGATTACCTCTTTCTCAACGTTTCAACACTGCAATTTAACCAAAACCAGCTCGCCACTTTTTTGGCTCTGTTCGAAGCCACTGTTGTCATATTCAGCTTCCTGTTTCAGACATTTGCTGCCGACCGGGTAATTGCTGATTATGGTTTGCGCGTAGCCATTTTGGTAAACCCGGTTTTAATCGGATTATTCATAACCGCTGCTGTTGTTATTGGCCTGATATTCGGTTATTCGGCCGGCAGTCCTACTTTCCTGTTCTTCTTCATCATGATTGCCATGAGTCAGCTCTTTGTGCTCTCGGTAAAAGAATCCATCGATGAACCTGCGCTTAAACTTTATGAACTGCCGCTGGAAACAAACATCAAAATTGATTTACAAACGAAGCTGGAGGGCATTGTTGCCGGCTTCGCCATGATGATTGCCGGAGGCTTGATTTATTTATTTAATCAGTTTCAGTTTCAGAATCTGCTCTATACCACCGCTTTTACTTTACCGATAATCGGTACCTGGTATTTTGTGGGTAATCGCATTTACAAACAATACCGGAAAACACTTCAGGAAACATTAATCAAAAATAAAAGCAAAGTGGTGGGAAATGTGGAACGCGAGTACACAGTTGATAAGGTGCTGGAGAAAGAAATCGGCAGCGAAGCAGAAGGCAACGTACTGTACGGCCTGCGGCTGATGGAAAAACTTGAACCGGCGCTTTTCGAAAATGCCATTATCCGGTTAACAGCAAGCAGCAATCCGAAGATACGCCACTATGCAACCGAAAAAGTAAGGGCCCTTGCACTGGAATGGAATCCGGAGGATGATAAGACCCTGCATAACCTGGCCATCAGCGCACATCATACTGCCGAGGACAGCGATCTGCTGTCCATTTCAACCGAACGCCTGCAGCGGCTGAGCAAATCGGTAAAGCCAGCCGACCGCATTCTGGCTGCACGTTTGTTGCGAAAAATCAGCACCGAGGGTACCATCTTCACGCTTTTGGAATTATTGCGCGATGCCGATTATCGTGTTCGCAGCGAAGCGATCACTACAGCGCGTAAACTACGTAAACCTGAAACATTTCAGGTGCTTATCGACCTGCTTGCCCATCCGTTATACGGCCACCAGGCTGCTGCTGCACTTACCGAAGCAGGCGAGGCGGCACTGCCCGCTTTGGAAACCGCTTTCCATCGCTCCGGCCAATCGGATTACGTGATGTTTCGGATTGTGCAAATCATGGGCCGCATCGGCGGACCGAAAGCCCTTGAACTGCTGTGGCAAAAAGCCGATTATCCGGATAAACGAATTGTTAAGCAGATTCTCTACTCACTGCGATACATTAATTACCGGGCTACCGGAAGACAGGCCCAACAGGTTATGGATTTGCTCGATGCAGAAATCGGCAAAACGTTATGGAACCTGGCGGCCCTGCACGAACTACCCGATACCGAAGTATTCCAACTCCTGCGGCAAGCCCTGCGCGAAGAAATCCGCACCAACTACCACCAGTTAACTGTATTACTTTCCATTCTATACGATCCTGAAGCTGTTCAACTGGTGCGCGAAAACATCGAGTCGGGCGACCCGAACGGCATCGCTTATGCTATTGAACTCATGGATTTATTTGTTGACCAGGATTTAAAGCCTAAACTCTTCCCGCTGTTCGATGACATTTCGATGGATAAAAAACTGGAACAATTACAGATTTACTATCCGCGTGAAAAGTATAACCCCATACAGGTAATAAACTACATTCTGAACCGCGATTTTAATCAAAACAATCGCTGGACAAAGGCGTGTGCCATTTATACTGCAGCTCAGCTTCCGGAGTTCCGCATAAGTCGCGGACTTATCGCTCAGATGTTCAATCAGGATAAATTATTGCAGGAAGCAGCCGCCTGGGTCATCTACAACAAAGACCGTTCAGTTTACCAAACCATCAGCCAGCGACTGCCGGCTCGCGATAAAAAGTTTCTGGATTCCGCCATAGCCAGTAATCAGTTACTGGACAGCCTTAATGATGGCTTTTTCCTGGGTATCGAGATGATTCTGTATCTACGTAAACTACCATACTTTTCCGGCATAAATGGTGTTTACCTGGCCGACCTCTTCGATAAGATAATTCCCTACGACTTATCACCTCAGGAAAAAATATCCTGGTCATCAGAAGCACTTGCGCCCGTTCTAGTGGTAGCGCATGGAAAAGTTCAGCTTTCGGATGAACAGGGACAAAACTGCATCCTGCAGGAAGGACAGGTTTACGGACCGGTTTTCACGATCGAAACTGATGAACAAAAGTTTAACGGGATGCAGGCTCTGGAACGCGCGGTAGTATTCCGGATAAACCTTCCTGATTTTTACTTCGTAATCGCCAGCCATCATGAACTGGTGGAAGGATTAATTAAAAATGTAACCACCAATCGAACCTCGTATAAATCTGCACGAATATGAATTTTGAAATTGACGTTCTTATTCTTTTTTCTCAATCCGACAACGCACCGCAACAAGGTTCGTGGGTCACTCAATTTAAACGATTCCTTGAGGTGATGTTAATTCAGGTTTTAGGCGAAAAACTTAACATACAACTGAAATCGGAAACTGACAACCTGATTACCCCGAGACTGGACAATGCGGCTACATTAGTAACCATACTTTCTCATCAATTCGTTCGGTCCGGCCAGTGCCTGGATAATCTGGAGATGTTTTGTAAGGCGGCCGAAAAAACACCTTCACCCTACAACCGCATCTTTAAGGTTTTCAAAACGCAGCTGAGTTGGGCCGAACAACCGCCCCGCATACGGGAATTACTGGGATACGAAATGTACCAGATTGACAACGACACCGGTGAAGTACGTGAATATTCGGATTACTTCAGCAGTGAAGCCGAACGCCAGTACTGGATGAAAATGGTTGATCTGGCCTACGATATTTATGACACCCTGCTTGCGTTAAGAGGTCAGGAAAAGCCCGAGATAAAAAAACTATACGGCCGCAAAACCATCTACCTTGCCGAAACCGGCCACGATCTAACCGTGCAGCGTAACATTATCCGACGCGAGTTGCAACGCCTTGGTTATGTTGTATTACCCGCCAAGACGCTACCTTCCGAATACCGCGAATTCGAACGTGCAGTCCGCCAAAACCTGGAAGAAGCCGACATGTCTATACACCTCATCGGCAGCGCTTATGGCGAAATACCCGAAGGTTCCGACCGATCGGCCATGGACATACAAAATATGCTGGCCGCAGAAAAAAGCGAGCGTGTCGGAAAAGAACGTTTCCCCCGCCTGATCTGGATTTCACCAGTACTGGTAAACGTAAGCGAACGCCAGCGCGCCTTCATTGAATTACTGAAACGCGACATCGCCTTACAGGAAGGTGCCGAAATCCTCCAAACACCTTTGGAAGATTTTAAAAACATAATTCGTGAAGAGTTGCAGGAAAAACATGGTAGCCTCTTGTCTGGCTCCGATAGCGCCCGCACTGTGTACCTGTTACATGATAAAGTGGACCAGGATGAAGTAAAACCGGTTATTGAAACCTTACAGCAAAAAGGTTATAAGGTCCTTGTACCCGATTTTGAAGGCGAGCTGATGCGGGTTCGTAATACCCACATCAGCAACCTTCGAAATTTCGACACCGCAATCATTTACAAGGGTCGGGTTAATGAACAGTGGGTGCGCATGAAAATACTGGATTTACTCAAAGCACCGGGACTCGGACGCAGCAAACCCGTAAAAGGAAAGGCTGTACTTACCCGCACCGGCTCGCCACTTAACCTGGACGTTTTTGCAAAGCACAACCTCAGAGTCGTAGAAACGGAGCCAGGTAAAGCGGCTGAAAACGCTTTGAAATTGCTTAGCGAATTTGAAAATGAATAAGATAACTCCACAAAACAATAAACATGTACCATCCTGCCGAAACGATTGCGGCTGCCCTCAATCCATTTCCGGGACTGCGTCCCTTTAAAATTGAGGAAAGTCATCTGTTCTTTGGCCGCGAAGGACAAAGCGATGAAGTGTTACTTAAACTTTCACGCCATCGTTTTGTTGCCGTTATCGGTCCTTCCGGAAGCGGTAAATCATCCTTTATATATTGTGGTGTCCTGCCCATCCTGTTCGGAGGATTTCTTACCGATACCAGCCCCGACTGGGAAGTGGTGGTAACCCGTCCGGGCAGCGGCCCCATTGAAAACCTGGCCGACTCCCTGCTTAAATCACAAACCGACTACCTGAAGGCTGATGCAGACGAACAGAAAATAAAACGTACCATATTTACCACACTACTTCGCAGCAGTTCACTGGGACTGGTTGAGGCCATACAACAATCACGCAGGACATCCGATGTAAATTACCTGATACTGGTTGATCAGTTCGAAGAATTATTCCGGTTCAAGGACAGCACCGATCCAAATTCTGTCAATGAAACACTCGCATTCGTAAATCTGCTTATTGAAGCAGTTAACTATCCCGATGCTCCTATTTATGTAGCCATTACCATGCGCTCCGACTTTATTGGCGAGTGCGCACAGTTCCCGGAGCTCACCCGTAAAATTAACGACAGCCATTACCTCATACCGCAACTAACCCGCGAACAAAAACGAAAAGCCATAGAAGGACCCGTTGCCGTGGGCGGCGCAACCATTACGCAGCGCCTGGTGCAGCAACTGCTCAATGACCTGGGCGATAACCCCGATCAGTTGCCTATTCTGCAGCATGCCCTGATGCGAACCTGGAACTACTGGGCTGCCTACCGCGAGCGCGAAGATGAACCGCTGGACTTAAAGCATTACGAAGCCATTGGCACCATGCGCGAAGCGCTGAGCATGCATGCCAACGAAGCCTACGATGAACTAACCGAAGAACAACAGCGGATATGCGAAGTAATGTTCAAGGCAATTACCGAAAAACGCGGAGAGAATTTCGGAATACGCCGGCCCACACGCTTAAACGAAATAGCCGCCATTGCCAACTGCCCGGAAGAAGAGGTAATTGAAGTAATTGAGAAATTCCGCGAACCCGGCCGATCATTGCTTACACCGGCTTTCGGAACACCGCTCCATTCCAAATCCATGATCGACATCTCGCATGAAAGCCTGATGCGAATATGGACACGACTGAAAAACTGGGTTGATGATGAAGCCGATGCCGTTCAGATGTACCTGCGCCTGGCCGAAGCCGCTTCCATGTACCAGGTGGGCAAAGCAGGCCTTTGGCGCCCGCCCGATTTGCAACTGGCCCTGAACTGGCAGGCTAAACATAAACCCACGTTGGTTTGGGGACAACGCTACCACCCGGCCTTCGAGCGCACCATGGTGTTCCTGGAGTATTCGCGCAAAGAGTACGAAACCGAACAGCGCATACGCGAACTGGAACAAAAGCGCAAACTGCAGCGCATACGCCGTACAGCCATAGTGTTTGCCATTCTCACCATAGTAGCCCTGTTGTTTTTGGTGTACGCATTTATCCAACAAACCATTGCCGAAGAAAACTACAAGCTCGCTGAGCAAAGGCGCCTGGAAGCCGAAGACTTGCGCCAACAGGCCGAAGCCGCCCGCGACTCAGCCCGTGTTGAACGCGACAACGCCATAGCTGCACGTCAGGCGGAAGCCGAACAACGCAAACGGGCTGAAGAAGCACAACTACGCGCTGAACAAAACGCCGAAGAAGCCCGCAGACAAAAAGAGGAAGCCGACAGACAACGCATCCGTGCCCAGGAAAATGAAAAGCAGGCCATCGCAAACGAAGCCCGCGCACTGGAACAGGAAAAGCTGGCTAAACAAAATGCAGCCGAAGCGCTGCGGCAACGTTACCTGGCACAGGCTCGTGCCATGGCCCTTAAATCACTTGAGCTGGGCAGCGAACCCGAACTGGAAGGCCTGCTGGCTCAGCAGGCTTACAACTTCAACACAACTCATGGTGGCGAACCCTACGACAACGACATTTACAACGGTTTGTTTTACGCACTACGCAACTTTAACCACCCCCTAACGGAAAGTCTTAAGGGCCACGAATACGGCGCAGCCCGCGCACTGGTTACCCATGCCAGTGATGCCACCATTTACTCCGGAGGGAGCGACGGAAAAATTATTCGATGGACAGCCGATAATGGATTATGGAAGGGTAACGAATTAGTCGGCAGGCGCAGTGAATATCAGGTATATGCCATGGACCTGAGCCCTGACGAAACCCGCCTTGTAGCTGCAGGTTTGAATTTTGCCAACGATGCCAACAACTACATTGAGTTGTACGAGTTGAACAATATGAAGAATCCGAAAAAAATTTACGGATTTGCAAAAGCCGTGGAGAACGTTCAGTTCACACCTGATGGCAAAGGAATATATGCGCGGGATAATGGCGGTAGAACCATCAGGTATTCGGATTTTACCAACACCCGGCCAGTCATTAACCCTCCGGCTAAAATCAATGCCATTGAACTAAGCGCCGATGGAACCAAACTTGCCGGCGCAGGTGATAACGGCACTTTGTATGTATGGGATGTTACCCGAAACTTTGCCGCGACTGAGCTGAAACTGGGCAACGCCTCGCTCACAGCACTTACATGGCATCCTGTTACCAACCAGCTTGTTGTAGGCAACGCCACCGGTCAGTTACGCATCGTGCGCGATGGCATGGTAATTCGCACGCTTTCCGGACACAAAGGTCCTATCGAACAGATAAAATACAACCACAAAGCCACCTTTTTTGCCTCGGCCAGCAAAGACAAGACCGTTCGGTTATGGAACGTAAATAAACTTACCGTTCCTCCTATTGAACTGCGCGATCACCTGGACTGGGTATGGAGCCTTACTTTTTCGCCTGACGATGAACAAATTATGGTAGGGTTGCACAGTTCGCAACAAACCATTCACCAAAATCAGTTGCGAAACGAAGAAAGTATTCGCTCCTATCCTACGGTTGTTGCTAAAATGGCCAACATACTGTGCAACGAATCCTATGTTAAACGAAACATGAACAGCGAAGAGTGGAGCCTGTACAGTGGTGGCCTGAACTACGAGAAAACCTGTCCTAACTATCCGGCCAATAACAACTGAAAAAGCATGAAGCAATTCTACTACCTTATAATCACTGTAATTTTTCTTCTTGCCGGCACATACGGCCTTGCGCAGGACTGCGCACAGGCGCTACGTCTGGCGCGTGCCATCTACGATCAGGGACGTTTGCAGGAAGTGGAAACCTACCTCCGGCCCTGCTTTTCGGAAAAAACCGGTACTGTTCAAAAAGACATGATGGTTGAAGCATACAAGCTGATGTGTCTTAGCCACATTTATCTGGAAGAACCCGATAAAGCTGATGAAGATATGCTGAACATAAAAAAAACCGATCCCTACTACCGACCAAACGAAGGTGTTGATCCTGCAGAGTTTATCGCATTGTATAAGACATACCGAGAAGAGCCGGTATTCAGAATCGGGGCAACCCTGGGAGTAAACTTTTCGAGGCCCAACATTGAAGAAGTTACCACCATCACGGAAGCTCAAACCGGCAGTAAATATACTTCAGGTGCAGGAATCCAATTGGGCGTAGCGCTGGATAAGCCTTTGAGTCTATTTGGAAATTCCGACAAATGGACATTACACAGTGAACTGATGATTTATCAGCTACGCAGTTTTAAGTTGACACAGATAGAAGAGCGCATTAATCCGCTGACAGACGAAATAAAACGCAACCAGCTAAACGGCAGAGAGCAACACCTGTCTTTTGCTGCTCCGGTCATGTTACACTATCAATACAAAAAATTAAAAACATTCAGCCTTTATGCCGGCGCGGGCTTAACTCCCGAATGGCTTGCCTCAAGAAATATCGCAATCGAAAAAATCCGGGAAGATCAGCCTTCCGTCCCCGAAAAGAATTATGAATTAAATAACAATACCATTCAGCTAAGTGCATCGCTTTCCACAGGTGTAAAGCTGCCGATTAAGCCGGGAATAATAGTGGCGGAAATCAGATACAACCACGGCTTAACACGTATTACTAACCAATCCATGGCTTATCAAAATAATGAGCTTGCCTTCGATCACGGATATGCAGATTCGGTATTTAAAGTTTCATCCATCATGTTTAAGTTGAGCTATCTGTACGAAAAATTTATTCCCAAAAAAAATCTTCAAACAAAACGATGAAACTTCGTAGTCTCATATTGTTGTTTATCGGTTTTGCATGTACAAACATTGAAGATGCACATCCCGGGAAACGCAGCACATTCATTAAAATATTCAATGGGATATCCGGAATTGAGGGTGCAGCTATTGAACTGACCAACGACGGATTTATCATACTGGGTAATATGCCCGTTTCGGGAGACTCCGTGTTAACTGTAGTGTTTACCACAGACCTGCAGGGTAACCTGAAACAGGGAATAAAGTACTTTAGCGGAGGAGCAGGAAGATCAATCAAATCATTACCGGACAACCAGGGCTACATTATTGCCGGTGAAAAGGTAAAACTAAACCCTTCTGCAACATCAACCGATAATATTGAGATAAGCTCCAGCCGGTTGTTACATCTGAGTAATAACCTGGACTTTATTCGCTCCGAATATTTTTCCGATCAGACCACAGCTGCCATCAAAACCGACTACTATGGAGAAGCACTCACCGTTACAGATGATGGTAAAATTATTCTTTTGGGCTCCTATCAAACAAGCCTGAGCGAACCCGTTCGGCCTTTCGTTCATCTGTACGACCCGCTGACGCTGCAACCTGAATGGGAACAATATTTCGAATCCATTGCAAGAAGCTATCGAAATGCAAAGTCCATCCATGCAATAAATGGAAATTTGATTTGGGCAAGTTCGGTTGCACAGGAACAACAAAGCTTTAATTTTTCTTACTTGAGCATACCAAGAGTATCCATTAACTCTTCTTTCACAAACTACAGCCTTTACGGACAAAACAACAACATATCCTTAAAAGTAAACGACATTCAACCAGCCAGTCAACCTTTATTTGGTTTCGGAGTTGTTGGTACTTATTCCGAACCTGACGGAACCCTGGCAAATGTCTTCTTTGCTAGGGTTGATGCCAATGGCAATATTCTCACCAATACGATTGCGTTTTATGATGCTGTCTTAACTACTGCACTAACACCTGTAGGCAGCAACCAATCCCAGATTCAGGATTACGGTACCGCAATCACCGCAACACGTGACGGGAACTTCGTCCTGGCAGGCCATTTCACCACCAACAGCCAAAAAGGCAACGGACTTAATGACATTCTTCTGATCAAGGTTTCCGTTAATGGCGAACCCATCTGGATTAAGACATTGGGCGGAACCGGAAGCGAAACGGTGCAGGCCATTCGGGAAACCGAAGATGGCGGCCTGCTGATCTGCGGAACAAACATAGTAGGAAATGTTTCATCCGTCTTCCTGATAAAAACAAACCGCGATGGAAATCTAAACATGTAGGTTATGAAAAGATTACTCCATGCATGTACAGCATTTTGGCTGGTTTGCAGTTGGCAGTTGTTACGGGCACAAAGTGAACCGGCAAACCATGTAACCAGTTTCGCAGTTACGGCCACCAGCTCATCATCCATAAACATTACCTGGACTGATGCAACGGGCAGCCCCGCGCCTGAATTCTACCTCATTGTTGGCCGCATTGTGCCTTCAGGTACATTTGTTACCGTTACGGATGGTCCGGAGATTCCCGCCGATGCCGACTGGACCGACGGCAACTTTGCCGCAAGAGTAGCGCACGGAAGCGGCGGAAGCCTGAATGTTACCGGACTTCAGCCGGAAACCCAATACGAATTTGCTATTTATCCCTACAGGGAAAACAGCGGTAATGCCAACTACAAAACCTCTCCTGCTCCACCGTTGCAATCGGATTTTACTTTTTCCGCTGAACCGGGAGGCCACTCAGCTACTTTTACGGCTACCCTTTCAGGAACGGTGAATATTGATCTTGCATTTAACGCGGCAAATACCATCGCTAACGCTGACGGATATGTAATTTACCGCAGGGAGGGAAGCGCGGCCTCACTCACCGGCTTAAATGATGGTGCCGCACCACCTGCCACACTGGCCGGAACAACGGTGCGTGTTACCATAACGAACAACACCGCAACTACGTATACCGACGTTGGACTGGAAGGGGGCAAAACCTATCACTATGTTTTGGTTCCGTATAATTACGATGGTACCAACGATGCAACCTATAATTATCTGACCAACGGTGCAGAACCCAGAGCTAATGCCACTACTACACTAATTATAACCCTTGCACAACTTACCGGAGGTATAGCTGCCAGTCCGCTGAACAGCGGCAGCACCAACCAGGCTATTTTGGGATTTTCAGTAACAACTAACGGACCGGTAACTTTTAATGAATTAAATGTTAACGTCTCTTCCACACCTGTAGGAAAGTTCACTTCACCGCGTATTTTCAGTTCATCTAACAATGTATTTGACGGAAGTGACACACCTGTCAATACAGGAACTTTAACACCCAGTCAGGTTCAGTTCAGCAGCATCGGTCAATCATTTACATCTGCAGGAACTTATTTCTTTTTCGTGGTGGTTAATGTTTCTCCCTCTGTTAATGCATCCACTCCCTCTGTTCAACCTGCATTTAACGAAGCGAATATTACGTTTACAAGCCCTGCCGCTTCAGCACAACCTGCAACAATTACAGGAACTAATTATTCATTCACTGATGCTTTGCCTCCGGAAATCGTGTTTAATCCGTCAAATGGTGCAGTTAATTTTTCAGCCGTTGGAAATATAACGATTACATTCAACGAACCCGTTCGGAAGTTGGACAATTCACCTGTAACCAGCGCGGATATTGAGGGGGGGCTTGTTGAATTAAAACTCAATAACGATGCGGGTGCAGCGGTACCCTTTAGCGGAACGATTAACGGAACTTTTACCGTAATTACGATAAATCCTACATCAACACTTCTGCCCAATCAAATTTATTACGTTGAAATAAATCCGGTTGAAGACTTTAACGACAATGCCACTGCTTCGCAAAGCATAACCTTTACCACCGAGGACCGCCCGGCCATTGCTGCTTTTAGTCCGGCAGGCGGAACCTGCATAAGCGACAATGTAACAGTTACGGGCACACGCTTTACCGGCACCGGTAATCCGGTAACAGGTAATAGCCAACCCACTGTTTTTGTCAACGGTATTGCTGTGCCCTCCGGAAATATTTCTTCCTACAACGCAACTTCTGTAACCTTTACTGTTCCCACGGGGGTAACAACCGGCCCGATCACAGTTCGGAATAATGACAGTGACCTGATCAGTAATGCCAGTTCCAACCTTAATGTATTTCCTGCAATGAATCTGGGTATTCCGGTAACACCGGCTACCTTATCACCGGCACAATACACCACCGTTGATATTACCATCAGCAGCACCCAGGATAACAACTATACCTATTCACTCATTGCAACATCCGTTCCTTCCGGATATTCAGCCTTAACCCAATCCATTACCGGTAACAACGGAACCCGAACGCTTACTACCGACCCTGCACTAAGCGAAATTGGCAATTATACTTATCGTATTGATGTATCGCGGCCCAACTGCACTACCCGGACATTAACCAATACGCCATTTACCTTAACTGTAGCACCACTCAGCGTTTCGGTGTCGGCAACTAAAACCACCATTTGCGCAGGAGAGTCAATTTATTTAATTGCCTCTACCAATGGCGGTACCGGCTTTGTTCAATTCCGCTGGACATCCACACCATCCGGATTTTCATCCAACAGCTCAAGCCCTTCCGTTTCCCCTTCTTCCAGTATAAGGTACAATCTGGAAGTGGAAGATAATGCCGGAAACATCGCCACAGGGTTTGTTGATATTACGGTTCATCCTTTACCAAATGCCGAAATCGTGCCTAATCCCGGTGAAACCAGTGTTAGAACGAATTATGTGATTGAAGACCGCGATTACCTGGTTACCGGATCTCCGGCAGGTGGTGTTTTTTCGGGACAAGGGATTCGTCTGAAAGCCGATGGCAAATACTATTTCAATCCGCAGAGCGCCGGAATTAATATTTCACCTGGATGGCCAATTACCTATACGTTTACCGATGCCAACGGATGCCGGGATACCGATACGAAAAATTTCATCGTTCAATCAGTCGTGGTGAATGGCGTTTCGGAAATTTATTGCCGAAATGTTACGATTGATAATGACATACAGGTTAATATTTCTCAGGCCATAAGGCCAGGGTTTCAATTTACCCGTTTAAGATTTTATGCCTGCTATGTTGGTACTTGCTATTATGATGCTCCGCTGCCCTCACCCATCTTGGGTACTCCACCTGCTTCAGGACTACCACCGGGAGCAACCTATCCTTTAACCCTAATAGCCAGAGAAACAACCCCGGTTCTTGATATTCAAACCGGACTGCCCGTATTCTTACCAAAAACCTATGCACTTAATTTGGATCACATCCGTAACGGATGGGGATACGGTTATTATTACCTGGATGTGTTTGCCAAAGATGCCTTCGGAAATGAATACTTGCAAAGTTGGGCATTCTTCAGGGTAGTTGACAACGGACCTGAACCGGTAATAACAGGTATCGATGAAAATGCCAATATTTGTCAAAATAGTCCAGCCATAACTTTAAATTCTTCCATTCCCGACTACACGATTGTAAACTTTGCCACTATTCCTCCCGCCTACAACGGTGCACTATCCGGTCCATCGAACAGAATCTTTAACCCGGGTCACGCCTCATTCTCCGGAGCAGACGAACGGGCCATTGGAATATCCATGACTTATAATGATTTAAATAATTGTCCGAACACCGTGTACAGGAATTTTAACTGGATAAAACAACCTGAGGCACCCGTTGGAAATAATGCCGAGTATTGCCAGGTTTCCGGAGGAACCAGCACTCCGTTTATCATCTCTGCAACCCCGGTTGGTTCAGCCACCAACGCAAGGTGGTTCGACCGCGACCCGATTTCAAACCCGGGCACAGCTGTACTACTGGAAGACATCAGTTTTACATTCGCCCCGCCGGGTATTACCGGAACGACTCCAACCCTGCAGACCTTTTATGTAACCCAGATGAATAAGGGATGCGAAAGCGGTTCGGCAACGCCTGTAACAATTGAAATAAAGCCTTCGCCTAACGCCGTGTTTACACTCCCTTCTATTTGCGATGGAGAAGACTTTATGATAAACGGTCCCACCGATGGACCCAATCCTTATGAAATTTATGAATGGAGTTTCGGTGACGGAAGGACGGCTGTTGTGGAAGATGACAATCAGGTAACCTATAACTACGGACCGAATAAAGGCAACAACAGTTTTGTA
>JANWWN010000007.1:0-53815 GCA_025055435.1 Cyclobacteriaceae bacterium | reverse complement strand
TATCGGCAACGGTAAGCAATGTACAGGTCGATCAGTTTCAATGGAACTTTGGTGACGGCACTGCCATTATCGGGCCGGCAGATAAAAATTTACCTGCACCGGAAGGAGGAACTTATCAGATGCCCATGCATCAATTTCCTTCAGCAGGATTATTTGACGTTTCCGTTACTGCATACTCGCCTATCGGTTGTAACGCTACCAAAACTAAGCCCATCCGCATTCTTAAAAGTCTAAACGTAACCTCATCGTATATCATGCAGGACCTGGACGGAGGAAAAGGATTCTGGACTGTGGAGGATATTGCCGGAAACAGTACCTGGGAGTTTAATGTACCAACCACTCCTCTGTTCAGTTCATTTGGAAATGCCGCCTGGGTAACAAAAGCATCCGGCCACTACAACCCGCTTGAACGATCATACGTCAACTCTCCCTGCATAACGTTTACCAGCGTTCCGCAACCCGTAATTTCCTTGGATTACATGTTCAAGACTCCTGCCGGCGTGGACGGTGCGGTTTTGGAGTACTCAGACAACGGAGGATTAACCTGGCAATCTTTAGGGTCACCGGGTACCGGCTTAAACTGGTTTAATACCTCAGGATTTATTCTGGGTAATATTGGTTCGAGTCCGGTTGGTTGGTCGGACACCACGACCGTTACCTCAGTGCGTACAGGCAGACACGCCCTGGATGGCATTTCAAATAAAATAAATACGCGTTTCCGCCTGGCCTTTGCCAGCAGCACCGGTGACAAAAGCCGTTTCGAAGGCTTTGCTTTTAACAATGTTAAAATTGAAAGCCGAAACCGCAATCTTTTGATTGAAAACTTCACCCAAAATCACTCCTCATTTGCAGCTAATAACACATTGTTTAACAATCTTACTCCGACTGACGGAATAAAATTACAATACCATTTGCCCTTCCCTTACAATGACCAGTTATTTCAGGAAAACCCATCTGATTTCGGAGCCAGAGCAGCATTCTATGGAATTACAAATAGTTTGGGCCTTATTCCTCGTGTGTATGTTGACGGCTACAGCCAGGGCAACCTGACCCAGGCATGGAGCACAAATTATCGCAGCCTGCGTGGACTTTCGGTATCGCCGGTCAGCCTTACAATTACTACTCTGCCACGCTCTTCAGAAAATGCGTTAAACTTTAACGTCAACCTTGTAACCGGACCAACCGGAGTAACTACAGGTAAACCGGTGTTATTTGTAGCCCTCATTGAAAAACAAAAAGGCGGTAATCAAAACGTGGTTCGCAGGATGCTCCCAAATGCAGCAGGAACACTTCTTACAGTACCCCTAACATCGCAAACCATTACTTTTCAGTGGATTCCGGATATCCCTTTTAATGCCGCAGAGCTTGCTATAGTTGCGTTTGTTCAGGATGAAGTTACCAAAGAGGTCCTGCAGGCAACTGCTTTATTGAACCCTCAGGCAGATCACCTTCCCGATCCGATTATAACTTCAACGGAAAACCCATTTATAACTTCCTCGGTTAGCTTGTACCCCAACCCCGCAGATGATGCACTGCACATTATATTTTCCGAACCGTTGCGCCAGCCAGTGGCGGTCACCCTTACCGACCTGCACGGCCGAAATATTATGTACACCGTTATGCCGGCTGGAAAGCAAACAGAAACGATAAATACCGGTGACTTGACTGCCGGTATGTATATTTTGCAAGTGTCCGGCGGACAGCACACCCTTAGAAAAAAGGTGATCATCGCGCACGAACGTTAAGGCATAATTTAAATGATAGCCTCGCTTGATTTTCAGTACTGGAAAAGTCGGCTTTTCGAGTTTGGCTTTAGGTCAGCCTTCAGAAGCAATCCATTCCATTAATCCTCAAAAGAAACCTTTAAAAGAACCGCTTAACCGTTGCGCTTATGCTGCCCTTCCGCTATTTTTAAACCGCAAACAACCCCCGAATGGAAGTTTTTTTACATGCCGAAGCATGGCTGGCCTTGCTTACGCTAACCTTTTTCGAGGTTGTGCTTGGCATCGATAACATCATCTTCATTTCTATTATTTCCAACCGCCTGCCGGTTGAAATCCGGGCACGCACCCGCAACATGGGCCTGCTGCTTGCCATGCTGGTACGTATCCTGCTGTTACTCAGCATTACCTGGGTAATAACTTTTACCGAGCCTCTTTTTACAGTCGGAGATATTTTGCCGGAATTTCTGCATAAGTATGTTAACGCCGAACACGGGTTTAGCGGCCGTGACCTGATTCTTGGCTTTGGCGGACTATTTCTCATTGCCAAAAGCACCCGCGAAATCAATCACGAAATGGAGGGTGAAGATGAAGTAATTACAGTTGATAAAGCCAAAGTCAACGTAACCGGTGTAATACTGCAAATTATTCTCATCGATATCATATTCTCCTTCGATTCCATATTAACCGCCGTCGGACTTACCAATCAGGTTATCATTATGATTTTTGCGGTTATCATCTCCATCGGAATCATGATGCTGTTCTCTGGCAAAATCAGCGACTTTATTCACCGGCATCCTTCTATGGAAGTACTGGCTCTCGGATTCCTTATCCTCATTGGATTCATGTTGTTTCTTGAGGGCCTGGAATATGAAATTCCTAAAGGCTACATTTACTTTGCTGTTGCCTTTTCGCTGCTTATTGAAATGGTAAACATCCGGGTGCGTGGCCGAAGAGAAAAAAAGCGCCGCGAGGAAGAAGTGATTACGGAAAACGAAGACCTGCAATCGGTTGAACAGCAGTGAGCTATATCTATAAGCCTCCATTTTTCCTGATTAACGGACATGTTGAAACCATTTACCCGGCACTGTTCCGTAACATCAATTTCAGGCCCTATCAGCGTGAACGCATCATTACTGATGACGATGACTTTCTTGACCTCGACTGGCTAACACAGAACTCATCCGATCTGGTTATTATTTCTCATGGACTTGAAGGAAACACCCATCGGGCTTATGTTCGGGGTATGGCTCGGGCGTTGTTTCTTTCCGGGTTTGATGTGCTGGCCTGGAATTACCGCGGATGCAGTGAAGAAATGAATCGCCAACTTCGTTTTTACCATAGTGGTGCAACAGATGACCTGGACCTGGTTATTCGGCATGCGCTCAACAAAGGATATCGGTCGTTACGATTAGTGGGATTCAGCCTGGGCGGCAATCTTACGCTGAAATACCTCGGTGAAAAACGCGAACGGCCTGCAGCCATCCGTCAGGCTATTGTTTTCTCGGTGCCGCTTGATTTATACACCAGTTGTATTACCATTTCACAACCTCGCAACCGCATTTACGCCCTGAAATTCCTTATCAGCCTGAAAGAGAAAATCAGACGTAAGGCCAGATTCCGGAAAGAGCTGGACGTGAAATACCTGAGCCGCATAAAAACACTGCAGGAATTTGACGATCGCTACACAGCTCCGCTGCATGGTTTTAAAAATGCCCGGGAGTATTACGAGTCCTGCAGCTCGTTGCATTTTGTAGAAAGTATTGAGGTGCCCACACGGATTATCAACGCACGCAACGATCCGTTTTTAAGCGAAGCATGCTTCCCGGTAAATAAACTGAGAGAACACCCTCATGTCAGGTTCTTTTCACCCGACCGCGGAGGTCACGTAGGCTTCGCACAATTCAATTCAAATGGCGTATATTGGTCGGAATTGCAGGCTGTTGAGTTTTTTTCCGCATGATTGACCGTTACACCATTACCGCTAAAGCAGAAGAAGTTGCAGCTCGGTTTAAAGCGGAAGTTCCTGAACACTACAGGTTGCGGTACAACGCTTCACCCACACAATTGTTACCGGTTATTACAGCTGAGGGGCCGCGGGGGCTATCCACGTTCTACTGGGGCCGACCCGCAAAAATGTCGGCTAACAAACCGCTGGCTGAAAAACTAATCAACACACGCCTCGAAAGTTTACTCGAACGCCCTGCACTTGCATCAAATTTACTGAGAAGGCGTTGCATCATTCCGGCTGACGGATTTTATGCCTGGAAAAAAACCGGAAAAAAAACTTCCATACCTTACCGGTTTGTGGTAAGCGAAGGTCTTTTTTCCATGGCCGGCATCTGGGAAGAATTCGAAACCGATGATGGTGATTCGGTTCATACCTTCTCCGTGATAACCATGCCAGCCAACACGCTGGTAGCCCAAGTAACAGACCGCATGCCCGTTATCCTGGATGAGGCAAGTGAGGAGGTTTGGTTATCGAAAACCGATGACCTGGTGTTATTGAGAGGACAGTTAGTAGCCTATCCGGACGAAAAAATGAATTTTTATACAGTGAGTCCGCGAATTGCTAATCCTGCAGTTGATGTATCCTCACTAATCACCCCTGCACCACCTGCTGATCAGTACGGAAATCTCACTTTATTCGATTAAGAACTGTTGCGTGCTTTAAAAGCCGTCGTCTTCTTCCTTGCGCTGCAGTTGCCTGTTGGAAGGCTGATCTGGCTGCTTGCTTTTCCTCTTCAGGAAAGAAAACGGTGATTTCTTTTTTGAAGGGGCTGCAGGAACTGAAGGTGGCGTAGCTGCTGCTGAGTCGCGCGGTTGGTCGGGCTCATCGAAATTAATCTGATACTCCTCTTCTTCTGTTCGCGGCCGCGGCTTTTGATCTTCCTGCATGGTATCTTTCGCTTTTTCTTTCTTTTTCTTCTTAAACAACTTATTGAAAAACCCTCTTATGCCTTTGCTTTTTCTTGCTTCTTTTTTTGCGGTTTCTTCAGCCTGCTGACGCGCCAGACGAACATCGGGTAATACCAGTACATCACGCAGGTACCACATGTAATTATCCTGATCAATATCATAGCCTATGTGTACCACATAGTATTTAGGCTTTTCAGGAACATATTTACCGGTTTGCGTATCGAATTTCAGGCTATCGGGAAAATTGTACTTCAGCACCCGCACCTCGCGGTCTTTGGTAATTACATAAGGCTCGGGCTCGGCAATTGCAGTGTCGGCTACAGGCGCAGTATTTGGAATATAGACGGAATCAATTACCGAACGTGCAGCGGCATCCAGTTCCGCTTTTGTTACCTCACTTCCTTCCTGCAGCGAATCAGGAACAACAGGGTTCATCGGCCGGGCCTGCACGGTAGCCATCTGTCGGACTTTCTTTTTATACGGAACCGGATCAGCGATGAGATACTTGTTTTTACTGGCAGTTAAAACTTTGGGTGTAGAATCTTCATTAAAGTAACTGAAACGCTTGCGCAACTCATTCTTATCGTAAATAAAAGCGCTCTGGTAGGCCGGACATACCATCTTCTGGGTACACGAAGCAGCCAGGATTAGCAAAACAGGCAAAAGGAACCAAAGCCAACGAACCATGAGGGCGCTTATCGGACAAAAATAACGATTTGTACCAGAAGATATTTTGGTTTATCCGAAAAGGTAACCTATTGAAAATCAAATACCAAAAAATTGAGAGCTCAATTATTACATAACAGACTTCCAAATCAGTATCCGAATACGCAGCGTTTTAGAATGACGATGAGGCATACCAAAAACATGAGCATGGATATTTTGTTGATGGTATGCATGGCTTTTAGGTTAAAACCCGTAGGCCTGCTCGGATCTTTTTTACGAAAGAAGTAAGTCAGAACTTCATTCAGTTGAAAAAATTCGCGCAGTCTGCTGCGCTCCTGCCCTGATTGCCCGGATGTGTTATTCATACATGTGTTGTTCAATGGCTTCGGGTTCCACCCAGTTGCCGTCTTCTTTTATCAGATTAATCAATTCATCAACAGCCTGTTCGGAAGGAACGTTCCTTTTCACCACTTCCTTTCCGCGATAGAGGGTAATTCGCGAAGGCCCGCTGCCCACATAGCCGTAATCGGCATCGGCCATCTCACCCGGACCATTAACAATACAACCCATAATACCAATCTTAATACCTTTCAGATGGTCGGTACGCTTGCGTATCATGGCTGTTGTACTTTGCAAATCAAACAAGGTGCGACCGCAGGAAGGACAGGAAATGTATTCGGTTTTTGACATCCGCGTGCGCGTAGCCTGTAGAATACCAAAAGCAGTTTTGTTGGCTACATCCGCATCACGCAGCATCAATTCTTTGGATGAGGCATTCCCGAACCGCAGCATTATGCCATCGCCCAGACCGTCAATAAACAAACCTCCGGCATCGGTGGCGGCATACAAACGAAAATGATCTTCATCGGTTTGTTCGTATACACGGTGAATCACTACTGGAATATGAACCTGGTTCTCAATTAGTAAGAAGAACAACCTTCGCAGTTCAGCCATGGCATGAGCATTATCGGTTTGGATAACTGCTACTACTGTACGGTCATGTTTTAATTTCGCAAGCAACTCAGGTTGCACTTCATCGATGGAGAAATAAACGAAATTGATTTGAGGATGAAGAACCGATGCTTTCAGATACTCGGCCACCGTAAACATGGGCAATTTATTTTCCCGGTCATCGGATTGCAGCCAAACTGCGTAATCACGAATCTCTTTTAAGCCGTTGGGCAACATGAATGGAATGGGCTTCTTTCCGGTGTACACATAATCGGCACCCTGGTCATTCATCCGCCACTTATCCGGCTCGGGCAAATAAAAATGCCCGATGCAACGCAAATCTTTATAATCGGTTATCTGAACTTGACTTAAATCGGCTATCACACGAGGTACATGGTGCCCGCCCAGGTTTACCACCTCATGTGTTAATCTGCGATTGTACACATACGGATCAATCGGAATTTCTTTAACAGGAAGTATTGGTTTGTGTGTTGCACGATTGGCGTAGCGATCAACAAGCATGCGTGCCACAGGTGCTTCGTACTCCGGTTCTTCCGTAAGCGAAACACGAACGGTATCGCCCAGCCCGTCTTCAAGTAAAGTACCTATACCGGCTGCCGATTTAATGCGTCCGTCCTCACCTTCTCCCGCCTCGGTAACTCCCAGGTGAAGCGGATACGGTTTCAAACCTTCTTCGTCAAGTTTTTTTACCAACAACCGGTAAGCTTCAACCATTACCAGCGGGTTACTGGCTTTCATGGAAAGGACGATGTTGTAATAATTCAGGTCTTCACAAATACGCAAAAACTCCAATGCCGACTCAACCATACCCAGCGGTGTATCACCGTATCGGCTCATAATGCGGTCGGACAGCGAGCCGTGGTTCGTGCCGATGCGCATGGCTGTTCCATATTCCTTGCAAATTTTAACCAGAGGAGTAAATTTTTCACGGATGCGTTGCAGTTCAGCCTCGTAGGCGCTGTCGGTATATTCAATTACTTCGAAACGTTTTTTGTCGGCATAATTTCCCGGATTGATGCGCACCTTCTCAACAATGCGCGCAGCCAACTCGGCTGCATTGGGTGTAAAATGAATATCGGCAATGAGGGGCACGGTGTACCCGCGCTTTCGAAGCTCCTTTTTTATCTCTGCCAGATTCTGCGCTTCTTTAATGCTAGGAGCCGTAATGCGCACGTATTCACATCCGGCGTTTACCATGCGGATAACCTGCTCCACCGAACCCTGCGTATCCATGGTATCCACCGTTGTCATAGACTGGATGCGGATGGGGTGGTGCGCTCCGAGCGGAACATCGCCAATGTTTACCTCAATGGATTTTCTGCGTTTGTATTGTACCAGACTTTCGCAGTATTGACGGAAATGTGAAACAGATGGGTTCACACAGAAACTATTTACCACAAAATTAACCGATAAACCACGCTTTTGTTCTGCAGGTGGTCAAATTCTTTTACCCTTCTGACCGGTAACATTTTTAAATCGACTGTAATCAGCTTTTCGTTCAGATATCGCCCAGTTGCGGTCGGATTAAAATTTCCTCCACTACACTGCGCTCCGATACGGCCCATGCGGCATAAACCATATCGGCAACATCCTCGGGTTTCATAAAACGTTCATCAGGAAGGTGAACACCGTCCCAACTGGCGGTGCGCGTAGCACCGGGCAGCACAGCCGTTACCCGGATGTTCCATTCTTTTAGCTCTTCGCGCAAACATTTTGAAAAGCCCAGTAAAGCAAATTTGGTGATGGCATATGAGCCTCCGTTGGCATAGGCTTTAATGCTGGCTATGGAGCACATGTTAAAAATATGACCGCTGCGGTTTTGCTTCATAGCCGGAAGCAGCGCGCGCGTTACGTGGTACGCACTGAATAAATTTGCATTCATCATGCTTTCCAGATTGCCCTCCGGTTCATCGGCAATGGAGCCTGGTACAAAATAACCGGCATTGTTGATGAGGACATCTGCCTTCCGGTTGAGCGAATGAATAAACGAAGCAAACTTTTTCACCTCATCCGGACGCGAGACATCGGCAACCTGATAATAAAAAGAGCAGCCCGGATAACGTATTTTCAATTCACTTTCCATCGCATTTAATTCGTTCTGTTTGCGGGCACAGGTAACTGCGTCAAAGCCATTTGACATGAACTTTTCAACAATTGCCCGGCCTATGCCTTTGCTGCCTCCGGTTACGATAATCAGCTTATTCATGGTTGATTATTATTTTTGCCTATCTTGAGCAAGATAGGTTAATTGAATGAAAGAAATCGGGCGGTATTTTATTTTTCTCGGCAACCTGCTGGTAAACCGCGAATCCTTCAAAACGCACTACAAACTGGTTATTGATGAATGTGTACTCATCGGTCTGGATTCCATCTTTTTGTTCATACTCGTGTCTTCATTTATGGGTGCTGTTTCCACCGTGCAAACGGCATTTAACCTGGTGGCACCTTATATTCCAAAATATGTTATTTCACAGGTCGTGCGCGAAATGACCGTTCTGGAGCTGGCACCAACCGTAATGGCCATCATCTTTGCAGGAAAAGTGGGCTCGAGCATGGCCGGTAATCTGGGTACCATGCGCATTACCGAACAGATTGACGCGCTTGAAGTAATGGGAATCAATTCCATTAACTATCTGGTGTTGCCTAAAGTTATTGCTTCCCTCATCATGTATCCGATGCTGGTGGTGGTAGCCGGTGTGTGTGCCTTAGTAGGTGGCTACATTGTCGGAAATATTACCGGTATCTTATCTCCTGATGAATACATTTACGGCATTCGTTACATGTTTAATCCATTTACCGTTACGTTTGCTTTAATCAAATCTTTCGTGTTTGCATTTCTCGTATCCAGCATATCCTCTTACAAAGGCTACTATACGCGTGGAGGTGCACTGGAAGTGGGCATTTCAAGCACCAAGGCGGTAACCACCAGCGTAATTGCAATATTACTGGCCGATTATCTGCTTGCTCAACTTTTACTTTCACCTGCATGATTGAGATATTCAACATCAGCAAGTCATTTGGCGATAAGAAGGTACTTACCGACATCAGCGGAACTTTTGAAAAAGGTAAACCCAATCTGATTATCGGGGCCAGCGGAACCGGTAAGAGTGTTTTGCTTAAATGTATCGTGGAGCTGATTACACCAGACGAAGGAAAAGTTTTTTTTGATGGCAGAAATTTTACCGATGCCTCCCGGAAAGAAAAAATTGAAATCCGCAGGGAAATCGGGATGCTTTTTCAGGGTGGCGCTTTATTCGACTCCAAGACTGTAGAAGAGAACGTTCGTTTTCCGCTCGACATGCTGGCCAACATGCCACGCGATGAAAAACAGGACCGCGTTAATCTGGTTCTAAACCGGGTTGGCCTGAAAGGTGCTAACAAAAAAATGCCATCGGAACTAAGCGGTGGCATGCGGAAACGCGTAGGCATAGCCCGCGCAATCGTAAATAACCCGAAATACCTGTTTTGTGATGAACCCAACTCCGGCCTCGACCCGCAAACTTCGATTGTGATTGATGAGCTGATACGTGACTTGACAGAAGATTACGACACCACCACCATTGTGGTAACCCATGACATGAATTCGGTAATGGGTATTGGCGACCGTATCATGTTTATTCATCAGGGAAGGAAACTTTGGGAAGGCAGCAAAGACAACATAACACACAGCGGAGTAAAGGAACTGGATGACTTTGTTTTTGCCAACAAAGTTATGATGGCCATGAAAGAAAAAGGTCAGGTTTAAGCCATCGGTAACTTTACAAAGAAGGTAGTGCCGCTGCCTTCAGCAGATTGGAACCAAATGCTTCCCCCCATTTGCTCAATGCCCTGCCGCGCTATGGCCAAACCCAAACCGGAACCGCTTTTTCGTGTGCTAAAGTGAGGGAAAAATATTTTGTCCTGAATGGCCTCATCAATTCCGGTTCCGTTATCCGCAACGGAAACAACATGGTATGCGCCTTCCGCAAACAAACGAACCTGTACCTGCACATCCCTTTGCGGATGTTTTGCCTGAATGGCATTAAGTACCAAATTAGACAATATCCGGTTTAATAACTTTGCATCTCCATTAACCCAGGCCTCTTTCAGGTTGCTATCCAATGTAATCTTACCAGCCTCTTCATGCAGGCGTACAACGGTTTCCAGCAATGGCACAAGGTTGACCCGCTCCATCACCGGTTCGGGCATTTTGGCAAATGCACTGAATGATGTAGCGATTCCGTTCAATACCTCAATTTGCTCGAGCAACGTTTCAACGGCCTTACGTAAAGCAGCATCGGCATTTCCCATCTGCCGCTGCATTTGCTGAAGCGTAAGTTTCATGGGTGTAAGCGGATTCTTTATCTCATGTGCCACCTGTTGAGCTATTTCCCGCCAGGTCCGTTCACGTTGCGTTCGCTCCAGCTCAGTAATGCTTTCTTTAAGCTTAATTAACATGCGGTTGTATTCCTGAACCAGCAATCCAATTTCATCACGACTCATCCAGTGCAGTGGCTGATTGTTTCCTGTAATGGATACGCGACCGATTTGTCTTGCGATAAGATTCAAAGGACGTGTTATATACCGCGAGGCAATCAGTGATAAGACCGAAAGAACCAGGAGAAGGATAAGGAAAACTGTTAATACCTGCGCCAGTATGCCGGTTTGCAATTCTTCAGCCACCCGTTGCGACTGGAAATATGGTATCTCAATGAAAGCGGTGAGTCGGCGTTCCTCACCGGCATAAATCCCGGCATATGCAGCAAAAAACTTCAGCTCACCTATTTTCTCATCGCTGATGAAAGCCTTTTCTCCGAAATACATCCGCTTCAATACAACAGGATTGGCTACCGGGGCCTGCAACTGGTATTCAAAAATCAGGGGCTGCGTGGTAGCCATCAACACACCCGATGCACTGAATAAGTTGGCATCCAGTCCGGTCAATCGCATCTTACGCAGAAATTCATTACCCAGACTTTCCATCGGAACACTTTCACCTTCGTTAATCCAGGCAGTAAGCTCACCGGCAAGATGTACGGCCCGGTTCCGGAAATCAGTATTTAACCGGTTTTGCAATGCTACCGTGGTAACACCGAGAGTTATAACACTCACGGTTATAAGCGAAATAAAGAATACAGCATAAAGCAGCAACTGCAAGCGCGCTACCAGTGTCATTGAGCCGCCCGAACGAAAGGCACGTAAACCATGATAGATGAGAACAACTGATAGAAATCCCAATCCGATAATAAGCAGAAAAGAAAAATCGGCCACCCGATACGATATGGCTGGAACCGGACGGGAAATAATTGCCATACGGCCATCCGCGTCTTCCACACCAACATGATGATAACCATCAGCTGTTACTCCATCGGAAAGCAGCCCGGCTGCTTCAGTCCAGTTAAACCGGTCGTAGGCAAATCCGCCTGAGCTAATTAATACTTTGCCCTGGTGATACACGGCATAATCAACCGATTGCTGCGGGAAGCGCGGCTGATAACGATTGTCAACCAACAATTCGGGGTACACATTTTCCGAAATAAAGCGAGGAATCGACAGTTGTATAACCACGAAAGCCGAGCGGCTGTCGCCCTCCCTGCTTACCGGAACAACCAAAAGATAATGACCGGAAGGCTCACTGGCAGGGCGCTGAAAATATAAACCTTCATATTCTGTTCGCTGGGCCGTGCCTTCCTGATGTTTTAACCAATCAATGAAGTTGGTTGTAAGCGATTCCTCCAGGGGTTCTCCTGACGATGAAAACAAAAAAATATCTGCTTTATACCGCGAGATATAGCCTGCCAGGTAAATCTGTTTGATTTTCTGCTTTACCGCTTCGCGATTCAAAAAAGGACCTCCCAGTCGGGAGCGGATAAAGGCATCCTGACTGATTTTATTTCTTACCTCGTGAAGCAGGTATTCTGCCAGGTTATCGCGCTCAGCAAGAAAGTATTGCGCCATACGCTTGCGCTGAAGTACATCGCGCGCCTGAGCAAAATATTGTATAGCAATAGAACTTACAGAAGTTAAACTAACCAATGCAACTAACAGATAAAGGATGGTGCGATATGTAATACGCGAAAGCGATTTTAAAAGCGCAGTCCGCAACATGAAAGCGAGAAACAACGAACCAAAAAAAGCCGCTGCAGTAAACGACTGCCCGGTAAACAAATTGATGACAATAAAAACAACCAGCCCTCCCACTGCGTAATGCAGACGCGTATTAAGAGGAACCGTTAGCAGAATGCGCGTACCAACATGGATAAACAGAAATGCACTTATCCAGGAAATCACCAGCACGGCAAAAGCAATCATCCGCAGGTAGTCAAATGCCAGTGACTCGCTGATCCCCAATGAAATATCTGAATTGTTGTAAAGGGTTTGGACCACCACATACGGGTATAGCCAGCCAAAGAATACAGCAGTGGCAGAGATTAGTAAAAATGCAAACCGGGTGAAATTTTGCTTTTGTAAAAGCCGCCGTTCACGAAAGCGACTGTACTGCCGAACAAGAACAATGCATGCAACGAGCACTGCAACGGCGTTAAAAAACAAATCCCCAAGACTTGGATTAAATCGTGACGAAGCAAAGTACTGCGGATTAAAAACAGGACTCTCAACATACGCAGCCGGAAAACGAAATGTGAGCATCAGCCAGCGCACCGCAATCAGCAAAATACACCAACCGGCTACTGTGTTAAATGCTCCCGGCCGATAATACCGCAGGGCATTTACCCAAAACAAAAATACTACAACCAATAAACTGGTGCCTGCAAGCAAAATGATCAGCGATTGAGAAGAAGTAAAGTCAGAGACCGGAAGAATGGAAAAAACGCGTTTCCCGGAAAGCTGAATCGCCAAACCCAGCTCACCGGTATCAACGATCCTTACATTATAACCACCAAACACTTTGGGATTCAGCCCCGGCCTGAGGTATTCATTCTGAATACGGTAGCTCCACTGTAGCGGTATTGCCACAACCAGGTAAGCGTCAGTAACCGTATCGAAACGCTTCAGTAAAAAATTACCGCACGGCAGCCGATAATGCGTCCAGGTTGTATCAGAAACAGGTACAGGCCATACGCGGTTTTCCGACCACCAGATAACCTGACCGTTGCGCAGCAGAAAAAAAAATACATCATCAGGAAAACCCATATTGTCCCAGTCGGGCAGGGATTGCATTCTATTCATCAGCATGTGCGCCTGGTCATCTGCTCTTCGTGTAACATCGATAAGATTTTTTGTGATGCGGTCGGTTACCGTTTGTTGATCCTGCTGCGGTCTGATGACATATAAAACGGTCAGCGCTGTTAAACCAATAAAAATGGCTGCAACATTTAACCGGCTGGTAGCAAATTGATGCATTCAGAATGACGGTATAAAACAAAATACCCGAAAATAAGCAAGGTTAATCTAAAATGTATACCTTCACAACGAGAACAGAAAAAGTTTTGCTAAGGATGTTAAGTGCGAAATTCAGAATACCTTGACAGTTATCGTTCAACCCCATGAGGTACTGCTTTCGGAAATTGAAATGCATTTGCAAGAATTAAAAAAGCCATAACACCATTTGCCGTTGCCTTGTTTTCTGAGCCACCTTTAAATCGTTCATACATCCAAAACCGATTATGTCCGCCAACACTTTTGCACCGGTTTATCAGCCTGACAATGGAAAACTCCTGCAACCGTTGGATCATGGTGAACATATTGCTGTGATCGGGGCAGGTGCTTTTGGAGGGTGGACCGCCCTTTGGCTGCTGCGAAAGGGATTTAAGGTAACCCTGATCGATAGCTGGGGACCAGGTAACTCCCGCTCCAGTTCCGGCGATGAGACACGCGTTATTCGCTCAACCTACGGTGCTAACCGTTTATATTTTGATATGAACGAGCAGGCTTACGCACATTGGCTGCAACATGAAAGCCGCGTAGGCAGAAAACTGTTGTATAATACCGGTGTTTTGTGGCTTTGCTATACACCCGACACACCGCTGGTGGACGATTCCATTCCTTTTGCTCGTGAACATGGACGCAAATTTCAATACCTGGATTCAGCGGAATTAACTAAGCATTATCGTGTTTTAGGCACTACCGGCCTGCACCATGGCTGGTTTGACCCGAAAGGCGGCTATCTGCTGGCCCGTGAAGCCACCGCATCGGTTTGTGAACAATTTATACAGGAAGGCGGAACCTTCCTGCGCACTGAGGCTATACCCGGCCACTACCATTCCGGGCGCCTTTCGGAACTCGAACTCTCAAAAGGTTATGCGCTGAAAGCCAATGCCTTTGTATTTGCCTGCGGTGCCTGGCTGGGTAATATTTTTCCGGAGTTAAACAACTGGATAACCTGTACGCGGCAGGAAGTTTTTTACTTTGGTGTACCTGCGCAGCATACCGATGCTTTCGAAAGCTTTCCGGTTTGGATTGACGTAGACGGTAAGGATTTTTATTACGGCATACCGGCTAACCGGTACAGAGGTTTCAAGATTGGCGTGGATATTCGCGGCCCTCAATTTGACCCCTCCGCGGATAACCGGCTACCCGATCCTGATGTTTTACAAGGTGTACGTCACTTCTTATCCATCCGGTTTCCGCTTTTGGCAAATGCCCCGTTACTTGAAAGCAGGGTTTGTCCCTATGAAAATTCACCGGATGGAAACTTTCTGCTCGACCAACATCCTGCATGGGAAAACGTCCTATTACTGGGGGGAGGCTCCGGCCACGGCTTCAAACATGCACCCGTCGTTGGTGAACTGGCGGCCGATGTACTGGCCGGCCAGCGGGCAATACCACAATGTTTTTTGCTGAAAAACAGGGTTTGAAAACGAAAAGCTTAAAATCAGTTGATTTTTTCAGGAAAATTTATTGCTTTTGCAACCGTTAATTTTTCACCGCCTGAATGGAAATTTTCCGCTTATTCATCACTGACTGCCTGTTTTTCAGGAGTTCTTCGTGGTCTGATAAGGTGTTGGGTTTCTTTGGCTGGCTGAGTATTATGTTGTTTGTGTATTCGGTCATACAGATCATCCGGCTATGAGTTTCATACGGCGTAGCAATGCTGCTCACGCACTTGAACGAATTCCAAAAAAAATTCATCACCCTGAACTACAGGAAATTTTTGCCGGACTGCGTGAAATCATTCGTCCCTATCAAAAAGGACTGGTTGTTAAAAGCAATACAGCCCTGCATTATGAATTATGGACCAATCACCGTTATCGGGTCAATAACCTGCAAAACAGAGGGCGGGTACTCGGGCGGCAGTCAAAATCACGCACCGGCATACAGTTTGCCGCTGTGGTTCAGTTCAAAAAATGGGTGAGTTTCTACCTTTACCCGCTTCATCTCAACCCGGAACTTACAAAAGATTGCAGCGACAACTTACGTTCCCTGTTTGATCGCGGCAGCAAGTCGTGCATGCATTTTACCCGCCTCACCGATGAACTGAAGGCCGAACTGGAACAGCTGATTGGCAAATGCTGGAATTATTGTCTTGAACAGGGATGGGTTAAACCGCTGGAGTGATTTGTCGTTTATCAGCCGGCTTATAAGGCCGGTTATCGTCATCAACCAATACAATTTTTGGTTCAAAGTTCAACCGCTCTGCTTCGCTCAACTGTACATAACTGGCTATAATAATCCGGTCGCCTGGCTGTACCAGTCGCGCTGCCGCACCATTCAGGCTGATTTCGCCTGGTGCACCCGGAATAACATAGGTAGAGAAACGTGCTCCGGTGTTGATGTTGTAAATATCTACCTTTTCAAATTCAACCAGGTCGGCTGCTGTACATAACGCAGTGTCTATGGCAATTGAACCTTCATAGTTTAAATCGGAACCGGTTACCACCGCGCGGTGAATTTTCGACTTCAGCATTGTACGATACATACGGTCAGTTGTTTTGATTGAGTTGATATGCAATTCGTAATCCATCCAAAACAAGTGTAGGGATAATCACATCGAAGAGTCGGGCATTTTCGAACAATCTGGAAAAACCACCCGTCCCGATAATCAACGGGGTGTCTTCAGCAAAAGCTTCGCGGGTAATACCTTTAATCAATTCGCGTACCATGCCCACCTGTCCGTGATATAAACCCGACTGAATGCTTTCAACGGTTGATTTTCCGATTACATGGTCCACCTCTGTAATTTCCACCGTTGGTAATTGTGCCGTTTCACGCTCGAGTGCCTCCATGGAAATGCGAACGCCCGGAACAATAATGCCGCCCAGGTAATCGCGCTCTTTGCTTATTGCACAGAAAGTTGTAGCTGTGCCAAAATCAATCACAATAATATTTTTACCGGGATACAGATGCACGGCGCCAATGGCGTTGGCAATCCGGTCGGCACCTACTTCAACCGGATTGCGGTATTTCACTTTCAGTCCGGTTTTTACACCGGGTCGAAGGAAAAAGGGCTCCTTGCCCAGGTACTTCTGACAGGCACCGCGCAGAGAATGGTTAACAGCTGGAACTACACTGCAAACAGCTATACCCGTAATCTGATTAACATCCACACCATTTTCGCGTAGCACACTTTTAAAAAAAAGTCCGGCCTCATCGGCCGAAAAGTGCTGACGCGACATTTTCCGGAATTGCGTTATCAGATTATCACCCTGATACACTCCTCCATGAATGGTAGTATTACCGACATCCAGACAAAGGATCATGGTTTTATGATTGATGCTAAAGGAAAATTGTCTATTAACCGTACTTTGCCCAGTCGTACTGCACCAAACCGCCTGTCCCAGGCTTCTTCTACGTAATCAACCGAAAAACCGGCTTGCTCCAGTTTTTGCGCAGCCAGTATGACAGTAGCGGAAGTTTTGAGTATCTGCGGAAACAGTGCAGCTTTGGCTCGTTCTTCCGTGCTCAGCAAAACATTTCTTGAAGAAAGTGCAAGGCCATCTGCATCGCGAATCGTAGTACAGGGAATGATTTCTACCGGAAGGAAAAAAGCATCAGCCATCTTTTTGATCAGCAGAAACTGCTGGTAATCTTTCTCTCCGAAATATGCACGATACGGACGAACGATGGACAATAATTTCATCACAACGGTCAGCACACCATCGAAATGACCCGGCCGGCTGGCACCCTCCATCACCCTGCTGATTTCATTTTCCACTACGCGCACGGTAAATCCTTCCGGATATAAATCCTGATAGCCGGGCATAAACACATAGTGTACACCCAGCTTTTTCAGCAACTCAATGTCCTGAGCATCATTGCGCGGGTAGCGCTCAAAATCTGACTTGTCGTTGAACTGAGTGGGATTTACAAAAATACTTACCACCGTAACATCGTTTTCACGAAGTGAACGTTCAACGAGTGACTGATGACCTGCATGCAATGCCCCCATGGTAGGTACAAAACCGACAGTCGCATTGAGCAACCTTTTGCTTTCAGCTCTCCAGTCTGCGATGGTGCGGATAACGGAAGTCATACGTAGCTTTCTTTTTCCGAAGGGAAGTTTCCGTTTTTCACATCGGCATCAAAGCGGATCAACGCCTCTTTGATGAGCTCGTAGCCGTTAAGATACTTGCGCAAAAATTTAGGCGAAAAATCTTTGGACATGCCCAGTAAATCCTGAAGTACCAGTACCTGACCGTCGGTATGAGGGCCGGCACCTATGCCAATAACCGGTATCTTGAGTTTTTGAGTAACCTGTTGTGCCAGACCTGCAGGTACCATTTCCAGCACCAATGCAAAAACACCTGCGTCTTCGAGCAGCAGGGCATCGTTCACCAACTTATCGGCTGCTTCCGGCCGGGTTGCCTGCAGTTTGTGTCCACCCAGCATATTGACCGACTGAGGAGTTAACCCCAGATGCCCCATAACCGGTACACCCGACTGAATGATGTGTTGTATTTCGGCAATGACCTCGCTTCCGCCTTCGGCTTTAACGGCATGTGCTCCGGCCTTCATGAGCCGGTCCACGCTCTGCATTAAAAATTCAGTGCCCTTGCGGTGTGCCAGAAAGGGAAGGTCGGCAATGATAAACATGGAAGGCAACGCACGGGCAACCGCTGCAACATGCCACACCATCATTTCTACGCTGGCATGAACAGTTGACGGATAACCGTGCATCACCATGGATGCGCTGTCGCCCACCAGCACGGCATCTATGGGCGTGTCGCGTAGAATGCAGGCCGACCAGTAATCATAACAGGTTGTAAGGGAAATACGTTGGCCGTTTTGTTTTTTTTGATGAAACTCAAGAACGGTATTCATAGCCTGCCGGTTAGACATGGATTTGAATCAACAAACCGGACAGAACCGCAAGCGATAATGGAAAAAGATAAATAAGGGAAATAATCAGGTACCTGTCGCATAGATCAAGTCCGTTTTGCTGATGAGGAATGATGCCCGGTAAACATCCATCAGGATTGCTTCCGGAGCAGAGGTCTCGAGCGGATTCGAACCGCTGTAGGAGCTTTTGCAGAGCTCAGCCTAGCCACTCGGCCACGAGACCTTATCCTTGTTTAGACCCATTGAATGGAAATGAATATTCCTCATTCAGCCACATGCGGGCATCACAAGGGTTTGGCAAAACTATGAAAAATCGTCAGCAGAAAAAAAGGTGGCCTTTTAAAGCCACCTTCTCTTCAATTGAAGCTTTGCGTTATTTCTCTTCGGAAGCTGATGCCGAATTATCGAGTTTCTGCTTCAGGGCCGAAAGCGCCTCCAGATCACCCAGTGTGGATTTCTCCACTTCCTGATTAATCTTTTCTATGGTTTTACCTTTAGAAGGCTGCTTGGCTTTCTTGGCAGCAGGTTTCTCTTCTTCAGCGGCCGAATACGTGGCCTTGTGCGAAAGCACAATCTTGCGTTCATCCTTAGAGAACTCCAGGACTTTGAAATCAAGCGATTCGCCTGCCTCGGGCTTGGAACCATCGGCCTTAACCGCGTTCTTAACGGAGCAGAAACCTTCAATTCCGTACGGTAATTCAATAACAAGGCCTTTATCGGTTTTATTAATAATGGTTCCTTTATGCACCGAGCCAGGGGTGAAAATGGTTTCGAATGTATCCCACGGGTTCTCTTCAAGGTGTTTATGGCTTAGAGCCAGTCTGCGATTGGCAACGTCCAGCTCCAGAACAACCACATCCAGTTTCTCACCTACTTTGGTAAACTCTGAAGGATGTTTGATTTTTCGCGTCCAGCTTAAGTCTGAAACGTGTACCAATCCGTCAATACCTTCTTCCAGCTCCAGGAACAGTCCGAAGTTGGTAAGGTTGCGCACAATACCGGTATGGCGGGTTCCCACCGCATATTTTGTAAGTACATCCTGGCGCGTCCACGGATCTTCGGTAAGTTGTTTCAGACCCAACGACATTTTGCGCTCTTCACGATCGATGGTTAATACCACCGCCTCTACTTCATCACCCACTTTCAGGAAGTCCTGCGGATTGCGCAGGTGCTGCGACCAGCTCATTTCACTTACGTGAATAAGACCTTCTACGCCGGGTTGCAGTTCAACGAAGGCTCCATAATCGGCCACGTTAACAACTTTGCCTTTCACGCGCGAACCCACCTGAATATCGGCAGGCAGCGAATCCCAGGGATGAGGCGTAAGTTGCTTCATACCGAGACTGATGCGCTTCTTCTCTTCATCAAAGTCAAGCACCACCACTTTCACAACCTGATCGAGCTTTAACACTTCCTCAGGATGGTTGATGCGGCCCCATGATATATCCGTGATGTGTAGCAGTCCGTCCACACCGCCCAGGTCGATGAACACACCAAAGTTGGTCATGTTCTTGATGGTTCCCTCGAGTACCTGACCTTTTTCGAGGTTGCGCAGGATAGCGGCCTTCTGTTCTTCAATATCTTTTTCGATGAGTACCTTATGCGATACAACCACGTTGTTGTTGGCGTAGTTGATTTTCACGACCTTCACTTCCATGGCTTTACCCACATAGATGTCGAAGTCGCGAATAGGCTTCACATCGATCTGGGAGCCGGGCAGGAAGGCTTCAATACCAAACACATCAACAATCAGCCCGCCTTTGGTTCTGCGTTTTACAAAACCTTCAATCACGGCATCTTCATCAAGCGCCTGTTGGATTTTTTGCCATCCTTTGAACAGACGTGCTTTTCTGCGACTGAGGATGAGTTGTCCGATTTTGTCTTCGCGCTCTTCAACAAACACTTCCACCTGATCGCCAATCTTTATATCCGGCTGATCTTTGAATTCAGCCAGCGGCACCAGGCCATCGGATTTAAAGCCGATGTTGAGAATTACATCGCGGTCGTTAATGCCCACAATGGTTCCGGTAACGACCTCACCCGATTTAATATCGGCAATGGTTCCCGTGTAAAGTTTTTCCATCTCGGCCCGCTGCTCAGGTGAATAATTGCGTCCCAGACCTTTACGGTTTACGGAATCCCAGTCGAATTCTTCAGGGGTTTGGCGGGGCCTAAGTCCTTTTTTCAGCTCGATGACGGGAATGGCTTCGGTGTCCACTTCTTCAGCCACCTTTTTTAGAGCGCGTGCCTCCTCTAACGGATCAACGTCATCGGTCTCGGCAACTGCCTTCATCTTTTTTCGGGTGGCTTTCAGTTCTTCCACCAGTTCCTGTTCAGGAGAGTCTTTTTTTTCTTTTTCTTTTGACATAAAAAAACGCCCTTTTTTACATGCACAGGCCGGGCCAGCCGGTGCACTTTTAAGGTTTAACATCGCAATCCGTAAACACGGAATTGCCCTGCCCGACCGGACAGGGCTGCAAAAGTAGTAATTTCAGAGAAATTAATCTGGCGATGGCCCCGGTGCTAATACACGATGGGGTACAAAATGACATCTACCCTCCGATTCATGGCCATGCCCCGGCGGGTGGTGTTGCTGTAAACCGGATTATCAAGGCCCCAGTCTTTAACCGTTATTTTGGTTTCGGGTATATTGTGCCGGATAAGGATTTCCTTTACGGTCTGGCTGCGCATACGTGAAAGCCACTGGTTATATTCCCGCCCACCTATGGGATCGGTGTGGCTGATAAGCTGAATCTCATATCGCGTAAGCAAATCGGGTATGCTGTCCAGCCAATGCAACAGTTCGGCAGCCTGCTCCTCATCGACACTGTAGCTTCCGCCACCGAAGTATATACTTTTACGCAGCTCGTCCGGATGCTGCGCTTGTGTTCCATAGCAGCATACGAGCGTTATCAGTATGGTTACACCTTTCAGCATGAATCAGGCTCCGCCATAGGGTGGTGGTTCCGGTTTGTTCTTAAGTATCTGCTCAATCTCTTCCATGACATCCGGGCTAAGGAGTGACTGCACCTGAAGTGCTTTAAGATTCTCACGTAATTGTTCTTCCCTGGATGCACCAAGAATAACCGTACTGACGTTTGGATTTTTTAAACACCATGCTATGGCCAGTACGGCCTGTGATGTTCCCAGTCGTGTTGCCAGTTTGCCAAGTGCGCGGGCTACCTGAATATTTTTTTCAACCAGTGCGCTGTCCTTCAGCCATTCCATGCCGGGAATACTCAAACGCGTATCCGGCCGAAAGCCATCATTATATTTTCCGGAAAGCACGCCACTGGCCAAAGGCGACCAGGTGGTGGTTCCCAGTCCGTACGTTTTATACAACCGGGCGTATTCCATTTCTACACGATGACGTTCCAGCATATTGTATTGCGGTTGCTCCATAACCGGACCAATTAACCGGTAGCGTTCGGCCACTGCATGGGCCTCCATAATTTCGTGTGCGCTCCACTCACTGGTACCCCAGTATAAAATTTTACCCTGAACAATCAGGTTGTGCATGGTCCACACCGTTTCTTCAATCGGCACTTCTCTATCCGGACGGTGGCAGAAGTAAAGGTCAAGGTATTCTACCTGCAGCCGTTTCAGCGCCTGATTACATGCCTCAACCACATGTTTGCGATGAAGGCCACGTTGTGTGGGTTTGGCATCCTTGCCCAGGTATCCAAAATACACTTTGGAAGACACCATGTAACTGTCGCGCGGCCATTCTTTGCGTTTTAAAATTTCGCCCATCACCTGTTCCGACCGGCCTCGCGCATAAATTTCGGCATTATCGAAAAAATTAATTCCGGCATCATACGCAATACTCATCAGTTTATCGGCTGTACTGTTATCGATTTGCTTTCCGAAAGTAAGCCATGAACCCAGCGACAATGCACTGATGGGCAGGCCTGTTTTTCCTAATTTACGATATTCCATGCGTTAATATTTTAACCATATCACATTTCCCGGTGTATTCAATTCGGTTAAGGAAACAATCAGAATATTTCCATATTCCGAATCATCAAAATCTGAATACAATGAGGTACCTGTTAAAAAATTCAATATCCGAGGCACGGTATTCGAGTGTCCGCTAAGGAGAACGGTTTTACCTTTATAAGTAGTAAATATTTTTTTCAATTCGGTTTCGTCATAAACCGGATAATTCTGAATCATCAATTTTTTTTGGGTTGCCACTGGCTCAACAGTCCGGCGGGTGCGCTTAAAAGGCGTACTATAAACGGCCGATATTTCGGTTTTTTCCAATAATGCTGCAAGGCGCATTGCCCGTGCGCGTCCTTCAGCCGAAAGGTCAGGATCGTTTGTGCTCTGTGTCATATCCTTTTCTGCATGTCGGACCAAAATAAACGTAGTAACCGGTTGCTGTGCATTTGCCTGCACGCACCACATCAGCACAACAAACAGCAGGGTTATAAGTTTTTCAAATCTTTGCATTTCCTTTCTATTTTCTGAAATTTGAAACCTCGGTTGCAGAAGATAATCGAAATTTACGCAAACGTATAGTTTCCGCCTATTACTTTTAACCGACATGCTTATGCGTCTGAAAATTCTTTTGCTGATTGTCATACCACTTCAAGTCCTTGCGCAAAACCCCATCACCGACAGCCTGCATGCTGTTCTGGACACAGCCCGTAATGAGCGCAAAGTAAAAACGCTAAATGAATTATTCCGCGCCTGGCTTCCTTCCGATCCGATAAAAGCCATTGGTTACACCCGTGAAGCATTAAATCTTGCCACTGAAATCGGGGATAAACGGGGTATGGCCGCTGCTTACAATAATCTGGGTGTTGCCTATCGCAACCAGGGAGCTTTGGATAAAGCACTTCAATACTATATAACTGCACTGCATTATTACGAAGAGCTGGGCAATAAAGAAGGGATAGCCGGCACCAAAAGCAATATTGCCACCTTGTACTCCATGAAAAAGGACTATGGCCAGGCACTTAAATATTTTGATGAGGCACATGCTGCATTTGTAGAGCTGAATGATAAACCAAAAATCATTGCTTCAATGAACAACCTGGGCAATCTGAACAACGACATGCAGCTTTATGAAAAAGCCATGAAATATTTCTCCGAAGCCTGGCAATTGAGTTTACAGATGGGAAAACCTTTTGCCGATCCGCTTATTAACATCGGAAATGTTTATTTCAAGCAAGGCAACTATCAACGCGCGATTGAAAATTACATGAAAGCGTTGGAGATTGAACGGCAAAGCAACAACCGGCTTAGTCAGTTAAACATCTTCACCAATATCGGAATAGCTTATACCAAAGCCGGCCAGCCCAAGGCAGCACAACCCTATCTGGAAGAAGCCGAAAAGCTGGCACGCGAACTTCATGCCTATACCGGTATGCCGGAACTGTTGAGAAGCAAAGCCATCAATATGTATCGGTTGGGTAACCTGAAAAGTGCTTTTGAGTTGATGCTGAAATATGATTCAGCCCGTGAACAGATTTATGGTGAGGAAATTAATCGCGCCATATCGCGTATGGAACTGGCTCTTGCCCTAAATGAAAAGGAAAAAGAATATGAGCTGTTGAAGCAGCAGGCTGAAATCAATGCACTACAGCTTCGTAACAGCAGATTGTTTATTGTTTTAATGATACTGGGTTTGCTTGTGGTAATTGCCTTGGTAAACTTTTACTTCATGAACAAAAGAAGAGTGCTGATTAAATCATGACACGAAGCGATGCCCAAACCCTGTTGAATGATTTAACCAAGAGCCAGTCGCTGTTGCGCCACATGCGCAGCGTCGAATTGGTGATGGAAGCCTATGCCCGAAAGTTTGGTGAAAACGAGGAGGAATGGGCCATTGCCGGGCTCCTGCATGATGCCGACTACGAAGCCTGGCCTGACCAGCATCCGCATATCATTACGGAAAAATTACGTGGGCTGGGTGAAGAAAAAATTGCGCATGCTATCGCTGCACACTATACCAAATGGAATGTGCCCTATACCAACCTGATGGATAAAGCTTTACTGGCCTGCGATGAACTGACCGGTTTTATTATTGCCTGCTGCCAGGTGAGGCCAGATGGAATCGGGAGTCTGGAACCTCGCTCGGTTATTAAAAAACTGAAAGACAGAAGTTTTGCTGCCAAAGTTGAGCGTGATGAAGTATATAAAGGCGCTGAGATCTTGGGAGTGGACCTGACAGAACACATTCAGTTTATCATTAACGTACTTCGCCAAAACCGGGAAGAATTGGGAATTTAGGCAGATGCTTGGATGCGCAGTAAAATGACTTATCTTTGAGGCGCTAAACCCCAAAATATGTTTCAGCAATACGTAGGTTCAGGAGCAGATTTATTCATTCTGATTGTAGCAGTAATCATTGGCTTTGTTAACGCCCTGGCATATCTGGATTACCAGAAAACCAGGAAGGAACAAAAAGAGTCCTGACCGGTTCAGTAGGGTGACCGATAGGTTTTCAGCCAGTCATCCCATTTTACCCCCTTTTTATAATGCCCTTCACCGATGTACTGGGCTATCGGATGAAAGGATTTGGCATCGCGGTAGCCAGGTAAGGGTTGAATCATCCGGAATTCTTCGTCCAGAAAAACCACTGTCGGATAACTCAATTGATTATTTAGCAGAGCCGCAGCCAGTTGATGCGTACCCTTGTTTCCGTAAGGAATAAATTTGAAGGTAGTGCCGTTAAACACCACATCCTCGCGCTGTTCCGCATTAAATTTTACCGGATAAAAATAGGTATTGAGCAGATGGGCAACTTTGGGATCGCTAAACGTATTCTGATCCATTACCTTACACCAGCCGCACCAATCGGTATAAACATCAATAAAAATTTTTCGTTTTTCGGTTTTTGATTTTTCAACGGCTTGCTCAAAGGTGAGCCACTGTACCGCTGGTCCCGTTTGAGCTGATCGCAGGGAAGTGAGCAGACCAAACGAAAAAATGCCAATTGTAAAAACTATAAGTCGTTTCATAGGACAATGAACAAATTTACCACAGATGATAGTTTCATGCACTACTGAATTATTATGTGGCATTGGATGTAACCTTACCGGTAAGCCATATATGCCATAACCGATTCCATAGCCCGGGCAATAGCCTGATTGATTGGAAGGCGTTCGGCTGAAAGCACCGGGTCGATGCCCTGCAATTGCATGTAATAATTGCGCATATACGGAACCTCCATACTGCCTTCTTCCACAGCTTTTACAGTACCTGAGTAAGATGATTCATCCCGAATGATGCTGCAGGTAATCAGCTCAGGCCCTCCGTACTTGTTGTGCCGGGCGGAGTACCCGAACAAACGGCAAATGAGTCCGCGATACGGATATTGACTACACCAACCCTGGCCCTGCTGTTGCGGATTGAGAATAACACAAATAGCGTCATTCACCGACTTTACTTTTTCATACCACATTTCAGCAGTCCCTGCCTTATACATGTGCCAGGCAAAGGGAAGGAATTCCAATACAGTTGCTTCTATATCCGGCTTCAGGCAGCACTTACCGCACCCGGTAGGGCAGAATAGCCCTGATTTTTGTTGAAAATTAGCTATTCGCTCATCCAGCTCAACAAAAAGCCGCTCTACTGCTTCTATTTTCTCAGGAAGCGTCATGACACAAATATAAGTCCGTTGCTTACTGAATACCTGTTTCTGCAAGCAAATCACCTTTGCATAACAGGGTTTAAACGCTTAAATTCACTTTACCATCCGGCTTGTCATGAAAACAGTCATTTCCTTTTCTTTATTATTATTTGTCCTTTCGGCCCGTGCCCAAAAACTGAATACCGAGTTTGGAATGGGGTACACCTTCATGGTTCCGGGAGGAAGCATGAAGCACCATATCCGAAACGGACACGGACTTACAGGTGATTATTATGTAACACCTGCCGGAAAGCGATTTGCTTATGGATTGGAACTGAACTATACCCAGTACGGTAAAGAAAAAACAAATCAGCTCTATTCCTTTAGCGATGGCACTTCTGCACCGATGGATATTTATGTTTACAACGGTATTACCTCACTGGCTTTAGGTGTCCGGTATTTTCTGAAAGAGGAAAGTACATTCAGACCTTTTGTAACCGCTAAGCCTGGCTACTCCTGGTTTCGTACAACATTAAACATTTTCGACCCCGATGATACGGACCACTGCGCTCCGGTTGAAACAGACCTGCTTATGAAAGACGGCACGTTCTTCCTTGCTGGTGGAACCGGATTTCAATATGATATTACCCGTATTTTCACCCGTGAAGAATCGAATCGTCTTGTATTAACAATGAGTGTAAACGTAGTGCTGGGAGGAACAGTGCGATACATGAACGCTGATGCACCCGGCCATCATCATGTAACCGGAGATGAGGTTACGACACAATTTATAAATACACAAACCCAGGTAATACACCGGCATCACGTTGGGTATGTCTATCAAAGTGGCGTGCAAATGACTGATTTCCGGATAGGGTTGATATTCAGGAGGTAGCAGGCCACGGCAACGGTCAGCCTGTCATTAATTTGCAGTGTTAGCAGCACGTCAGGGTAAGTTCGGCCTGCTGATGAAAAATAAGCTGAAATGCAAACCGGAAGGATGATATCCGAGCGGGAAACGGGGCTCGAACCCGCGACCTTCGGCTTGGGAAGCCAACGCTCTGCCAACTGAGCTATTCCCGCTTGATGCGGTTCGAATTTACAACGCTTGTAATTAAAAACAATCAGGCGCTTTTCAGCTCGGTCTGGCGATTGCGGTAGTCCTGCAATTCGCGCGACAACTTGATTTGCCGTTCAACCGCGCTGTGGCGATAACGGTCGAATTCATGATACAAATCTTCATACATTTTGCGCGCATCTTGAGCAGCCCGCATATTCATTCTTCCGGTTATAATCAAACCGACGATGATTGCTAAAAGCAATCCGGTTAACAGTAAGGAAATGAAACGGTAAGAAGATTTTTTCCAAGAGATGCCAAACACCGTAAACGACTCTACAGCAGTACGTAATTCTTCTGCCGTAGCCTGGGCCTCATCCACCTGTTTTTTCAGGCTCGTAACGGAGGCCTGTAAACCGGCTATTTCCTGTTTCATTTTTTCCCGCAACTCCTCACCGGCCCGCAGCGAATCATTAACCGCTTTCCACAGTTTCTCTACATCCATTACACGAACCATACGGTATCCTTCAATTACCTCCACACCCTCGAGCATCTGACGGTACTGCTCGGCAAGCAATGACTTTTGCCCGGCAGGCGTAGAGTTGGCAAACGATGATAAAGCCAGCATGAGGAAGGGTATAAAAAGTCGCCTCATAGATTCAATAGTTAATCCAGTTACAATACTATTCATACCATCCTGTTAATCAAGGCAATACAGATATACCGCTGAATCGTACGGTAAACCGGTAATTAACCTGGATAAATGATGGCAGCCTTTACACACGCTGGACAGATGCAGGCGCTCATTCAACAAATTGCTTAGTATTGCCATATCGTAAATAATGAAAATTGGTATCCTTTCCGACACACACAGCTACCTCGACCCGAAAGTATTTGACTACTTTTCCGGGTGTGATGAAATATGGCATGCCGGAGACATTGGAAGTACGGATATCATTGCCCAACTCAGGGAATTTAAACCGCTGGTAGCGGTTTACGGCAATATTGATGACCGCAACGTGCAATTGCTCGTACCCGAACACCAATGGTTTGAGCGGGAAGGTCTTCTCATCTGGATAACGCACATCGGCGGCTCACCTCCTCATTACAATCCATCGGTGAGAAAAACATTGAGTCAGCGCATCCCGGATATTTTTGTCTGTGGTCATTCGCACATACTGAAAATTGCACGCGACAAAAAATTTAATAACATGCTGTTTATCAATCCGGGTGCAGCCGGCCAGCAGGGATTTCACACGCACCGCACGGTGGTGCGGATTGAAATCGTGAACCAGGAAATAAAAAATGCCGAGGTAATTGACCTCGGCAAGCGCGGTGTCTTATCCTGATTAAGCGTATTGGTTGAGCATTACCGGCATAACGAGCATCAGAATATCTTCATTCTTTTCCTGCTCACCGGGCAGCAGCACACCGGCGCGGTTGGGTGCCGACAGGTTAAAAATAACGCGGTCGCTATCCAGGTTCGACAACAACTCGATCAGAAAGCGCGCGTTGAAACCGATTTCAATGTCTTCACCTTCATGATCACACGACAGGCGCTCGTTGGCCTCGTTGCTGAACTCCAGATCCTCAGCCGACACCTGAAGTTCGCTGCCCGTGATTTTCATGCGTACCTGATGAGTCGTTTTGTTGGCATAAATGGATATCCGCTTCAACGCTCCAACCAGAGCCGGGCGGTCGATGGTCATTTTAATACTGTTTTGGGTAGGAATAACATTTTCATATTCCGGAAAGCGTTCGTCTATCAACCGGCATATCATACGAATATTATCAAACCGGAAAAATGCATTCGACATGTTGAAGTCGAGAGTCACAATGGTGTTTTCAGAAGGAAGTGTTGATTTTAGCAGGTTCAACGCTTTGCGCGGAACAATGATGGCATTACCGTTATCTGTTTTTACGTCGTTTCTCCGATAGCGCACCAAACGGTGCCCGTCCGTTGAAACGAACGTGGCGTTTTTCTCATTCAGGTTGATATACACGCCGGTCATGGCCGGGCGCAATTCATCATTACTGGTAGCAAAAATGGTGTTGTTAATGGCACGGGCCAGCACGTCAGAAGAAATCTCAGCCGAAAAGTCGTTGCTCACTGTAGGCAACTTGGGAAAGTCCGTAGCGTTCTCGCCCGACAGCTTGTACCGGCCGTTATCGGATATGATTTCAATACTAAAGGTGGACTCATCAATTGAAAATGTAATGGGCTGCTCGGGAAGATTTTTCAACGTTTCAAGTAAAATACGAGCCGGCACAGCTATGGTACCTCTTTCCTTCGACTCTACCTGAAGTTCTGTAATCATGGAGGTCTGCAGGTCGGAAGCTGTTATGGTCAGTTTACCTTTCTCCAGTTCAAACAAAAAATTCTCCAGAATGGGCACAACCGGATTAGTGGTAATAACTCCGTTTATATGCGTAAGCTGACGCAGCAAATAGGCTGAGTTAACGATAAACTTCATGAAGCTAAGTGGTTTTGGTTGCAGGCGGTAAAGTTAGAAATAAAATACATTTCCCGAAATGAAACGGCACTAACCTTCCCCTGCCCTGAACCAGTTTCTTTTCCGCGTGAGCACCTGAACTTTACTTGCAGAAAGAACTGATACCGGAAGGTGTCTGCTCACGCCTAACATCTTATCGCCGGCACGATAGACATCAAGTGAAAGTGTATCACGAGAGACTGAGTAAATACGAATACGGCTCAGCGGACTGGCTGAGGCCAGGCTGTCGGGTAAATGGTGTACCGGCAGAAATGCATCGGCTTCCATCAGGCTGATTTCATCCAGATAACTGTTCAGGCGCGCGGTGTCAGTAGGCAGGTCTTTAACCGAAAAAAATCTTCCGTTATACACTACACTAAAATTATCGGAAGGATTGTTGGGGAACTCAGCCGTAAGCGATTCGAAATTACGCCAATTGAAGTTGAAGATGCGCCGATCCAGCCACCCGGTTTCGGGTAACGAGAAGATTGCGGCAACATACACGCGGTAGCCGGGAATGGTAACTTCCACGGTTTCCTCCTCATCCGGCCTTACATAAGTTTTCATGCTGCGCTCATTACCTGTAACCTTGAAACTGAACAACCGCTCACCATCGCTGAATACCTCTACCCGAACACCGGACTCATCCAGCAGTCGGTTGATGGAATCCAGCTGGCTTTGCGCAACCCTCCTGCGCGCCACGCTTTGCTGCAGTGTGGCAAGCAATAAGTTGATGCGGTCTGCATCAGCGGGCTGGTTATTTACCATCCACCCCGTTGACGCCTTTACCAAATGCAATGCAGTATTACCCTGATAAAGAAGTACACTATCGGGTAACTCACGGAATGGAAAAAGAAGGCGGGATTTAAACTGACCGGAAGACGAGAAGACATAATAAAGCGCCGAGGCTGCAATGAGCACGATTAAACTGGCAGTTAAAAACTTAATCCTTCGGGTGTACATGAAGGTTATGTTGTGAATTTTCTCTTTCTTAACCAGGTATAAATCCATCCCGATAAGGTCAGCAGCAATACCGGCATGACCACATTAATAATCTGCCATTGAAGTTTATGCTGTTGCAGTGCCGTGCGACTGAGCGGTCGGATTTTTACCGTTTTATTTTTTGTTGTAATCAGCCCGTTTTCATCGGTCAGCCAAGCCATGGCATTCATCAGCAACTCCTCATTGGCAAAGGTATATTGCGTAAACGGGTCGTAACCCAATTGAACGGGATTACCTGTGCGCGGATTAATTTCGTTTAATGCGATATCCCCGTCTCCTATTACCAAAACTTTTGCCGGTTTACCCTCGGTTAGATAATTATCAGCTTTTACACCTTCCGGTAAGAATCTGTTTTTATATAAGGATGTAAACGTGCCCTCAAGAAGCCATGCCACGGGAACCTGCCGCTGATTGTATTCAACCGGTTTTGTTTTGCGAAGGTCATTGATGCTGATGCGCACGGGAGCGCCCACTTTTCTTGAAAAGGCGGAGGTAAACATCAAAGCCGTTTTCCGAACACCTGGTGCTTTAACCGTATCCACACTGCTGGCAAAACGGAGCACCACGGCATCGAGATTGCGCGTTACCGGATGATCAGCCATGTGATTGATTAGCGGGAAAAACGGCCACTCCATAAGCTGCATCTCCGGCCTGGCACCGGATGTTCCGGTTACAACCGGGTATAAAGCAGCCATCCGGTCCTGAACCAAATCGTTATTCACACGGACACCGTATTTGAAGAGCAGGTCATCTAAGTTTACGGCATAAGGAAAAGCAAAGTAGTTTTCACGCGAGGCGCTGTCCATCACCGCATCGAGCTTATCCAGCAGCACCAGCAAGCGCCCTCCGCTCATCACATACTGATCAATCTTAAATTTGTCAGCCTCGGAAACAGCAGTAGTAGGTTTAATCAAAATCAGCGCATCATAACCTGGTATCTTGTTTTTCTTTCTCAGATTTACTTTATAAACCTCGTATCGCTCCAACAAGGCATTATTCAGACTTGCCCATCTCAGGCTGTCAGGCTCACCAATACCTACTACAACACCCACACGCTTTTTTTCGGTGTTTGTCAGCTTATAAATGGCATTTGCCAGCTCGTATTCAAGTCCTTCGATGGATTGGTTTATCTTTTCATCACGACTACCGGCTGAGCTGCCTTTTAGCATATTCACTGCCGTTTCCGCGCCGCCATATGAAACCAGTACAGCCGGAAAAATCAGTTTCTCCGAAGTACCATGGGTTGTTCGTTCAACCACACGGGTCGGCACAATACCCTTTTCCATTAAGCTGCGGATATATTCGTTGCGAGCCTTCTCGCCCATGGCTGCATTAGGATTAACCAGGGTGTACCGAACCCGGTTACCGGAATAAATGCGGAATTCTTCCAGCAATTCGATAACGGCTTTACGCATTCTTCGGAAGGGAGCATTCAGTTCGCCTTCGAGGTAAACTTCCATATACACTTCATCTTCGAGGGACTGGAGCAATTTGCGGGTCGGCTCTTTAACTGTAAAGCGCTTTTCTTCGGTGAGGTCGATGCGGAAAAAGTGATTCGATACCAGCAAATTAACCAATACTGCCAATGCCAAACCATTGGCCAGTACAAGTAGGTCGTAAACTTTTTTGCCGCGCATCACCATGTTCGCGATGATAATAAAGTTTTTGCCGTAAGCAACAGTACTGCTGTTAATGAAAGGATGTATATCAAATCACGGCTGTCAATTACTCCACGACTCATGGCCTCGTAGTGATACAAAAGCCCGAATTGTTTTATACGAAGTGACAGCTCCGACCATTGCATCAATGCTGCAAACGAATCAAAGCCTGAAAACAACAGGAAGCAGAAAAAGGCAGCCAACACAAAAGCAACTATCTGGTTGGTACTGAGCAACGAAGCTAAAATTCCAGCCGCACAAAATACAGAGGCTAACATCAACAGCCCAACATAGGAACCAGCCACGCCCGGTGAATCGATGTTGCCGGGCGGATCGCCCAGTTTATATAACGATATAAAATACACCAGCGTGGGCAACAGCGCTACCGCCACAAGTAACCAGGCAGCAAAAAATTTGGCAGTAACAATCTGCCAGTCGGTAAGCGGCCGGGTAATGAGCAACTCCAGGGTGCCGGATTTTTTTTCTTCGGCAAAGCTTCGCATGGTGATGCCGGGTATGAGGAAAATGAACAGGTAAGGAGTGAATGAAAAAAATGTATCCATGTCGGCATAACCGTATTCCAGAACGGAAGTCTCCGGAAACACCCACATCAGTAGCCCGGTCATTACCAAAAAGCTGCCAATCACCAAAAAAGCAATCAGGCTGTTGAAGAAGGTGAAAAACTCTTTACGCAGAAGAACCCACATGTGCACCGGGATTTAACGTCAGACTTTTAAACAATTCCTCAAGCGTATTTTCTTCCTGCCGCATTTCAAGTAAGGTGAGCCGTTCATCAGCGGCAAAGCGAAATACCTCAGGACGAATATCAGACCCTTCTTTAACCTTAAGCCGGTACGAGTTCTGTTCCACTGGATGAATCTCGGTAACCCCAGGCAACAAGCCAAGGCGTTTTTCATCAACGGGCTTATCGAAAGTAACCCTTAACACCGTGTGACCGGCAAAACGCGTCTTTAATGAAGTCAGGGTACCATCGGCAACAAGCTTCCCATGATTAATCACCACTACCCTGTCGCACAATGCCTCTACTTCCTGCAGGATGTGCGTGGAAAATAATACGGTCTTATCACGGCTTACCTCCCTGATAAGCTGGCGTATTTCCAGAATCTGATTTGGGTCGAGACCGGTTGTTGGTTCATCGAGAATGAGTACTGGCGGGTTGTGCAACAGCGCCTGCGCAAGTCCTACGCGCTGTCGGTAACCCTTAGACAGGGCCTCTATTTTTTTATGCTGCTCGCGCGTAAGGCCACAACGTTCAATCATTTCGTTAACTCCGGCACGAAGTCTGCTTCCTCTCAATCCGTATAACCGTCCGACAAATTGAAGGTACTCGCGAACATACATATCGGTGTACAACGGATTATGCTCCGGCAGGTACCCCAACATCTGTTTAACCAACACCGGATTTTCCGTTACGTCCAGACCGTTCAAACAGGCCTTGCCATGCGTAGGTGCAATAACACCCGACAGTATTTTCATGGTAGTGGATTTGCCCGCCCCGTTAGGGCCAAGAAAACCGGCTATCTCACCACGGCTTACCGAAAATGTAAGGCCGTCAATGGCTTTCTGCGAACCATATACTTTCGTGAGCTGTTGAACCGATAACGACATGCGGCGCGCAAAACTAAAAAATCACCGACAATTTCCGGAAAAGCAAGCCGGTTACACTGCAAGACTCATTACCATTTATTTATACCATTGTAATTTTACCTGGCCATAAATTTTTACCTCATGCACAAGCTGGTTGTTCTGTTGCTTTCGTTCGTTGGATTAATTGTTCAGGCTCAGCCTAAACCCGGCTATGCTATTCGATGCACCATTCACGGCCTGAAGGATACCACTGTATATCTGGGCTATTATTATGGCGAAAGCACCTTTGTCCGCGACACGGCTAAGGTTGATAAGCATGGTCGGTTTTTATTTGATGGAAAAAAATCCCTCCCTCAGGGCATTTATTTTGTGGTGCTGGATAAAACCCGCCTGTTCGATATGGCCATCGGGCCGAATCAGCATTTCAGCATCGAGACTGATGCGAGTGATTACATCCGCAAAGCCATGATTACCGGTGATGAAGATAACCGTTTGTTCTTCGACAATATGCGCTTCAACATGGAACGCAACAAGGAGGCGGAACCATTCATTAAAATTTTACAGGACACCACCAGTAAAGACGAGCAACGTAAAAAGGAAGCACGCGAAGGATGGAATAAAATCAATGAAAAGGTAATTGCCTATCAGAAAGACATCATTGCCAGGTATCCGCAAACCATGACCGCGCGACTGCTAAAAACCCAGCAACGCATTGAAATTCCCGACCCGCCCAAAAAAGCCGATGGCTCAATTGACTCCACTTTCCAGTTGCGCTATTACCGCCAGCACTTCTTCGATAATTTTGACCTAAGCGATGACGCACTGATAAGGCTACCGCAACCACTCTATAGCAAAAAAGTAAACGAATATCTGGATCAGCTTTTTGTTCCACAGGTTGATTCCCTAAAAAAAGCCATTCACTGGTTGATTGACCGGGCCAAGAAAAATCAGGAGACCTACAAGTACATGGTATGGCTGATTACCATCAAATACCAGAATCCTGAAATCATGGGACTGGACGAATTATTCGTTTATATGTATGACACTTACTTTGCTTCGGGCGAGATGGATTTCTGGATAAACGAAAAGCTGAAAAAAAATCTGAAAGACCATGCCAGCCAGTTGCGCAAAAGCCTGATCGGGCGAACAGCTCCTAATCTGATCATGCAGGATATGAACCTGCAACCACGTTCGCTTTACGCTTTAAAAAACAAATACACCATTGTTTACTTTTTTGATCCTGATTGCGGGCATTGTAAAGTTGAAACACCTAAGCTGGTATCGTTCTACAATAAAAACAAACAGCGTTTCGATTTAGAGGTATTTGCAGTAAGCGCAGATACGTCCATGCAGAAGATGCGGGATTATATAAAAGAGATGAAAATGACATGGGTAACAGTCAATGGTCCGCGCACTTACGTAGGTTCTTACCATGATTTGTATGATGCGCAAACTACTCCTACCATCTATGTTTTAGACGATAAAAAGAAAATCATCGGCAAAAAAATCAGTGCCGAACGACTGGAAGATTTCTTAGCCAATTACGAACGCATCAGGAAAAATCAGACAAAATCTGCAGGGAGTTGATCAGGGTATAACAAATCAATAATCCGACCTTTTCAGGGTCGAAACGGACCTTATAAACCTTTTCTACAAACATGGAAATCCTTCAGATTCCTGATAAACCGATAACAACCCCCGAAGGGATAGCATGTTTGTAGAACACAAGACAAATTACCTCGACCCTGAAAGGTTTGAATTTTCCTCTCCGGTTAACGTGACAATAACGAACAGTAGCTGTTCACCCTCGGACAATTATACGCCACCGGCAGTACGTTGGTACCGCTCATTATGTACAAAAATGTCCGTTCATACGGTTATACCTCAACCGGCATTGTTTATGCAACTCTTCTCAAGCCTTTAAGTATCTGTTAGTAAAATACTTTATTATGAACTGGATTTCCCGTATTACCGGAGCAGGCCGATCTAAATACGTGTCGCGCTGCCCCCTTACAAAAGAGGTTATCGAACCCGGCTTTGGTTATCTCCTTACTACCGGACAAATTATTTCATCCAAAAAATTTTGGGACGTTATCATGACCGAACCCGAAACCCTGTCGTATTCCTTACAGCACTTTAACAACGAAACCACCGGCACCCACATGCGAAGTTTGATTTTTGAAAAACAAAGCTCCGCTACGGGTCCATGGCTGATTTCCGATACCTGCATTGACTGGTTTGATGTAGACCGGAGCCTTGCACGCAACCAGGCACAACGGTGGTGGCAAACCGCAGGAAAATTTATCCCTTGTAATTCCGGACCAGCCGTTGAAACCCTTTCTCCTGAGCAACTGGATTTCTGGAAAACTTATGCAATATTGGAAGCCGGTCGTGAAATTACGGAGAGACTCAATCGGATGCCGGCTAAATCGGGCGCTCGATTGTAAACTGAACAAGCTGTTGGAGCGAGGTCTTGTAAGCCGATTCAGGCACATCGGTCAGTAAGGCAAGCGCATCGGCATGAAAGGTTTGCATTTGCCGGGTAGCATAGTGCAATCCACCCGACTCTTTAACAAAACTGATTATTTTCTGCACGTAGCCTTTTTCCGGGTTTTCGCTTTTAATCATTCGTAAAATTTTTCGTTTTTCCATCCAGCCCGCTTTACCCAGTGCATGAATGAGTGGCAGTGTCATCTTCTTTTCACGAATGTCAATTCCGCGCGGCTTGCCGATTTCTTCTTCACCATAGTCGAATAAGTCATCTTTAATCTGAAAAGCCATTCCCACCTTTTCGCCAAAAATTCTGAATTGTTCCACGCGATTTTTATCCGCACCGGCAGCTGTTGCTCCAACGGCACAGCAGGCAGCAATAAGCGATGCGGTTTTTTGCCGGATAATTTCCAGATAGTCCTCTTCTCGTATATCCAGTCTCCTGGCTTTTTCCATCTGCAGCAGTTCACCTTCGCTTATCTGGCGCACGGCCTCCGTTACAATCTGCAGCAAATCGTATTCTTTGTTTTCTACTGAAAGAATGAGTCCTCTGGACAACAGAAAATCGCCTACCAGAACAGCTATTTTATTTTTCCATAACGCGTTGATGGAAAAAAATCCTCTTCGGTAGTTGGCATCATCAACCACATCGTCATGAACAAGGGTAGCCGTATGAAGCAGCTCGATAAGTGCTGCGCCTCGGTAAGCTGATTCGGTGATGGCTCCGCATGTACCGGCCGAAAGAAAGACAAACATGGGCCGCATTTGTTTGCCTTTTCGTTTTACGATGTAGTTCATGATGCGGTCCAGCAACATGACGCGTGTTTGCATGGAGGCCCGGAATTTTCGCTCGAACTCCTCCATTTCGCGGGCTATCGGTGCTTTTATATCCTCCAGTTGCAGGGCCATGGCGCCACAATAATACAACCGGCAGATGGCTTTAAAAACCGGTACGGTGCAATAAGCCAGTCCTTTTACCAGGGGATGTGTAAATTGCCGGAAAACCGACACCATGTCGAAGAAGAATATACTGACGTCCGAAACCCAGACCGGTGAGATTCTGGAGCTGATAACCTACAACCGTGATGAGTACGAAAAGCTCGATAATCTGTCCATTCAGGACTTACTAACCGAAATAAAGCCGGACCGGGTGAACTGGCTGAATGTGGACGGCCTGGAAAACATTGAAATTATTCAAGCCATTCAACAGCACTTCAACCTTCATGCCCTGTTGATTGAGGACGTGCTGGACGACCAGCGACCTAAATCGGAAGAATATGACGAGTACCTCTTTTTTACCCTGAAGATGCTTCATAGCATAAAGGTAGGATACATTGATTACGAGCAAATCAGTTTTGTGCTGGGCCACAATTACCTCATCTCCTTCCAGGAAAAAGAGGGCGACTTGTTCGATGCATTTCGAAACCGCATTCGGCTGGACCAGGGTCGTGTTAGGAAAAAAGGACCTGACTACCTGTTGTATCGGTTAATTGATATTATTGTCGATAACTACTATACGGTTTTGGATAATGTAGGTGAACGCATTGAACGTATTGAGGAGGAGCTGGCAGAAGGCAAGACCAGTCAGTTTACCTTTCAGCGCATTCAGCGCATCCGCAAGGAGCTGATTTATCTGCGCAAAGCGGTATATCCGGTACGGGATGCCTTATCAAAACTTATTAAAGATGATTCACCTTTTATCCAGGCCGAAACAACACGCTTCTTTGCCGATGTCTATGATCATGTTGTTCACCTGATTGATTCTTTGGAAACCTATCAGGACCTCACTGCATCCCTGCTCGATATCCATATCAACACACAAAACAACCAGTTGAATAATGTGATAAAAGTGCTGACCATCATTTCAACCATATTTATTCCGCTTACCTTTATTGTCGGGATTTACGGGATGAATTTCGATTATATGCCGGAATTACGATGGAAGTACGGATATCCCACAGTCATGTTGGTCATGTTTGTTCTGGCGGTTGGCATGTTAATCTATTTTAAAGTAAAGAAATGGTTTTGATAGCAAACAGGAGCCAAGAAAAATATCCATTGTCTAAACATCCCACGTTTATAAAAACGATACCTTAGTTGGCATAAAATTTTCTGTTCATGTTCTGGACTTTCGTACTTCTCATAGTGGGTTTTGCTGTTCTTATTAAGGGTGCCGATTTTCTGGTCAGCGGTGCCTCGTCAATTGCAAAGAAGATGGGCATATCCGCCATAGCTATCGGTCTTACGGTTGTTGCATTCGGTACGTCAACTCCGGAGCTGATTGTTAGTCTGCTTTCAGCACTGGACGGCAAAGCAGACGCATCATTTGGCAACGTAATCGGCAGCAACAACTTTAACTTGTTGTTTATCCTAGGTGTTGCCGGTATTATTCACCCGTTGGTTGTGCAACGCAACACGGTTAAATATGAAGTACCCATTTCCATACTGGCTGCCGTACTGCTTTTTCTGCTTGTGAATGATGTCTGGTTGTGGGGTGCAGAGCAAAACCGGCTTTCACGTACCGATGCATTGGTGTTGCTGGTGTTCTTTATTTGTTTTCTGCTCTACATCTACCGCACCATGAAACAGGAGTCGGATTATCAGGAAGCTCCGATTAAACTGTACAGCACGGGTATGGCCATTTTGCTCACTGTTGGCGGACTGGCCATGTTGGTGCTGGGCGGCAAAATGGTGGTGGATAATGCCGTTACCCTGGCCCATCATTTCGGACTTAGCGAAAAAATTATTGGCCTTACCATTCTGGCAGCAGGTACTTCACTGCCCGAACTGGCAACCTCAGCCGTAGCTGCTTATAAAAGGAATACAGATATCGCCATCGGTAATGTGGTGGGGTCCAACATTTTCAACATCTTTTTCATTCTCGGCGTTACCGGTACGGTAAGCCCCATGAATTACAATGCCGCGATGAATCTTGATTTGTATGTTCTGGGAGCGAGCACCCTGGTACTTATGATCTTCATGTTTACACTGAATACACGCAAACTCGACCGTTGGGAGGCCTTTCTGTTGCTTTCGGGCTACATTGTGTACACCATTTATCTGATTGGCATGGAAAAGGGTTAAGCGAAACGAAGCGTATCAACAAACCGGTTCTTTTATTTTAAAAAGGTAAGACCTTTTACCTTATTCTTAAAAACCCATATTTTAGGCCGTCAAACAAACCCTCGTGCCATGTTGATATGGGCGATCGTCCTGCTCATTGCCGGATTTATTATTTTGATTAAAGGTGCCGACCTGATGGTGAGTGGCGCCTCTTCCATGGCCAAAAAATTGGGCATCTCCACCATCGCCATCGGTTTAACGGTTGTATCGTTTGGCACTTCCGCACCCGAACTGATTGTAAGCCTGTTCTCGGCCATTAACGGCAAAGCCGATGCTTCGTTCGGCAACGTGATAGGCAGTAACAATTTTAACCTGTTGTGTATTCTTGGAGTATCCGGACTCATTTACCCGCTGGTGGTGCAGCGCAACACTGTGCGTTTCGAAGTGCCCATTTCCATCGCGGCCATTATCGTTCTTTATCTGTTGGTAAACGACCGCTGGTTGCAGGGTGCAGCTACCGATTCGCTTTCGCGGACAGATGCGATTATCCTGCTCATATTTTTCTTTTTCTTCATGATGTATGTTTACCGCACCATGAAGTTTGAATCGGAATATGAGGAGGCACCAATTAAAATTTTTACTACCCCGATTTCCGTTATTCTGGTAATTGCCGGCATCAGTATGCTGGTGTTAGGCGGAAAACTGGTGGTCGATAACGCCGTGTTAATCGCCAACTATTTCGGATTGAGTCAGAAAATTATCGGGCTAACCATTCTTGCAGCCGGAACCTCCTTGCCCGAACTGGCTACTTCAGCTGTAGCAGCTTATAAAAAGAATACCGATATCGCAATTGGCAATGTGGTGGGTTCCAACATCTTCAACATCTTTTTCATTCTTGGCGTAACGGGCGTTGTTCAGCCATTGAACTACAACATCGCACTGAATTTTGATTTAAAGGTGTTATTCGTTGCCTCCATGGTGCTGATGATATTTATGTTCACCTTAAACCAACGCAAACTGGATCGCTGGGAGGCCCTGCTTCTATTTATCGGGTATATTGTTTATACCATTTTTCTGATTGGTATGGAGGAGGTGATTTAATTCAGTTTCCTTTCCAATTCGTTTATTTTATCAGCCGCTTCCTTCTTGCCCAGGCTATATGCTTTACGGTATAGATCAAGTGCTTCTTTTAGCGTTTCTTTCTTCTTTTTCGGCGCTAATTTGGTACGGTTAGCAGCTTCCTCCATGGCCTGGGCACGGGCATAAGTGGCATCGGCCTCGCTCACTTTGGACTGGATCATAACCTGTTGAATGCGCGATTCGAGGAGCGCCAGTTCCTGCTCTTTTGCCCGAATCTGCATCTCCTTATCGGCAAGCTGATCTTCGAGCAACGTTGCCAGATCGGAAAGATTGCGGTTTTCATTGCGGTACTTTTCAACCTGTTCCTGAAGTGCAATGATCTCATTGGTTTTCGCTTCCAGATCGGCTTTAAGTTTAGTTACCTGTTTGGCATACGCGGACACGGCCCCGCGGGATTTTTTCAGGGCTTTCTCCAGTTCGTCAATTTTTCGTTCAGTTTCTTTTACATACTTGTTGATATCCTTCATCCGTGCGGTATAGTCATCATAGGTCGTTCCTTCAACCATATTAATGCGCAGCAGTTGCCGGCTGGCATCAATGGAGTCCATCAGCACACCTACCTCCATCAAGGTATTGGCCAGTCGTTGTGAAGTTTCCAGTTCAACTTTCAGCGAATCAACCTGTGCCTGTAATTCGGCTTTTTCGCGTGCACCGCAGGAATACAGAACCAGTAGAGCAATATTGAGGATGTAAAGCCCGTGCTTCATAAAATCTGATTTATCCTTTCAAAAATAAAAGGTTTTGCTCTGATTAAAACAGGCGATTGGATAATTCGAAAGAAACCGGCAGGGTTTGGCCCGCTCTTTAAGTTAAATTTTTAAAAACTAAATGACTGTTTAATTTTGGTAGCTCCATGCAAACCGAAACCCAAACTCAACAGACCGTTTTGGCCCATATCGGCTTGCCCCGGATTGTGGTTGTTGGCGGAGGTTTCGGTGGGTTAGAACTGGTTAAGGCACTTGCCTCTGCCAACTACCAAACCGTGCTCATTGATAAATATAATCATCACACTTTCCAGCCATTACTGTATCAGGTCGCTACTTCCGGTTTGGAAACCAGTTCCATAGTTTTTCCTTTCCGAAAGCGCTTCCAGCGGCAGCGCAAAATATTTTTCCGCATGGGCGAAGTGATTGCCATACGGCCGGATGACCGGCAGATTGACACCTCGATTGGCAGCATATCGTACGATTACCTGGTGTTGGCTACCGGCGCAAACACTAATTTTTACGGATTAAAAGATGTGGAGCAATATGCTTTGGGCATGAAATCCATAGTCGATGCCATAAAACTGCGCAACACCATAATCCGGAATTTTGAGCAGGCCCTGTTAGCCAGCGATGCCCGGCTTCGCAACAGCCTCATGGATTTTGTGATTGTGGGAGGCGGACCCACAGGTGTTGAACTGGCCGGAGCGTTGGCCGAATTGAAAAAACATGTTTTTCCGAAAGACTATCCGGAACTGCAACTGGAAGAGATGGACATTTACCTGATTGAAGCAGGGCCTCGGTTATTAAGCGGAATGTCGGAGGAGGCCTCCTCAAAAGCGCTGCATTATCTTTCGGAAATGGGCGTAAGAGTTATGTTGAATACAGCGGTTAAATCCTATAATGGCGATGAGGTGTTGTTGAACAATAATGAGAAACTTCTTTCTAAAACCTTGATATGGACTGCCGGTGTAAAAGCCAACCCGCTGCCCGGCCTGAAACCCGATTGCCTGGCACCATCAGGAAGAATACGGGTTGATGTTTATAACCGCGTCATCGGTTACGAAAATATTTTTGCACTGGGCGATGTTGCCGTTATGGAAGGTGACCCGGCATGGAAAGGCGGCCATCCGATGATGGCACCGCCTGCCATGCAGCAGGGAAGGTGGCTTGCTAAAAATTTTAAACGACTTGCTGCCGGAAAACCGATGCTCCCCTTCCGCTACTTCGACAAAGGAAGCATGGCCACGATCGGAAGAAACAAAGCGGTAGTTGACTTACGCGGCATGCATTTTCAGGGCTTTTTTGCCTGGTACGTCTGGATGTTTGTTCACCTGATGTACCTGGTAGGCTTTCGGAACAAGATTTTTGTGTTTTTCAGTTGGCTCTGGAGTTATTTCAGCTACGATAAGAGCAACAGGCTGATTATTGGCCGGCCACAATAAGTTTTCGGTAAAGTTTTTACCTTAGCCCCGCACATGAATAACCCGGAATCCAGCAGCTACAGCAAATACTCCATTCCACTATCGGCTGCCGGCGTACTCATATCCCTCGGCATCATCTATGGAGATATAGGCACATCTCCGCTGTATGTATTCAAAGCCATTTCCGGTGAAAGGGTGATCTCCAAGGAACTGATTTATGGGGGCCTCTCGTGCGTATTCTGGACACTTACCCTCATCACCTCCTTCAAGTATGTGTACCTTGCTCTTAACGCTGACAACAAGGGCGAAGGAGGAATTTTTGCATTATATGCATTGGTGCGCCGGTATAAAGCTTCCTGGGTGGTTTACCCTGCCATTATTGGCTGCGCAACTCTGATATCCGATGGCTTCATCACACCGGCCATCAGCGTGTCTTCTGCAGTTGAAGGTCTGCGGTATTATAATCCGGATATTCCTACCGTTCAAATCGTTATTGTTATCCTGATTGCATTATTTGTATTTCAGCAGTTCGGTACCGGTGTGGTTGGCTCCACGTTCGGGCCAGTGATGCTGTTGTGGTTTGTCACCATCGGCACATTGGGCAGCATACAGATTATACAACAACCGCAGGTGTTGGAAGCCATCAATCCCTGGTACGCCGTTAACCTGTTAACTCAATATCCGGGTGGCTTTTGGATTCTTGGTGCCGTATTTCTGTGTACCACCGGAGCTGAGGCTTTATATTCCGACTTAGGCCATGTGGGTAAAGGCAACATACGCGTAGGCTGGACCTTTGTAAAAATTTCACTGCTGTTAAACTATTTCGGTCAGGCAGCCTGGTTAATGAAGCAGGAAGGTTCCGTGCTGGGCGATCGCATACCCTTTTACTCCATCATGCCTGAATGGTTTCTGCCATTTGGTATTATCATCGCTACGCTGGCAGCAATAATTGCCAGTCAGGCATTAATCAGCGGCACATTTACTTTGGTGAACGAGGCCATGAAACTGAAGTTATGGCCAATGACCCGCGTACGGTACCCGGCACAAACAAAAGGCCAGATATACATTCCTTCCATTAACTGGATATTAATGATCGGCTGCATTTTCATGGTGTTGTACTTCCGCGAATCATCTGCCATGGAAGGCGCTTACGGACTGGCTATTACCATTGACATGCTGATGACCTCTTCGTTACTGGTCTATTATTTTTCTTTATCGAAGAAGTCAACCTTGCGGTCCATTGCACTTGGCGTACTCTTCTTTTCACTGGAAGGCATGTTTTTAATTTCCAACCTCGACAAGTTTGCTCACGGAGGCTTTGTAACTTTTTTAATTGCCGGCTTTTTATTTGTCATTCTTTACATCCAGTTACGGGCACGTAAACTCCGGGCGCGCCACATTGAATTTGTTGACCTGAAGCACTACGTGGAAATGCTCAAGGACCTGCAGGCCGACACCACCGTTCCCAAGGAGGCCACCCATCTGGTTTACCTGGCTGTGGCCGACAGTAAGCGGTACATTGACTCGAATATCATCTACTCCATTTTCAGAAAGCGCCCCAAGCGTGCAGATGTGTATTGGTTTATTCACATAGATACGGTTGATAGTCCGTTTACCAGTAAATACGCCATTGATACCATCATTCCGAAGCGGTGCTTTTTTGTTCGGATAAAGCTCGGTTTTAAAGCCGACCACCGCCTGAATCTGTTGTTCAACAAAATCATTCACGAGATGGCCGATTCGGGTGAGGTTGACCTGATCAGTCCCTATCCTTCCCTACACAAATACAGCCAGATGGCCGATTTCAAGTATATCATTATTCAGTCCTGGGCATCGGCCGACAGCGAAATTTCAAACTTTGAACGGCTTATTATCCAGGGGTACCGGCTCCTCAAAAAGTTCAGTTTGTCAACTGAAGAACATTATGGTATCGAGGCCGCTAACCTGGAAATTGAAAAAGCGCCCATACAGGTTGGGCCACCGGCAAAAGTAAAAATCAAGCGCGACCGCGATGATGAACGATGACCCCAGCTCAGCATCCTATGGGCGGTAAGCTTTGTAAACATCATCGTACCGCATGATTTTTGTCAGGGAAATTGATTTAAAATCTTTTCTTATTTAGAAAAAACGAGACAGTTATGAGCACTTTGAATCGCATCGGACTGGACGCAGCAAAAAGCACGGAACTGGCTGCCTTGTTGAACAGGCTGTTGGCCAATTATTCGGTGTTTTATCAAAACGTTCGCGGCTATCACTGGAACATTCGCGGAGAAAAATTTTTTGAGCTGCATGCCAAATTCGAAGAGTTGTATAATGACCTGTTGATGAAAATCGATGATGTAGCCGAGCGTATCCTTACACTCGGTCACTCTCCCAACCATAAATTCTCCGATTACCTGAATGAATCGGCTGTAAAAGAAAGTCGTGAGGTGCAGGATGGTTTTAAGGCTGTAGAGGAAATACTTAAAGCATTTCAGGAAATACTGAAGCAACAACGGCATATCCTGCATCTTTCAGCAGAAATTGGTGACGAGGGCACCAATGCACTCATGAGCGATTACATCCGTCAACAGGAAAAGATGGTGTGGATGTATTCGGCGTATCTGAATAAATCATGATTATCGGTAGCAAATCCGCTTGAATGCACAGTACTCGCACGTATTCACATTGGATGTTTGCGTAAAAGCAACCTCGCGACTGAAAAGCTCAGATATCATATCTTTCAGCCGCGCTTCAAATTCATCCAGCATCGGACGGGCATCATCGGTTAAACCAAAACGAAAATCATCTGCAAAAATCTGTTTACGCCCCATAATACCGGGCACAATCCTGAAACTTTTCTGCTGGTCATTATTTCGCAGATACAACAACGCATACAGGAAGATTTGAAACACGGCCTTTTCCGGATTTCGGCCACGTGTAAACAGCTCCTCCAGACTCTTAAAGCTCATTTTATCTGCTCCCGTTTTGTAATCAATGATCCGGACAACGTCATCTTTCCTGTCGATGCGATCAATTTTTCCGCCTGTCTCTGCCTGCAAATCGGTGCCTGGAATAGTAAACCGGTAGCGATAATCGGCCTGTTCGGTGCCCAGCAATTCAAACGGGGCATATGCGCGATCCATCCTTATAACCTGATGCGCAAATCGCGCAATAACCTCCCGCATAATTAACAATCGTCCTTCATAGTCCATGACATGGCCTTCAGGTACTCCAAATGCCTTTTGAAACGATTGGTCCAGGGCTGTTGCTAACAGGTCATTAGCTTTTTCCAGGTCTGCCGGCTCAATCAGGTTCGTCTTCTTTTTTAAGGTCAGGTTTTTGTAAAAAATTTCAAGCGTATCGTGCAGAATGTTTCCGGTAACACGGGCATTCATATCTTCCTCAATTTCACGTGCCTCCCGCAAACCCAGTACGTAGCGAAAATAGAATTGCACTCCGCAGACCAGGTAGGAATACAAAGCCGTAGGCGTTAACCCCTGCCCTTTCCAGTTGCTTTGTTGGCGCTGCATAAGTTGCTCCCAAACTTCATCGGTCTTTTCAATGACTATGGGTCGTACAGGCTGAGGTTTAAGCCGGTTGGTTACGATAACCGGTTGCGGCCGCGGATCGGATTCGAGAAGCAATTGTTGTAAAAACCGGCTCATTTCCCCGCGGCCCAGATCATCGGGCTCGGTATTGTAAAACAATGCAATGTTTTGCGCACGTTGCAGGATGCGATAAAACAGGTAGGCCGAAATGGCATCATCATGATTAGCTACCGGCAAACCGTATGCCTTGCGCAAGGAGTAAGTCAGATAGGAACCGCTGCGTTCGAAGGGCGGCAAAGCTCCCTCGTTTACGGAAAGCATGAAGACATATTTAAAATCAAGGTTTCGGGTTTCCAGCATACCGATAACCGGAAGTCCCTGAAGCGGTTCGCCTACAAAAGGTATCCGCGTTTCATTTATGAGCTGGCGGTAAAGCAGTAAAAAAGTATCCCAAGAGCTGAAGGCTTCGGGAATACCCTGCAACTGAAGCAGCAAACGCAAGGCCTGATTTATATACTCGCGATCGGGTTTGCCGATTTCTTCAGAACCGGAAAGCATTTGAAAAATCTGTACCAGGTAATCCGGCAGTTCTTCGGCTCGTACCGGACGGAAAATAAGCCGGATTATTGCGGGTGAATCGCTAAACGAACTGACGGGAACACGTACGCGGTTGTGTCGGGTAATCTCCCTGAAAAAATTACGTTGCGTATCCGGGCTTACAGCACGCAGCCACGGATGCGATAAAAGCGAAAGTACCTGCGCACCGCTAAAAGCATCCTTGCTGAATTGATTTTGCAACCGGCCAATCTGCTCGATAAAAGAAGGCAAAGGTGTGAAACGCAATGGATAGCTGATGGAAACATTGAGTTTTTCCACCTGCTCGGATACCGCGTGCAAAACCGGCAACAACATTTTTTCGTCCGGCAGCACAATCACTGCTTCTTCCGGTTTCATTCCGCTTTGTAGGGCCTCCTGTAAAACCTGTGCAAGTATTTTAGCCTGACCGGTAGCCTGTGGTGAGCCGTAAACTTTCAGGTTCTTTTGCCTGCGAAAGTTGGCCGGAACATCGGCAGGAAAAGTACGCCCGAGTACCGCATGTGATTTATATTTTCTTAGAAAGAGACCGGCTTCCTGCCATTCTGAATTTAAATAGTATTCATCCACATCCCAATAAACCTGAACATTCCACTCTTTTACGGCATGTACCACGATTTTTTCCTGCGCCGGTGTTAATGCATTAAATCCCGCAAACACCATTTGCCGGGCAGGCGGTTGCAAGGTATGAATCCGGGTTGAAGCTTCGCGATATAAGCGGCCCTCGTAAGTAAGATTTTCCTTAGTCAAAACTTCCTGAAATGCATGGTACACGGGAGCCAGCTGAATCCACAGTTGTTTAAACCGTGCCCGATGGTTACTGTGCGAGGCATTGAATCCTGACCAGAAGTCGTTGAGAAACTTTTTCTGTTCTTCTGTAAGATAATCAAAAGCTGCGTCCAGTTCTTTTTCATTCGACAAATCCCTGAAAACATGGTCTGGATTAACAAGGTGTTTGTCGATTTCGTCAAAATCACGAAGCAGCATGCTGCCCCAGTAATAAAACGAATCAAGCGATTCATTCCATCCGGTAATATCCCGGTAAACTTTGTAAAGTTCATAAACAAGCCGGATTTTGTCCGGCACTTCAGCATGCGTTAAGCCGGTAATCCATTCATCGAAGGTGAGCAGTTCGGGCCCGAAGACAGGACGATTAAAAAAGCCTGAAAAATGCTTTCTGAAATACAGAATGCTGCGCCTGTTCGGAAATATGATGGTAAACGAATCAGGCGTTTTGCCTTGTTTTACCAGCGCCTCAGCAACTTCGTACAGAAATGGTGTTGTGTTCTGCATATCAGAAGTCCAGTGAAAGCTGATTGTTGTCGGTTTTATTTTTTCCTGCTCTGGCAGATAATTTTACTTCGGAGGTTCTGCCCGTCCGGGTATAGAATACATAACCCTTCACGTTGCGCATGCCCATATCACTTAGCAGCTGCATGTATTCGCGCACCTGGAGTTCATCAGCCGTCTGATCGGGACGGCCTGTTTTAAAATCAACCACAATGGTTTGATTCGGCCGCATGACCAAACGGTCAATGCGCTTATGGTCGCCACCGGGAAGCAATACGGGCACTTCGGTACGCACCTGCCATGTCCTGTCGAACCAGGATTTCACCAGCGTATCTTCCAGCCAGGAAGATATTTTCTGCTTCAGCTTATCTGCTTCTTCCTGCGAAAGTGCACCTTCCTGGATAAGGCGCTCCATCAGGTCGGGTAGCTCATCAGCATACTGAAGCCGTGAAAGGATATTGTGCAGCCGTATTCCCTCTTCGCGCAGGGTTTCAGAATCGGGCGTTGCTGCAGTACGTATAATAAGACGTTGGCGCCATGAAAACGTATCGTACCGATTCAAGCCGTCAGATGCCTGAACTGCAGGCTCCGGCGTCTCATCTGAAAGAGTACCCCATAAGCGCAAATCTCCGCTGCCCGACAGCGCAGTATTTTGCTCCAGTGCCTGCATTAACAGTTTACTCACCTCGCTTATCCCTTCGTCGGTTTTAACTTTTTCATTTTCCTGACGGGGCGCTATGATAAATAAACCTTTTTCGGGACGCGTAAAAGCAACATACAACAGGTTGAGATTGTCGAGGTATGAACTGGAGCGCTCGGTCTCGTAATCATCTTTAAAAAAACTATACTTCAGTTTGGAACCATATTTAACCGGCAAAACACCCGGATCGGAAAAAGGTGGCTTATCGGTGCGCACCCACATCACATGCTCACTTGACTGATCCAGCTTCCAGTTGCAAAACGGTATAATCACATATTTAAACTGAAGACCCTTAGATTTGTGAATGGTTAGCAACTGCATCGCATTACTTTCAGTAGCCGATTTAATGGCTGCCCGGTCCGTTTCGCGCACTTCTTCCCACCAGATGAGGAAATCGCCCAGTTCATTTTGTTCGCGTATGCTGAAATTAAGCACCATGTCCTGAAAGGCCTGCAGGTATGCTATCTCGCCTTGTTGGCGTGTAAGATCAAAAATGCCAATCAGCGTTTCGGTTAATTCATACAACGGAAGTGTGCGGAGACGATTTTCCTGACGAAAGAACTCCAATGGGAGATGGTCGCGGAAATTTTTCGAATTGGTAACCTGCATAACCCGCGACAGGGGTTGGGATGTGTGGATGCGGTTATATTCGAACGACAGTCCGGCACGTGCAAGGTCGTCATCAGGATTATATAAATAACGCATGGCATACAACAGCAAATTAACCGAAGCGGCACTGTCGATTCGCAGTGATTCGTTGGATAGCACCTCGTATCGCACGCCGGGCTTTGCTTTATCGGAATACTGATAATTTACCAGATGGGTGATGACTTCCTCTCCTTCGCGGTTGCTTCGCACCAGTATGGCGATATCGCGAGGTTGTATGCCACGATGCTGCAACTGTTCAATAAGTGCACATAGCTTATTTTTTGCTTCTTCCTTCCACGCACTGCTATTTCCTTTGGTTGGAATAAATTCAATCTGCACAAAGCCATCATAATCGCGTTGGTGCCTTTGTGCCACATCGGTAAAGACATCGGCAGAAATGGAAGCACCCGTTAAGTTTTTTACAATCTCCGAAGCGGCCTGGAAGAACGCATTATTAAACGCAATGATTTGTCGCCCGCTTCGGTAGTTCACCCCAAGTTGCTCTGTTTTCACGCGTTCGGGGCCCACGTGCTTTTCAATTTCCTGGTGCAACAATTTCAGATTACCACCGCGCCAGCGGTAAATAGCCTGTTTGACATCGCCTACCACCATGCTTTCATAGCCCTGGTCCAGGCTGTTGATAACGAGCGGCCGAAGATTATTCCACTGCAAACCCGATGTGTCCTGAAATTCATCGATCAGAAAATGCCGGTAAAAAGACCCCACCTTTTCATAAATAAAAGGTGTTTCGCTTTCGCTGATGATGCCCTGCAAAAGCGAGGGCGCTTCGGCCAGCAACATAGCGTTATGCTGCCTGCGGTAATCGCTGAGTTTGCGAATCAAATCCTGTGTTAAGCCAAAGAGATAAAGGTTTTCCAGGATAATTTCAGCTGTAAGTGCGCGGCTAAAATGCCTGTCGCGATAACTGGTGATGTTTTGGAGCAGCTCGATTCCTTTAGTTTCGGCAAATTGTATAATCCGCTCTTCCTTTACCGGATTTTTGCCGGGCCAGTTGCGGGCATGCAGAAAGTCGGCACGCGCACGCTTGCCCAGGTCTTCAACATCCGCCGCATTTTTAATTTCCGCCACATTCCGAAACCAGGAATAAACCGATCCTCGTTGGCCGTGCTTAAAATCTTCTGCTTCCAATCCGTTTTCATCAAACCAGTTTATGGCTTCCGATGCCCAGCCCTTAAGTTGGTTAATAAATCCATACCGAATCTTATTTAGTTTGTTCATCACCTCTCTAACCTGCTCAGGAGAAAACGAAACGATATCTTTTTCAATCTGCCTGAACTCCTCTTTCAATAAAATTTTGGCAAACTCTTTCAGGTCGATTCGGATATCGAACTGCTGCCTGTTTTCAAGGGCATGTAAAGTGAACTCGATGAGCCATCGGGTAAGTTGTTTGTTCTGCCCGGTTTCATCAAGCAGTTCATTGACCACCTCATCCAGAACTTCGTCAACGTCAACAATCAACCGGTAGTCGCCTGCCAGACCAGCCTCGCGGGTAAAGGCGCGGATTACACGCTGAAAGAACGCATCAATGGTGCTGATGGAAAAGTCGCTGTACTTGTGCAGGATAAGTCGCAGTACCTCGTTGCTTTGCTCGCGAAGGGTGCTTTCGTTGAGGCCCAGTTCTTTACAAAGTTCCTGAGTGAGGTCGTTTTCTTGACCTCTTGAAAACTCATCAAGATACTTTATGATGCGGCTTTTCATTTCCTGGGTAGCCTTGTTGGTAAAGGTTACCGCAAGGATGTGGCGGAAATAGTCGGCCCGGTATTGAAGGGCCAGCCGAATAAAAACTTTTGCCAGCGTTCGGGTTTTACCCGAACCGGCCGAACTGCGATAAATAGTAAGTACACTCACAGCTGGAAAGTTAGGCAAGGCATATGACAAGTCCTGACGATATTTACCGGTATAAGTGAAAATTGTCCTATATTTTGAAATTATTTATGCGGCGCCTTCAGCATTTTCTGGTCGGATTTTATTACTCCTTTCCCATTCAGTTGTTGCTCAACAACTTAAAGCGAAATCTTATTCTGGTGCTTTGCTGGATTATTCTGTTTGCCATGATTACCGGCAATTTCGGCAAGTATCTGGGCATACCTTACCTGTTTCTTGATCCGGAATATCTCAATTCGGTTGATTTTACCAGCTTCTTCATCATGGGCTGTGTAACGGCCGGTTTTACCACAGCTTTTCACATCACAACTTATATCATGGATGGTCACCGGTTTTCTTTTATCGGTACCCTTCCAAAACCTTTCACCCGATTTGCTCTCAACAACAGTATCATTCCGGCAGTTTTCCTGATTGTTTACGTTTATCAGATCATTGTCTTTCAGATCAACAACCAATATACTACAGAGCGCTCGGTATTGATTGACCTGGCCGGGTTGTTTAGCGGGTATCTCGTTACTACCCTGATCTTCTTTATATACTTCCGTTTTACCAACAAAGACATTTTCAGGTACATGGTGTGCCGTATTGATGAAAAAATAAAAAAGAATGTCGGCGTTACCCGGGCCAGTGCACTGAAAAAACTGAATATCGCACGAAAAAACCAGGTACGTGTGGATTACTACGTTGACCTTGGGTTGCGCATTAAAAAAGTAGAAGACACCGGTTTTTACGACCGGGCAACGGTGCTACAGGTGTTCGACCAAAATCACTTTAACCTCGTAGTTATTGAGGTTTTTATTTTTATCATAGTATTGCTGCTCGGTATATTCAAGGATTTACCCACCTTCCAGTTGCCAGCTGCAGCCAGTTTCACGATTTTCCTGACCATTTTTGTTATGCTGGCCGGGGCATTTGAATATTGGTTTGGCAACTGGGCAGCTACGGCAGGACTCGTATTCTTTTTAATCATCAACCATCTGGCCGGCTCCGGTTTCTTTTCCAAAAAGTACGAAGCATTCGGCCTCAACTACCGCAAGCCTCCTGTTGAATATACCATTGAAAACCTGCGTAAAGCCAATGACAGTACCTCTGTGTTGGCGGACAAGGCAGACACCGAACAAATTTTAAACAACTGGCGAAAAAAATTTGACCCTGTGTCACCCCCATCGATGGTTTTGCTTTGCGTAAGCGGAGGAGGCAAACGCGCTGCGCTGTGGACGTTTGCTGCCTTGCAACATGCCGACAGTCTTACCGCTGGCGAACTGATGAACCGGGCTGTTCTGATTACCGGTGCCTCCGGTGGATTGGTAGGGGCATCATACTTTCGTGAACTGATACTGAGAAAAAAAACCGGGGAACCCGTTAATCCGTATGATCCGGCTTATCGCAGCCGTATTTCGTCCGATAACCTGAACCCGCTCATCTTCTCATTGCTGGCGAATGATTTGTTTGTGGGGTTTACATCATTTGAGTATGCAGGTAATCATTACGAACGCGACCGGGCTTACACATTTGAAGACCAGTTAAATCAATCAACCGAGAGAATGATGGACAAACCCGTTTCCGCCTACTCGCAAGCCGAAGCGCAGGCCTTAGTCCCCATGCTCATTCTTTCTCCCACCATCGTAAATGACGGGCGAAAACTTTACATCGCATCGCGACCGGTTTCCTACATGAACATGGATATTCATTCCTGGCCCGACTATACGGCGGATAAAATCGGTGGAGTTGATTTCCACAGAATGTTCAGCGAACATGGTTCTGCAAACCTGCGCTTTCTTTCTGCCTTGCGCATGTGTGCTACTTTTCCCTACATAACACCCAATACTACCCTTCCCACCGAACCGCCCATTCAGATTATGGATGCGGGCATCTCCGATAATTTTGGCCTAACGGACGCCATACGTTTTATGTTCGCCTTCCACGAGTGGATCGAAAAGAACACATCCGGTGTTATTCTCATTTCCATACGCGACTCGCCCAAACTGGGTACCATACCGCCTCAACAGGACCAATCCATCGTTGATGCCATTACCCAGCCTATCAGCTCGGTGTACAATAACTTTGAAAATTTCCAGGATATTAACAGCGACCTGCTGCTGGGTCATGCGCGGAAATGGTTTTCGGCACCACTGCATCGCATTGACATCCAATATCAGGCCGAAAACTACCTGCCCATTTTACAAGGAATGGACAGCATTCGCCACACCAGTATGCGGGCCTCTTTGAGCTGGCGCCTTACCGAGCGCGAAAAACTCAGCGTGCTGGAAAATCTGAATTCGGTTACCAACAAACAACAGTTCGAAAAATTAAAAAATATCTTGCAATAACCCAGTATGTTGGGAATATTTACGAAGTGGTAGCACGAGGTGTTGTAATCGGAATACTTTTTTTGACTACGGGCAATGTGCAGCGGCCGGCTGCCCAGGCCCAT
>JANWWN010000079.1 GCA_025055435.1 Cyclobacteriaceae bacterium | reverse complement strand
GGCTAACCGCCCTGCCGGCAACGACTTCTGAGATCTGTGCAGGAGAAAAAAGGTATTCGACCAGATTTTTTTCCGGATGAAAAACCATTTCTACAGGAGGAAAGGCGGATATTTCGCCTGATGCATTTCGCGCAACAATAACTGCAATCTCTTTTTCAAACGGGATCAGCTTTTCGAGTACACCCGGTGCATCAAAAGCTTTTGGAAGATCATCGGCCGTGCGGAGTACCTGAACACCGCGTCCGTCATACCCTTCTCTTCCCAACTTATGCACGGCCGGAAGGAAGGACTTATTTTTTATTACTTCCTCACGGTTTGCGGTAAGCACAAACTCTGCCGTAGGTATATGGTTGTCGCGATAAAAAATTTTTTGTGTACGCTTATCCTGAATAAGGGCTATGGCTTCGGGTTGCGGATAAATTTTCTTCCCCAATCGTTGCAGCTCCTGCAAAGCAGCTACGTTTACATTTTCAATTTCAATGGTTACGATATCACAGGTTTTGCCAAACGATAAAACGGAATCATAATCGGTTATCGGGCCTGCGATAAATCCGCTGAATACGCTGCAGGGTGCATTTGCATCCGGGTCCATAACGCGGAAGTTCAAACCGAAATCAAGGCCTTTCTGAATGAGCATGCGCCCAAGCTGGCCGCCACCAAGAATACCGATAACTGGTTGCTGCATGTACAAAAATGAGGCTGTAATTTATGCAGAAATGAAGTTTTGATGGCCTGAATTCCTGTTTTAGTGATTTATTCGCAACTTGTGCATATGAAACATGCAGTTGCAGCTTTATTTATTCTGCTTTCTCTTCACGCCCGGGCACAGGTGGTGGGTAAGCCTTTTCCGGTAATGGAAACCGAGAATTTAGCCGATGAGCGCGTAGTGCTGCCCGAAGCTGTACGTGGTAAATACACCTTACTCGGTTTGGCATACTCGAAAAAGTCGGAAGAGGAGCTTAACTCCTGGTTTCAGCCGGTATTTGAAAAGTTCATTCAAAAAAACAAAGGATTGTTCGAGAGTTTTGGCTACGATGTGAATGTGTATTTTATTCCCATGTTTACCGGTGTAAATGCTGCGGCCACCGGTACCGCCAAAAAGAAAGCCATTCAGAATGTTGATCCGCAACTGCAGCCTTATATTCTTTTTTACAAAGGCGAATTGAAGCCCTACAAAGATGCCCTCGATTTCGAAAAGCGTGATGTGCCGTACTTCTTCGTGCTCGATGCCAACGGAATAATTCGATACGCCACCAGTGGCAAGTTCGCACCTGCCAAAATGGATGCGATTGAGGCCGTACTGGAATAACTAACGCTGAGTTATGGATGTCTTGGTGTTGTTGGCCCTTGCTTTTGCTCCTGGTTTGGCAATCGGCCTGTACATTTACTTAAAAGATCACCACGAACGCGAACCGTTAGGACTGCTGATAACCAGTTTTGTGTATGGCGGTGCCAGCACGCTTATCACCTTCTTCATCAGTTGGCCGCTGGATTTACTGGTCGTTCTGCATGATGACAATGTGGTTGATCAGTTTACCAATGCCTTTTTTAAAGTTGCGCTGGTTGAGGAGTTCAGCAAGTTTGTGTTTATCCGGTTTATTCTGTATTACAACCGCAATTTCAACGAGCCGTTTGACGGCATCGTGTATGCCACCATGGTAGGCATGGGTTTCGCCACATTGGAAAATATCTTGTATGTGTTTCAATACGGTATTCCGACAGGCATTGTACGGATGTTTACAGCCGTTCCGGCCCATGGATGCTTCGCTGTTTTGATGGGCTATTATCTTGGCAAAGCCAAATTCGCGCACCGCCATGAATTTTCATACAGCCTGTTTGCACTATTGGTGGCTACGGTTTTTCACGGCGCTTACGATTATTTCTGGTTCATCAGCTTTGTGCCCGGTATCTGGACCGGGACCATCATTTCGCTGATTGCCGCAATTGTTTTATCGAAAAAAGCCATACGGCTGCATCAGCAGGCCTCCCCTTTCATCCGTGCAAGCGATGAGCCGCGTTCAGGTGGTCCCTCTTCAGCTGTTTAACTGAATTTCCTCGCCCTCCTTATTCAGGAATTTAAATTCCGTGATCGCCATCGAGGAGTCGGTTTCCAGTTTTACCCAGCGCTTGTATTTGAAAAACCATTTCATCCGTATGGAAGGGAATCCGCGGGTGAAATAGGCGTACAAATAGGGATGCACGGCTAACAGAAGGTTTTGTTCGTTTTGCTTGCTGACCAGGTACTCGAGGGCCCGCTCGATCTGATCGGATACCAGAATTGAGGCTCCGATTTTTCCGGTTCCGTTACAGGTGGGGCAAACTTCTTTGGTTACAATGTTGACCTGCGGTCTTACCCGCTCGCGTGTAATTTGCATCAAACCGAATTTGGAAAGCGGCAGCACAGTTGACTTGGCCTTATCTTGCGCCAGCTCCTCCTTCATAATTTTATAGATGAGCTTTTTGTTATCATGGCTGCGCATATCGATAAAATCGACCACGATAATGCCACCCATATCGCGCAACCGCAGCTGCCGGGCTATTTCACGGGCTGCCTCCGTGTTAACTGAAAGCGCTGTGGTTTCCTGGTTTTCTTCCCGGTTTGATTTATTACCGCTGTTCACATCAATAACATGCAGTGCTTCGGTATGTTCAATCACCAGATATCCGCCGCCTTTCAGGCTCACGGTTTGTCCGAAAGCCGACTTGATCTGTTTTTCAATGCCATAAAACTCAAACAACTTGGTTTTACCGGCATAGAGCTTCACAATCTTTTCCTGCTCAGGGGCGATGTTCCGTATGTAGGATTTTATTTCCTCATACATTTTTTTGTCATCCACCAGGATATTGTCGAACGACTCATTGAGCAGGTCGCGGAGGAGGGCCGATGTTTTGTTAAGTTCGCCAATCAGTTTATCGCGAGGCTGAGCATCAGGCAGGCGGGCGATGCCGTCTTCCCAGGTTTTTATCAGTTGCCGCAAGTCGCGGTCCAGGTCGGCCACTTCCACACCTTCGGCTACGGTACGGACAATGACCCCGAAGTTTTCGGGCTTGATGGATTGAATCAGGCGAAGCAGGCGTTTGCGCTCCTCGCTGTTGGTAATTTTTTTCGAAATGCTTACTGCATTGGAAAATGGCACGAGCACCAGGTAGCGCCCGGCCAATGACAGCTCGCAGGACAGCCGCGGGCCCTTCGTTGATATAGGTTCTTTTACAATTTGTACCGGTATGACCTGGCCTTTGGTCAGCTGCTGACCAATCTTGCCATGTTTATCGATGTCCGGTTCGAGTGTAAATTTTTCCAGCTTGCCGAAAATCTTCCGGGACCGTACCAGTTTGGTAAACTTTTGCAGTGAACTGAACTGCGGCCCCAGGTCCAGATAGTGCAGGAAAGCATCTTTGTGGTAGCCCACATCAATGAAGGCTGCATTTAATCCCTGAACGACCTTGGTAACTGCGCCCAGGTAAATATCGCCTACGGTGAATTTGCTTCCCTCGGACTCCTGATGAAATTCAACAAGGGTTTTATCACGAAGAAGGGCTATACGGCAACCGTCCTGAGCATTACTGATGATCAGTTCGTTGCTCACGGTTACAGAAATTTAGTTGCGTATAGGTTTACTTAAGGCGTTGCCTTATCTGTTCTTCTTCTTATGTCTGTTTTTTCTCAAGCGCTTTTTGCGCTTGTGAGTCGCCATTTTGTGTTTCTTTCTTTTTTTTCCGCTTGGCATATGGGTTTATGTTTTCTGTTCTTCCCCGCAAATGCGGCAGGCCCGGAAGAGTTTAGTTTTATTTTAAATCCTTCAGATACGAATCAACCGTAGCCTGAACGGCCGGATCCGAATCTGCCTGTTTTATGAACTCAAACTGTTCGCGCGCTTTCTTTTTATTGCCGGTATTCAGGTAGGCCACACCCAGCAGCAACCTGCCCTGCGTGTGGGTTGGATTAACCTCCAGCAATTTTTCAAGGCGCTCAACAGCCAGTTGATACTGTCCTGACTGAACCGACAGCATACCCAGGTTGTATAACGCTGTCTGATTACGCGGGTCGGCTTCCAGCACCTCCCGAAGCATGGTTACACCCTGCATGGGCGCACTGCTCAGGTAGGTCATGGCTACCTGACATTTTACATCCAGGTTGCCGGGCTCTTTTTCCAACACCTTGTTCAGATACTGACGGGCTTTTCCTGCCAGCTCACTCTGCTTTCGTTCATCTACCGAAAAGGTGTAGGCCTGGTAATACGCCTCACCCGCTTTTTTCCAGTATTCAATGGTGTTAAAGAACGAAGCTGCCTGTTCGGCAAACCAGGCTGCGCTGTCGAACCTGCCAGCCTGGCTGTACAGCTCTGCCAGCGAGTCGGCAAAGATAGCACTTTTTTCAGCCGATGCGGCTGCAGCCCACGAAGTGCGCAGGATACGTAACTGGTTCTGCAGCTGCGCTGGTGTTATATGCGGATTGCTGGGCACGTCCACTGAGTCGGTCAGGGTCTTCTCGGTGTTACGCACCACGGATCGCGGCAAAAAAAACAGAACAAAAATTAGTACTGTACCGATTACCAGTAAGAAAATGCGGTTTTTCGTC
>JANWWN010000078.1 GCA_025055435.1 Cyclobacteriaceae bacterium | reverse complement strand
ATTTTTTGCGCGGATACGGTTACCAGGGCGGAGCCAGCCGCGAAGGTTGGTGGCGGCTGGTAGCTGAATTGGCTATTGGTAAACAGCTTAAAGAAGAAGCCGCACAGCCGGGACCCTGGCGCCTGGGCATGACGGGTTTCGGAGAAGTTCTCCCATATCACGATAACCGTGTTACCATTAACCGTGATAAAAAAGACAAATATGGTTTGCCGGTGCTGGAATTCGATACCGAGTTCAAGGAAAACGAATACCGCATGCGCAGGCACATGATGAACGATGCAGCCGAAATGCTGGAAGCTGCCGGTTTCAAAAATATTGTTACCTATGACAATCCCGGTGGTTTGGGATTAGGTATCCATGAAATGGGTACCGCCCGCATGGGACACGACCCGAAAACATCGGTGCTCAATAAGTTCAACCAGGTGCACGCCTGTAAAAATGTATTTGTTACCGATGGCTCGTTCATGACATCCGCTGCCTGTGTAAACCCGTCGTTAACCTATATGGCATTTACAGCCCGTGCCGCCCACTATGCCGTGGACGAAATGAAAAAAGGAAACCTGTGAGCAACAATTGAATCTTTAACCGTCAACAAACAACCAACTATGCAAACCATTGATCGCAGAGAAGCCTTACGCAGAACAGCCCTGGTGATGGGCGGCATGCTTTCCGCTTCCACCATTGCCGCCCTGCTGAAAGGATGTAAAGCCGAGCCTGCGCTTACCTGGAAGCCGGAATTCTTTACGGAAGAACAGGCACGCACCATCACCAGACTGGCCGATATCATCATACCTCGAACCGATACGCCGGGAGCTGTTGAGACCGGTGTGCCCTACTTTATTGAGCAGGTTGTAAAAGACTGCTTTACCGAAGATGAACAGAAAAGTTTTATTGACCAACTCAATGCATTCATTTCAGGTTCAAATGAAGAATTTGGCAGCAACTTCTTAAAACTATCTCCTGAGAAACAGGAAGCCTATGTGGAAGCGATGCATCAGAAAGCTGTGGAGGGAGAGAATGATGAAGGTAAGGATGGCAAAAAAGAAAAGAAAGAACGTCCGTTCATTCTGAAGTGCAAGGAACTTACTATGGCGGGCTTTTTCACATCCGAAGCAGGAGCAACGCAGGTATTGCAATACACTTCCGTGCCCGGAAGCTTTAAAGGATGCATATCTGTGGAAGAAGCCGGCGGAAAAGCCTGGGCAACCTGAGAAAGCCGCGGGTTAAAAGTCACGGGCTATAGATTTTTACTAAATTTATCAAGTTAAGCACCTTGCCTTATATGGCGGGATATGAAACTGAACTTTTTTATAAGTTGAGAACCAGGAGCTAACAGGCATACTGAAACAACAAGACCCACTCAATGATATGTTCCTTGAGGTAACCGTGCGCGAGCCGGGCTTTGCCGTGCTGTTTGTAAGCAACGAGCATCCCACTTATGTGGATGTGTATTTTGATGATATAACGGTAAGGCATACGCCTTCGCCAATAATGCAAATGGATGATTATTATCCGTTTGGACTCACCTTCAACTCGTACTCACGGGAAAACTCAGTTGAAAACAGATACCTGTACAATCAAGGAACAGGCGATAAGACTTTCCATACTGAAAGACAGTTTGATCTTGGACTGAACGTTGACCAATCAAGAGATAGAACTTACGATTACATCACAGGCAGATGGTGGCAGGTTGATCCGAAGGCTGATGAAGAGGGGCAAGAGGTTCTATCACCGTATCAGTATTCTTACAATAACCCTGTAAAATATAATGATCCTTATGGGGATTGCCCTTGGTGTATAGGAGCCTTGGTTGGCGCTGCTACAGACTACGTTTTACAAGTCGCGACAAATCTTGCACAAGGTAAAGACTTAGGATCATCATTAACGGAAGTTGATGTTACTTCGATTGTAGTTTCTGCTGGTGCTGGAGCTCTGAGCGGTGGACTATCGACTCTTTCTAAGTTAAAGAATGCATCAACGTTAGTCAAGGTCGCTACGGAAGTCGCGGTTGATGCAGGATCAAGTGCAGCCAATCAATTAGCTACCGAAGGAAAGGTTCATGCAAAAAGCGTAGTTATTGATGTGGTTGCTGGTCAAACGGTTGGAAAGAAAGCTGGCGATTTGGTAGAAAAAGCAGCGAAGAATACACCAGCGGCAAAGCTATTAGCTAAGGATTTAGATAGAGCGCAAAGAGTTGCTGGTAGTAATCCGAGACCTGCAAGGGCTGAGAAGGTTGAAGCCGCACAGAAAAAGCTAGACAGCTATGTTAAATCGAGATCAGTTGCAACTGGGGTATCAAGTTCAAACGTTGCATCGAAGGCTTATAAAACTTTTACTGGAACGGACGATAAGAAGAAGGAAGAAAAAAAATAAAATAGGTACTCATGATCACTAATCTTGTTAGTTACCTAAAAAAGAACTGGATAAAAACATTGCTACTATTTGCAGCTGCGATTTATGTGGTAAGTGGATACGGGGTGGAGAAGACTATACAAATTGTATCCGTTCTGGTTTGCATGTTTGTTACGATCCTGAACGTGATTGAAATTTATATTGAGGGAAAGCACTTCTTTCTGTTTAAGGAATGGTCAATCACCGCTGGCCGGATAGCTTACCTAATCATTTCTTCTATAACAGTAGTAGCTTTAGTGGTGTTTGTTCTTCCTGATAGGTCAATAATTTTTGCTTTTTCGTTTGCGGGACTTACGCTTGCCGCTTTGTTGATTTACGAAGTATTTTCAATGATTAGAAATAGCAAACTGAAGTAGCTTGAACTTCTCGATATTATGGATTTTAAAGAAAAGCCCGGGAGTCGGGCTTTTGCTTTTTAAGAGTGAGCGAGTTTTTGTTGCGTGTGCGAGAGTTGGGCATCACGCAGGAGCGCATCGATAACGTGGAGAATCCTTTCCCTTTCTTTTTGCTCAAGCTTGTCGAGCAACTCCAAACGGTACGCCATCTTTTTATCTTTCACCAGCACCGAAGAAGAACCGATCAGGTAATCGGGCGGAACGTCCAAAGCGTCTGCAATCTTCTTTGCCATCTCCACGGAGGGCGTCATCTCATCGCGTTCATATCGGCTGATCACGGAAGACGGAAGTCTCGAGCTGATTAGCCAAGTCCGTTTGTGAAAGCTTCTTGTCCTTCCTGAGTGAAGCGAGTCTTTTGCCGAATGATGCCATATTTTTAACCTGGCCTTTATCGGTGTTCCTCACCAACAAAACTGCGCCAACAAGAGTGAGGAGAGTAAGGCGTGAACCAAAAAGCCAGATTTTTGCTAAATTATCAAGTGAAGCACCCTGAGTATTCCGTTATGGACTACACAAGTTTTGTGGAAAAAAATTATACTATATTCACCAAAATCCGGTGAAGGCCGGTAACGGGTGGTGGTGCAGCGGTAGTTATTGGAGCAGCGGCGGCAGGAGGTGCTTTAGGAAATGTTGTTGGTGATGTTGCTGGTCAGGTGGACACGAATGTCAGAAGTAACGGTGGTAACTTAGGTAAGGCTGTTGGTAATGTCAACTTTGATAACACAGGAAAGAAGGCATTGACGGGTGCGGTCACTGGAGCAGTTGGGGGAGCAATAGGCGTTGGAGTAGGTAAAGCATTAGGAGCAGCTGCGAACTCTACTAAATTGGTTCAGTCAGCGATGTCTAAAAATATTACTGAGACTGCTAAGACATTAAATAAGATGGGCGCCAGTGCACAGATCACGCAGAAAGCAATGGATAAGATTACGCAAGGAATGGGCAACGCAGGGAAGAATACGGCAAATGCTATTGCAAAGACAGAAGCAGCAGCAACTATGACCACAGAGAGTGCGATAAAGACAGCAGAGGCAGTTAATCAAAATAAAAAGCCTAACCAGTAATCGTGACAATGAAAAAACTGCTTAAGATCGTTTACATACTTGGTATTTTATTTTGGAGTTCCTTCTTGGTTTACGGATTAGCAAGAATGGTTGCATACAATGGATTTGGAAATCATTATTCGTTTACCTGTAAAAGCGCAGATAACTTCACGGTAACAGAAGAGGCGAATGGTAATCTAAAGATCAGTTACAGTTACGATGTATCTGGAAAAGTTTATAGCAATGATGAGAGAATCTCAGGTGAGTTATTTAGGGAAAAAGTAGGTTCAGTGTCTGCATTGCCGATTTGCTACAACAATACTTATCCAAGTTTAAGCTACATTCAAGAAGTTAATCTTGCAGTAAGCAGGGAAAAGACTGGTGTTGTTGTATCAATAATTTTCCTAACATTTATTTCGGTCATATACCTGTATGCAAAAAGAGATTATTGAATACAGAAGTACAAAGCATTCTTTAAGAAACTATCGACAGATGAACCTGCATAGAGTTTTGATGCAAATGAAATGAAGAAAGCCCAGCCGATGCGCTGGGTTTTTTATTTAAGAGGCCACCAGATTAGATAGATTGTCTTTGAGCTTTTTCTTAGCGATAAGAGAATCCACGATGTTATAGATTGATTTTTTTCCACCTCATCCAGCGCATCAATGAGGCGAAGTTTTTCTGTAAGCTTCCCTGAAAACAGGACAGATTTAAATTAGACAAAAGGCCTGACTTTAAACTGTTAACTATTAAGCGAAACCGACAGCTCAAA
>JANWWN010000077.1 GCA_025055435.1 Cyclobacteriaceae bacterium | reverse complement strand
CTCCTGGAATAGCCCCTGCGCATACTCGTAGGTCGCGCGAACTCCCGAACCGGGCAGAATGTCGTGGAACTGGTTAAACATCGCATGGCGCCATGCGGTATGCAGCTGCTCCGTCGGATAGGGTAGATGGCAGACCCCCTTCGCCAACAAAGCGCAGATTTCCGCTTCCCTTTAAATTGAATCTCAGGTTTACGTTGGCCTCAAAACTTTTTTCATCCGGCCAGTTTAACGGTATGCGGATGCCCGTCATTTTGTTTTGCGATGAATGAATAAGAAACGGAATATCCTGAGAGGGTTCGCTGGTCAACGAAATGTTTCCGGTACGTATTGATGGTGCCTCTTTACTGATTCCGCGCAGATCGCTTATCCCTATAATCAAATAAGCCTCTTCCCATAACAGTTTTGCAGGTTTTATTTTCATAAACCCAAAATCGGGTTTTTGAAAGTTTGCATCAATAACCATGTTCGATTCATATACCACCACATCATAAATTCCGCGGTGCAGATGGCAGGGCTTTAAAACGGTTTTTACATCAAGCTGCTCAGGCAGAAAGTAAGCTATGTGCTTTACCTGCCGCGTTTCTAACTTTCCATCGGCATTGTAAATGGTTTCGTTTTCTAGATAAGGGAGGGCCAGCGCAGGGCCTGCAAGAATTTGCGCACCCGACCATTTATTTGAAACCTCGGCTATGACCGTTTCGGCGCGTTGTTGTCGTTCTTCCATAAGTGCATGGATCCATACAGCGGGTATAAGCAGGATAAGAACCAGCAGACCTATGGAAGCCAGTTTAACAGTAATGGATTCACGAAGCCATTGATTAAAGCGTTCGAAGAAGTTAAGGTGATGTTGATTGTTCATGGTTAGTTTGATTTAAAGTACTTTTAAATTCAAAGTGTTAAGTCAAAATTTTAATTTCATTATCGCTGCATACGGATAAGTTCTTCCAAGGCGGTAAGGTGTTTTTTAAAAGCACTGCGACCTTTTTCTGTTACTTTATACCGGGTATTGGGTTTACGGTTAATAAAAGATTTCATTACGATAATATATTTTTCTTTTTCCAGTGTTTTCAGGTTGGCTGCCAGGTTACCATCGGTAACCTGTAGTACTTCCTTTAGCGAGTTGAAGTCGTACGTTTCATTCGCCACCAGCACCGACATAATCTGCAGGCGAACGCGGTGCTCCAGTATCCGGTCCAACTGTTCAAATGGATTTTTCACGATCGTACCGGTAATACATCCTCAGTCCATATATAATATGCAGCAAGCCAAAACCAACAGACCAGAGAATCAGTCCGTAGCCTGGCCATAAAGCAGCAAGGATACCAAGGAAAATTTCAGAAAAACCCAAGTAGCGTATCTCCCGAACGGAATAGAGACTGGCGTTAATCAGAGCAAGTCCGTAAAAAATCAAACAGGCAGGAGCTATTAGTGCGAAATAGCCCCGGTAAATAATTATAATTATAAAAAGTCCACCGGAAATAAGCGGAATGAATAAATTTCCTAAAAAATCCCGACTTGTTTTATTCCATATACTTACGCCCAACTTTTTTGCTTTTCGCTGGCTCATGTAATAACCGGTTGCCAGGGATAGCAAAAGCACTATGGCTGCAACAATTATCAGTTTAACTAAAACCTGATGGTCGTTAATGTAGTGCTGCCGGTAGCCATAAGGCGGATGTGGGAAATAAATCGTTCTCCAGGCTAAGGCCGCACCAGCCAAGGCGTATAGCCCCGCAAGCACACCCGACAAGCCGCTGAGCGAAAGAAATTTAACGGATCGCTCCATGGCCAGCCGAATGGAGGCGAGGTCCTGTCGGTAATCGCGATGTTCAGTCATTTGAAAAGTACTTTTGTTTTCAAAGTTAATAACGAAAACCCATTACGCAAGTTTTCCGGCTGGAAAAAAATCTGCCGGTTATTTCCAATTTGATTTTATGCTTTGCGGCCCGTAATATTGCAGTCCTTTTCCTCCTTAGCTCAGCTGGTTAGAGCATCTGACTGTTAATCAGAGGGTCGTTGGTTCAAGTCCAACAGGAGGAGCGAAGCATCCCGCGGTGGCGGGATTTTTTGTTTATGATTTAGAAAATTCCAACTGGATTATATTCCACACTTTGGAAAGAAATCAATTAATCAGCGGGTCGTTGGTTCAAGCCTGTCTGCCGCAGGCAGGTCCAACAGGAGGAGCGAAGAATCCCGCGGTAGCGGGATTTGTTGTATTATGAGTTAGAGAATTCCAATTGGATTAAGTCCCACACTTTGGAATTAATCAATTAATCAGCGGGTCGTTGGTTCAAGCCTGTCTGCCGCAGGCAGGTCCAACAGGAGGAGCGAAGCATCCCGCGGTAGCGGGATTTTTTGTTTTATGGGATAGAAGTTCGGTTTTGACTACCGTTGCTTTATTCGTAGTTTCCCGTTGTGAAGAGCCGCGCAGTTTTTTTTTATCACCTGCTTATCTGGATGGGCAGTTTGGTTTTTGCTGCAGCGCAGGCTCCCTATGCGCTTCGCGATGAAGAAGAGGAGCAAAATATCATGCCCAATGAACAATTTATTTTTATCGATACAACCGGTAGTCTAACGCTGGAAGAAATTCTCCACTCCGGTACCTATACCTTTCAACAGCAAAGCAAATATCACAACACCGACTTTCAAAAAAACGCCTCATACTGGATTCGGCTACCCGTCCGGCATACTGCCAGTACAAAAAAAATATGGCTTTTGGAATTTTATGATCAAACCATTGACTATATACACGCCTATCTGCCACAGGAAAATGGTTCTTATGAAGTAACCTGTCTGGGCGATCAACACCCGTTCTCCGAACGTCTTTTCAGACATAAAAACTTCGAACTGTTGATCGATACGCGCAAAGACACCGTTCTGGTTTATTACTTCAAAGTTCAATCGCACGAATTTGCCGATCTGCGTATTGCACTGCGTTCCGTAAACCGCTTTGTGTACTATGCGCTGAATGAGTATTTGCTGTTCGGCACATTTTACGGCATGATTATCATCATAGCCTTGTACAACTTCCTGGTTTACCTGGCTATACGCGAAATCAAAAACATTTACTACATCTGTTATATACTGAGCGTTGCCGGTTATGCCCTTAGTTTAGACGGCATTGGTTTCCAGTACTTATGGCCAAAGCATCCGGAATGGAATAATTACGCCACCGGTGTTTTTCTTTACCTCCTCATTTTCTGGTCGTTGGTATTCACACGAAAGTTTCTGAGTACACGTGCTCTTGCACCCCGGTTGGACAGGGTACTGAAAATAACAATCGTGATGAGGTCCGCTTATTTTCTGATTCTCCTGGTTTTCTTTCCCGACCTGTTACCTTATCGTAATCCTGATATTATTCCGCTGGCACTTATTTTTTATACGGGTGTTCGCGTATGGCGTAACGGATACAAGCCGGCACGATTCTTTGTAATTGCTTATGGTATTTTGTTTGGCGGATTTTTTATTCGGATGCTGGTTTACTTTAATATTCTTCCTTTTACTACCATCTCGCATTACAGTCTTCATTTCGCTTTTGTTCTGGAAATGTTGTTTCTCACTTTCGCATTAGGCGATCGCATCCGGATTTTAAAAGACATGCGCGATCGTGCTTTGCGCAGGATTATTCAGCAACATGAGCTGAATATGCAACTCAAGGATAAGGTGAATCGCGAACTGGAGACAAAAGTCATGGAGCGCACGCGTGAACTCGATCAAAAGAATCATGAACTGGAGGTTTCCAATCAGAAGCTGAAGGAGCAGGCCGATAAGTTGAACCGGATTAATTCCATGCTTGACCTGGATAACTGGAAACTTAAGAACGCAATTAAAGAAGTACTAAACGAAAGGTTTCAGGAAAAAATCATGGATTATGACCAGTTTAAAACCCTGTTTCCTGATAAGCTTGCCTGTTACAGGTTTCTGGAAGAATTAAAGTGGAGCGATGGTTACCGTTGTAAGAAATGTGGCAACGAAAAGTATTTTACCGGTCTGGTGAAATTTTCACGCCGGTGCACCCGCTGCGGATACAACGAATCCATCACTGCCTATACCATTTTTCACAGTTTGAAATTCCCGATCGATAAAGCATTTTACATAGCCTACCTCACAGTTACCGGATGGAAGGATCAGACCATTGACGAAGTGGCCGAAAAACTACAGGTTAGCGCCCATTCGGTCTGGGCATTTAAAATGAAGGTGACTGAAAAGATTTCGGAGCTTCAACAAAAAGGTCGGCAAACCACGCATGCCAATTGGTCGAATGTGATTTTACTAACCCACAGCCGAAAAGCATCGCGTAAAAAAGAGCACCAGCAGGCGTAAGAAAAATCCGAAATCGTTTCCCGGTTGTTTTTTTTGTTCAAATCATACCTTTCGGTTTTGAAAGAAAGCCCGGTTTTTAAGCGATTATCAATGTTTTTTTGCTTCAAATACAAAGCTGCTTAAATCCTGATATTTTGTCTGAAAATTTCAATTTTTTTAAAATTTTCTTCGGGCTTTATTACCAAAAACAAAATTTTGGATAAGGAAAGAGTAAAAGCAAAACGACTTTATACGGATTTATGAAGTGTAAGTTCCTGATAGCCAACCTGATAGCAGTATTAGTTTCGTATTATGCTGCAGCCCAGATGATAACGGTTAAAGGCAGGGTGGTTGATGCAAACGATGGCACTTCTCTTCCCGGAGTAAATATTCTGGTTAAAGGTACATCGATAGGCTC
>JANWWN010000076.1 GCA_025055435.1 Cyclobacteriaceae bacterium | reverse complement strand
AACCTGGTAACGGGAGAATATTTTTTTGATAACGAACCGGGCTTCGGAAACGGCACTGCCATTGCGTTTACGCCCGGTGCTTCGGTCAATCTTGCATTGCCCATCAGCATCAGTTCACTCAGTCCGGGATTTCACTTTATTGTTTTTCGCTTTCGCGATAACCGCGGCAGGTGGACCCACGGAGATGCAAGGCCTTTTTACATCCTCACTCCGGTCGTATCAGACCCGGCTACCAGCATTACGCGAGCCGAGTATTTCTTCAATACCGACTTAGGTCCGGGTAACAACACACCGCTGACAATCACACCGGGAAGTCCGCAAAACAATTCATTTGCCATTAATCTGCCTTCCTCGCTAACTCCCGGTTTTCACCGCATCGGCTTTCGCTACCGCGATAATAAAAACCGGTGGAGCCATGCCGAGATCCGCACCTTTTACATCTTCAACACATCAGCTTTACCCAACCGGCAGATTGTGGCTGCACAGTATTTTATCGATGATGTGCATGGAACAGGCACGGGCATACCCATCCCGGGTATTGTACCGGGCGCTGCCATCAATCAACTGGTGGCGTTGGATATGACCGGTGTACCCACCGGCAACCATACACTCAGCATACGCGTGAAAGATTCGGAAGGTGTGTGGAGTTTGCTGCTCACCGCTCCGTTTACTGTTTCACCCTGCACACCACCGCCATCGCCTACGGTTCCGGGCGCAAGCCGCTGCGGACCGGGCACAGTAACCCTGAATGCCAGTGGTGCAACAGGCTCGCAGCAGTACCGCTGGTACGATGACCCGATTCTGAACAACCTGGTGCATACCGGAACACCCTTCGTAACACCGGCGCTTACCGCAACAAAAAGCTACTATGTAAGCATTTTTGACCCAGGCACCAACTGCGAAAGCTCGCGCGTTCCGGTTACCGCAACCATTGTAAATATTCCAAAACCGGCAATTAATCCATCGGGGTCATTAAGCATCTGCGAAGGCAGCTTTGTATTTCTTTCTGCACCATCGGGCTATGCGCAGTATATCTGGCAAAGAGATGGCAGCACACTTAGCGCTGCTACCCAGCAAATCCTGGCAAATCAATCGGGGAGTTATACCGTTCAGGTAGGTAATGGCACCTGCCAGAGCGAACCTTCGGATGCCGTAGTGCTTACGGTTATACCCGCACCGCCCAAACCTGTCATCACCATTACAGGTAACACCGTAATCTGCGGAAGCGGCTCGGTTGAACTTTCAGGGCCTGCGGGTTTCGAATACTCCTGGTCGAACGGTGCCACCACGCAAAGCATCACGGTTAACGCTACCGGTGTTTACTTTCTGGTTGTAAAAACACCAGGCGCCAACTGCCCCAGCCTTCCTTCCGACCCGGTTGTGGTAACGGTATTAACACCGCCCTGCAGTGGCGGAAACCCTACCAATCAACCACCTGTTATCAACACCACTCCGTTGGCTTCACAAATTGAAGGTCGTGTTCAGGTTGACCTGACACAAGTTGTTAGCGACCCGGACAATAATCTGGATTTCTCCACGCTGCGCGTCATGAACAACGAAACGGCACGTGGCGTGGCTGCTTTCATTGATGCTGCCTACAACCTGATTATCGATTATGCAGGCAATCCGTTTACGGGCATTGACCGGATTACCCTCGAAGTTTGCGACCTGGATGGTGTATGTGTTCAACAGGTTATTGATATCGAAGTGGTAGGTGAAATTGTGGTGTTCAATGGTATCACACCCAATGGCGATGGTTACAACGATTTCCTGTTGATTAAATATATCGGTGTAGTGGAAGGCTCGGAAAGCAACCGGGTACGCATCTTTAACCGTTGGGGCCAGGTGGTGTTTGAAACGAAAGATTACGATAACCTCACACGCGTATTTACCGGTGTTTCAGCCGATGGTAAAGACCTGCCTGCCGGTACTTACTTCTACACCATTGATTTAGCCAACGGAAAAACGTACAACGGATTCCTCACCTTAAAGCGTTAAGCCATGAAAAAGACCCTCTCCTTTTTTTTATTCACCTGCAGCGCAACGCTCACGCTTCATGCGCAACAGGATCCGTTGTACGCTCAGTACCTTACCACTCCCCTGCTCATTAACCCTGCCTACACCGGTTATGCGCGTAACCTGAGCGGCTCGGTGGCTTATCGTAAACAGTGGGCAAATTTTGACGGAAGCCCTGAAACATTCAATGCAGCCGGTAGTTTGGCACTTGCCGATAACAAGATGGGAATCGGGATGATTGCATTACAGGACAAAATCGGATCGGATATTACCAACGAATTTCAATTTACGTACGGGTACCATGTGTCATTAAAACAGGATATGCGCCTTTCTTTCGGGTTGCAGGGCGGCATGGTAAACTACCGAACCGACTACAGCGGACTCACCATCAATCCCGATGATCCGAAGTTTACAAATCAAAGTGAATGGCACCCGACTATCGGGGCGGGTGTGATCCTGAGCAATGAAAAATTTTTCTTCAGCGCCTCCATGCCCAAAATGCTGAAGCGCTCAACCGATGCTGACTCTTTGGCCACCGGATTGTACAACCAAAATTTCTACGCCCTCGGAGCTTACGTTTGGCAAATGAGCCATCGTATTAAATTCAAACCTTGGGTATTACTGCGTGGTGAAGCCAAAGCGCCTTTCTCCTACGATGTGGGTGTTGCCATGACAGCCGACAACAGCTACACACTGGCAGTGTTTACCCGCGACCTGGGAACCCTGGGCTTTATGGCGCAAATCGAGTTGGGCGATCATTTTCGCTTCGGGTATGTGTTTGAATTACCCACCGCACAATCCGTTGGCACGCGCTTCACAACGCATGAGTTGATGCTCGGTGCTCGGATGAGGCTATTCCGTTTTCATGACATAAGTTCGATTAGGAATTTTTAGAGTATACGCGGTTGATTCAAAATCTTTTGTTTGTAGTTAAAACAACTTAAGTCACCGTAAAAAGTTTTAACTATACTTAAAACATTAAAATAGCCTTTTCAATATCGTCTTGACAAAACCGGGCCCTCCATACACAAATCCTGTATAAATCTGTATCAGGTCGGCTCCGGCTTTTAGTTTTTCCACGGCATCATCCGGGGTCATTATTCCACCGACACCAATGATGGGATAATCCGGGCCGAGGCGCTGACGTAGAAAACGGATGACTTGATTGGAGCGTTCGCGCAAAGGTTTACCGCTCAAACCACCCGGGCCACACTGTGCAACCCGCTTCTCGGATGTATTCAGTCCCTGACGCAAAATGGTTGTGTTGGTGGCAATCACGCCATCGGTTTGTGTATCGCGAAGAATGAATACGATATCTTCCAGCTGAGAATCGGTAAGGTCGGGGGCTATTTTAAGCAACATGGGTTTATACACAGGTTTATTTTGAAGTTGTTGCTTAACACCTTTCAGTAAAATTCTCAATGGTTCCTTGTCCTGCAGTTCACGCAGACCGGGCGTGTTTGGTGAGCTTACGTTTAGCACAAAATAATCTACATATTCGTACAACGCATCTACGCAGATAATATAATCCCGTAAGGCTTCTTCATTGGGTGTGTTCTTATTCTTGCCAATGTTACCACCGATGATGATGCTGGTTTTTCTTTTTTTCAGTCGCCTGGCTGCTTCTGCAACACCTGCATTGTTAAATCCCAAACGGTTAATAAGGGCTTTATCTTTTGACAAACGAAATAAACGAGGTTTTTCATTACCCGGCTGTGGCAAGGGTGTTACCGTTCCGATTTCAATGAAGCCAAAACCCAGACAAGCCAGTTCATCAACATATTTAGCATCTTTATCAAACCCGGCCGCCAGTCCTACCGGGTTGGGGAACTCCAGGCCCAGTATTCTCTTCTTCAGCTTCGTATCATCCACAGAAAATAATGCGGTCAGCAAACTTCTGCCGAACGGGAGGCTGCACAATGCCTTCAATGCCATCAAGGTTACATGATGCGCCGTTTCAGGAGGCAGTAAGAACAAAAGCGGCCGAATCAGCAAATGATACATGAAGCAAAAATGCACAATGATCGGAAATAAAAAAGCCACGATGACGTGGCTTTGATTGAAGAAGCATTGAACTTGTTATAGCTTAATTGTTAAACCGATGCTACCGGCTCCGGTGCCCGAGCCTCCGCCGATTTCAAGGTTAATACCCAGTTTATCGTTAAAGAAATAACGGCCACCAATCTGCAGGTCCAGACCTATGCCCGAATCCTTTGCACCGGAAAACTCGCTATCCGACCACAGATAATATCCAAGTGTAAGGCCCGCATACAAATTCCATTTGTCTTCCAGATTAAGTAGCTTGTTGAAATGGTAGTTACCATTAAATCCGATAACTATGAGCGTCTGGCTGTATTCATCGCCAAAAAATCTGTAATTGCGTTTGCGGTAGGAAACCTTAGGACCAATGGTAATATCATCATGCACACCAAAGTCAGCGCCGACATAAACCGGCACACCCCAGTCGGAAAAGCCGAGGCCTACGTTAAGCTGTTTACCGCCTTTACCCGGAGGTGCCTGAGCAACAGATATGCTGACCAAAACTAACAAAGCCAGTGAAACAAGAAGTGATTTTTTCATATTCATGATTGCGAGTTGGTTATTGGACACAAAGTAAGCAGAAAATCATTCAACTTTAAAAACATGGTCCTTAATATTTCACCAACTTAGGTCAGGATGTTATTTACGCGGATGAAATTCAGTAATAACCTGCCGGAGATAGTCGCGATCCAGATGAGTATAAATTTCGGTAGTAGTTATGGACTGATGCCCGAGCATTTCCTGAACAGCCCGTAAGTCGGCACCGCCTTCAATTAAATGTGTGGCGAAAGAATGTCGAAACGTATGCGGACTAATCTGTTTTTTCAGTCCGACAGAAGCAGCAAGGTTTTTTATAATGGTGAACACCATCACCCGCGTAATTTTTCTACCGTTGCGATTAAGGAATGCATATGACTCATGACCTTTTTGCGGAGGTTTGTGCGGATATCGCCCGCGCACTTCATCGAGGTAAAGTTTAAGATACTTTTGCGCATCGCGGCCAACAGGCACCAGTCGTTCTTTGTTGCCTTTACCGATAACGCGTAAAAATCCGATATCAAAATACACATGACTGATTTGAAGATTAACCAGTTCGGAGACACGCAAACCCGAGCCATACAAAACTTCTAACATGGCACGGTTACGCATGCCTTCAGGCGTGGAAAGGTCAATGGCATTTAGCAGTTTTTCAATCTCAGGATACGTCAAAACATCGGGCAGCTTTCGGCCGATGCGCGGACCTTCCAGTAACTCAGTCGGGTCGCGGTCAATCCATTCCTCACTCAGCAAATACTTGTAAAATCCTTTAATACCCGAAAGAATACGTGCCTGACTGTAGGCGCTCATGCCCAGTTCGTTCAGGTATTTCAGGAAGCCACGAAGTTGCGCAGTAGTAAGACTTGCCGGGGTGCTGCCGAGCTTTTTTATATGGCAGTACTGCGCCAGAAGATTGACATCGTGAAGGTAAGCCTGAATGGTGTTATCCGATAAAGAGCGTTCCAGTTTAAGATGATGGCGGTATTGCTTGCCTGCAGTTTCCCAGGTCATTTTTTTGGTTTGGAAAACAAATTTATCCTACTCAAACGGTAATAGCTAAACGATAACTATCTTGGTTCAGGTTTTTACCTGATTATCATGAAACTTCAGATTATCAACGGACCTAATTTGAATCTGCTCGGCATCCGCGAGGAGTCCATTTACGGAAGTCGCGACTTTCAA
>JANWWN010000075.1 GCA_025055435.1 Cyclobacteriaceae bacterium | reverse complement strand
TTTTACCCTGAAAGTGATACATCATTTCCAGCTTTTTCATAATCAGGCGGTATTTGCGTGCATCGAGTTTTTGCACCAGCATAAAACCTGTGGTAAACTCGGCCAGTGTAGCAAGGGCACATGCGTGCAGTCCTTTAATGTGATTGAAATTACTTCTGCGGTAAGGCAAACGAATTTGCAGAAAATTATCACCCAGTTTTTCGATGGTAAAACCATGAGGACGGTTAAAAGGAATTAACCGGTTAAGCAACAAATTTAAAATGGCCCGCCAGAAGGAGGACTGACGCGCGCGAAGTAAGATTTTTTCAGACATAACGGTAATTTCTCTTTACGGGTAACGGATGCATTCCAAAATGGAAAATGATTCATTCGAATACTACTGAATTTAATCTGTAATTCCATATCTTTACACAATCCCATGAACGCACGCTTTACCGATACGTCCGAATTTCCCTGGGTGTTCAAACCCGGATTATAAGGCTGCTTTCTTTTTTCCTTTCGGGATAATACTTCCCTGGTAATTTTTCAAACCAACTCATCATCTTTATTATGCCAGAAAAAACTCCATTTTTCGAACGAACATCCGCACTCTGCCACAGCATGAAGTGGAAGATATGGGCCGGCTACTATGCCGTGTGCTCCTATGAAACCCTGCACGATGCGGAGTATTATGCCTTCCGTAATTCGGCCGGGTTGCTGGATGTTTCACCTTTGTTTAAGTACCGCGTTACCGGTCCCGATGCGGCAGCTTTTCTTTCGCGCATCATGGTGCGCAACATCGAAAAGCTGGCCGTTGGACGTGTGGCTTATTGTTGCTGGTGCGATGACCACGGAAAAGTAATTGATGATGGCACCGTTATGCGCCGCGGTGAGCAGGAGTTTTTTGTTACCGCAGCTGATCCTGCCTTCTCCTGGTTCAGCCGGTTTCTGCGTGGCTATCGTGTTGAGCTTACTGACATCTCCGATCAGGTAGCCGGTCTGGCGCTACAGGGACCTACCTCGCGCGACATTTTAAAGCAGGTATGCGATGCCGACCTGGACGCGTTAAAATATTTTGCAACCTGCAAAACCCGTGTTGATAATTTTGAAATTTACATATCGCGAACCGGCTACACCGGTGACCTGGGATACGAACTTTGGGTTGATAACGCTCACGCCTTAAAGCTGTGGGACGCAGTGATGGATGCCGGAAGAAATTACGACATCCGGCCGGCCGGTCTGGATGCTCTGGATGTTACGCGCGTGGAAGCCGGTCTCATCCTGAAGGATGTGGACTACTATAATGCATTGCATGCGTTGATTGACGACCGCAAATCATCACCCTACGAAATTTCTTTGGGCTGGACCGTTGACTTGGACCGCGGACCTTTTAACGGGCAGGCTGCATTGAAAGCTGAAAAGCAACAAGGTTCGAAGTGGGCCATCGTAGGCCTGGACATCAACTGGCCGCAACTTGAAGAGCTTTACTATAAACGCGGATTGCCGCCTGTGCTGAGCCTCCAGGCCTGGCGCAGCTCCATCCCCGTGTATGCGTCAAAAGATAAACGCAAACAGGTGGGTTATGCTACCAGCGGCACCTGGTCGCCCATCCTGAAAAAAAATATTGCACTGGCAACCGTGCAGAAGCAATACGATAAAATCGGAACTGAATTGCAGTTCGAAGTAACCGTCGAGCACGTGCGACACACAGTATCCGCTATTGTAAGCAAAACCCAGTTTTATAATCCCGAACACAAAACTTTCACACCTAAACCTTCCAGATCATGAGCAAGAAGTACGATGCCATCATCATTGGCGGTGGGCACAACGGATTAATCTGCGCTGCCTACCTGGCCAAAGCCGGCCGAAAGGTTTTGGTGCTCGAAAAGCGCCACGTGCTGGGAGGCGCTGCTGTGTCGGAAGAGTTGTATCCGGGATTTACATTTTCGGTAGCCTCCTATGTGGTTAGCTTGTTCAGGCCGCACATCATCCGCGAACTGGAACTGGCCAAACATGGGTATGAAGTTATACCGATGGACTGCTCCTTTTTGCCTTTGCCCGATGGCGATTCGCTGGCGCGGTGGGCAGACCCGCATCGCTCGCGAAAGGAAATTGCACGCTTTAGTAAAAAAGATGCTGAAATCTATCCCGAGTTCAGCCGCATCATGACACTGATGGGCAAACTGGCCAAAGCGGTTATTGATCACCCTGCTCCCGATATCACCTCCTTCAATCCCAAAGAAATTGCCAACCTGCTCAGGCTGGGTAAAGCCTTTAAAGACCTGGGACCCGACTTGTTTCACCTCAATGTGAAACTGGTTACCATGAGTGCACTCGACTTCCTGGATTTATGGTTCGAATCGGATGTACTCAAAGCGCCCATGTCGGTAAGTGGTATTATCGGAACATTCCAGGGTATTCGCTCACCGGGCACAGCCTACGTACTTCTTCATCACTACATGGGTCAGCTTGACGGCGTATTCAGGTCATGGGGTTTTTCAAAAGGCGGAACGGGTGGTGTAAGTATGGCCTGTGCGCGCGCTGCCATGAGCTATGGTGCTGAAATACGTACGGAAGCACCGGTCAAACAGGTTATCGTTAAAAACGGAGAAGCTACCGGAGTGGTGCTGGAAAACGGTGATGAGTTGTACGCCAAACAAATCATCTCCAATCTCGATCCGAACCGAACGTATTTGAAAATGGTGGGCGAACAGCATCTGGACAGCGAGGTACTGAAAGAAGTGAAGCGCTACAAGTTGCGCGGCAGTTCGGGCAAAGTAAACCTGGCGCTCGACAGTGTTCCCGAGTTCAAATGCCGGCCCGGTGATGGTGACCACATCCGTGGCGACATCGCCATCGCACCCAGCACGGAATATCTGGAGAAAGCCTATGACCAGGCCAAGTACGGTGAATTCTCAACCCGCCCGTACATCAATGCCGTCATTCCTACCCTTACTGACCCAACGCTGGCGCCTCCGGGTAAACACATCATGTCGTGTTTTGTGCAATACGCTCCTTATCATATTAAAGAAGGAGCCGAAAACTGGCCGAAGTACCGCGAGGCTTTTGGCGATGCCGTTGTGGATACGCTGGCCGAATACATACCCGGCCTGAAAGACAAAATCATCTTCAGGCAGGTGCTGACACCGTGGGATTTGGAGCAAACCATGGGACTTACCGAAGGCAATATCTTCCAGGGCGAATTGAGCCTGGAGCAGTTACTCTTCCAGCGACCCATAGCCGGATATTCCGGTTACAAGACCTCCATACACCGCTTGTGGATGTGCGGCTCGGGCACACATCCCGGTGGCGGTATTATGGGCGCCAGCGGTGAACTTTGCGCAAAAACCATGTTAAAATCCCGGGCTGTTTAAACTGATTATTTGATTATTCATGAGTAAAACATACGACATACTAATTATCGGCGGAGGGCACAACGGCCTCACTGCCGCCATTGTCCTGGCCAAAAAGAACAAAAGGGTCCTGGTACTGGAGAAGCGACCGGTTGTTGGCGGATTGGCAGCAGGTGAAGAATTTCATCCGGGCTATTTTACAAACGGGCTGCTGCACGATACCAGTGAGGTAAACCTTCAGGTGCTCAGGAAACTGCAACTTGAAAACTTTGGCCTGAAATGGCAAAGTGCCGCTCCCACAGTAGCCTTACTTTCAAAACAGGGTGAATGCGTAAAACTCAGCCACGATGCTGAGCAGACCGCTACAGAAATAGCGCGCTTCTCCGCCAAAGACGCCCAGGCTTACCGGGAGTATATTTCATTCCTTGCTTCCATACGGCCATTTATCGCCAATCTGTTAACCGATTTTCCTCCCGACCTTACGGCATTTGGCAGACGGCAACTCTGGACCTTACTCAAAAAAAGTCTGGCTTTGCGACTGTTGGGTAAGAAAAAGATGCTCGAACTGCTGAAAGTAACACCCATGTGTGTAGCTGATTTTTTGAATGAGAAATTTGAAACCGGTTTCATCAAAGCCGGCATTGCCGCACCTGCGCTGTACGGATCATTTACCGGTCCGTGGTCGTCCTACACCACACTCAATCTGCTGATGCACGAATGCCGGTCGGCCAGCAATATTGTTGGCGGACCACAGGCGCTGATTAATGCTCTAACAAAGGCAGCAGAAAATGCGGGCGTTGAAATCCGCACCAACAATGCAGTGCAGGAAATTTTGCTGGATGAAAACCATAGCGTTAACGGAGTACGGCTCAGTACCGATGAAGTGATTCAGGCCCCCATTGTTGCTGCATCGTGCACACCTCAGACCACTTTCTTTAATCTGATACAACCGGCGCAATTGAATTATACCCTCGAACATGCCGTCCAGCATTATCGCTCACGCGGAACCACGGCCAAACTCCATCTGGCATTAAATAAACCGGTTGCCTTTAACGGAGTTGGCGGATTGGAATTTTACCGTACCGGCAATTCGTTTGATGAAATGGAGCGCGCTTTCGATCCTGTGAAATATGGAGCGTTTTCCGAAGAACCGGTTCTGGATATTCATGTGCCTACCGTTTCTAACACGGGGCTTGCGCCTTCCGGCCATTCCGTTCTATCTGTTCTGATTCACTTTGCGCCCATCAACCTGAAAGGAGGGTGGAATGAGGATTCGAAAAAACGACTGTACGATATTACCATCAAAACTCTTGAACATTACAGTCCGGGAATTTCCGCATCGATAGCCGGAGCCGAACTGCTTACGCCGGCCGATCTGGAACAACGTTACGGCCTGACGTACGGACACATTTACCACGGTGAGCATGCCGTTGACCAGTTGATTACCCGTCCGTTCCCGGCTTGTGCAAATTACACTACACCTTTTAAAGGGCTGTACCTGTGCGGCAGCGGCTCCTTTCCGGGAGGAGGCATAACCTGCATGCCCGGCTACCTGGGGGCACAAACTATTTTGAAACATTGTTAAGTAGTAAACAAAACTTTACCGATATGGAACAGCGGCAATTCAAAAAGCGTGGCGTTGATTACCCGATCGTTGACGGTGCCCCCACCCTGCCCGGCTACTATTACCACAGTCCGGATATTTACCGCGAAGAGGTGGAAAAGATTTTTTACAAATTCTGGCTGCTGGCCTGTCGGGAAGAAGAGATTCCGGAGCCTGGTGATTATAAGCTCATTCAGGTTGCCGATGAAAGTATCATCGTGGTTCGCGATAAGTCGAATACCATACGCGCGCTTTTTAATGTTTGCAGCCATCGCGGAACACAGTTGTGTGCCGAACCCAAAGGACACTTCAATTCTAAAACCATACAGTGTCCGTACCACGCCTGGACATATGCGTTGGATGGCAGGCTGATTGCCGCACCGCTGATGCAGGAAGGTCATGGATTCGAAAAGTCCAAATGTTCCCTGCCGCAGGCCCACGTGCACAACTGGGAAGGATTTATCTTCATCAACCTAGATGAAAGCCCGGTACCCTTTGAGGTGCAGATGGAAGCTCTCATCGGTAAGTTTGCCGATTGGAAAATTTCAGAACTGCGCATTGCACGACATATTCGCTACGAACTGAACTGCAACTGGAAACTCATCCTGCAGAATTATCAGGAATGTTACCACTGCCCGGGTGTACATCCGCTGCTCAGCAAACTCACACCCGTTGATTCGGCACAACATGATGTCAGCAAAGGTGCTGTGATTGGCGGATTTATGGACCTGCCGCGAAAAGGCGGCAGTATGACCATGACCGGTGAAGCCGCAGCTCCGCCCATATGTAACGTGCATGGCGATGATTTGCAACGGGTTTATTACTATTCCGTGTTTCCCAACATGCTGCTTACTCCGCATCCCGACTTTGTCATGTACCACCACATTATTCCACTGGAGCCGGGCAAAATCATCAACGACTGTTACTGGCTCTTTCGTCCGGAAGTTATTAACGATCCTTCCGCACAGGGTGGCATTAACTCGGCTGTTGAATTCTGGGATTTAACCAACCGCCAGGACTGGCAGGTTTGCGAACAAATGCAAATTGGAACCAAATCAAGGCGATTTAAGCACGGATATTATTCCGGAAGGGAAGATATTCTGTATCAACTTGACCGCGAAGTGCTGAAAGCTCTTGGTCACCCCGATCCCCAGGCTCAAGACTAAGTTCCTTCTAAATCTATAATGGCAAACTTGACCAACGAATTGGGTGGTTTT
>JANWWN010000074.1 GCA_025055435.1 Cyclobacteriaceae bacterium | reverse complement strand
ACACATTGAACAGCTTGACGATTACAGGATTAAAAACAATTCGGCCGATGCCGTACTCGCGGAGCGAAATTTTATCCGGCTGAGTCGTTTAATTGACCGCCTGTCGGAAGAAGGGGAGGAATACAAAAAAGCACTGCTGGACAACCGGGACTGCGGTCTAAGTCCAAAGGAATTGTATCTGACATCCGCCTTGCACCAACCGCATATTCCCCTCAGGCAGGAGTATCATCATTTTCATTTTTCTTCGTTAACCGACTTTCTGTCGCGTATGCGCGAATATGTAGGATATGCAAAACTTTTTGAGCACCCTCATTATCCGCTCGCACAACGCAAATCGTTTGCAGGTTTGCCTGCATCAGCCCGGGTGGAGATTGAAGAAATAATAAAGCAGGCTAAAGATGGTATGCAGCAACTCGCTGCCCGCATGCAGGAACGTCTTGGCGCTGCACCATCGTTTGCTGAACTGGAAAATTTATGGTCAAGAAAAGATGAGGTTCATGAGCTGACCGGTATGCTGACCGATGAAACGGTTTTCCTGTATTTTAAACAGATGGTTTCCGAAAAAGATGAAGAGACAAGTTTGCTATGGGTGCAAAATATGCAACGGGTTTGTATGAATTGCTTCGACCATCCGGGTGTTGAGGCATCGCTTCGCGATGATCAGATGGGGTTATGCCAGATAGCTTTGCAGGAGCGACTTCAGGCGCGTAAAAGTCTGGTGCGTTTAATTAAGTGGGAGCTCTTTAGTGATTATAAATTTTTTCTGAAACGTGTTCTCGTAGCGAATAATCTGCCATATTCTAAAGATGGTTTGTATCAGCTTGAACAACGTGTGGATAACCGGCTTAACCTGATGCACCATATTACTGCGTTACGCCAGAAAAAATGGTTGATTCAGATTCCCGGAGTTTATGAAAAGCGCATTTGGAAGAAGTGGTTTGAAAAACAGGAAACAGCCGTTCGTGCCAAACTGCTGTTCAACTCGTTGCGCGAACTGATTCGCCTGGATGCAACCCGGTTTTCCCGCGAGGAGTTTATCCGGTTACTATGGGATATCATGGATGAACTGGAAAGATTTCAGCAGGAAAAAAACAAGTGGCTCGGATTCCTTTCTGTTCAACAGTTATCCGTGCTGAACCATACGCCCGGTGTCTGGGCAACCTGGATTCATCAGCTTAGACAGGATTTTGATAACCTGTGTGCATTCGATACACTGAAAGAGCGTTTGAAGGACTATGAGCGGGCAATAATCAATCGCCTTAATGAACATTTGAAGACCTGGGATACGGAACAGTTTGAACACGTGTTTCAGAACAGCTTACGACTGGCCTGGATTGATTACCTGGAATCGAAATATCCGTTGTTGCGCCTTCCTTCTACGCTGAAAATGGAACAAATCCTCACGGAATTGCAGCAGGCAGTAGCTGAAAAACAAAAATGTGCATTGGATATTATTCTGATGCGGGCCCGCGAACGAACGTATGAAAATGTTCAGTATAACCGCCTGCAAAACCGGGTAACCTACCGTGATTTGCATCATCAGGTAAGTAAAAAACGAAAAAGATGGCCACTCCGAAAACTGATGTCAACCTTTTCTGATGAACTGTTTCAGCTCGTTCCCTGCTGGATGGCATCGCCCGAAACCGTGTCGGCAGTATTTCCGCTGAAGCAACTTTTTGACGTGGTTGTTTTTGATGAAGCTTCGCAGTGCTTTTCGGAGCAGGGACTCCCTGCCATTTACCGCGGTAAACAAGCGCTGATTGCCGGAGACCCGAAGCAACTCCAACCATTTGATTTGTACCAGGTGCGGTGGAAGGGTGAAGAAGATGAACCCGACCTGGAAGTCGAGTCATTGCTGGAACTGGCTATGCGCCATCTGCCGGCCGTACATCTCGAAGGGCACTACCGCAGCCATCATCCGGAACTGATAGCTTTTTCCAATCAGCATTTTTACAACAACCGGCTTGCTATGCTGCCACACCGTCGGGTGTTTAGCGAAAATACACCACCCTTAATTTATCATAAGATAAACGGTAAATGGACCGACCAAACCAATGCCGAGGAAGCTGATGAAGTGGTGAAATGGATTGAAAAGCTCAGTCGTTCACAGCCGGAGTTATCTATTGGTGTTGTAACGTTTAATGCACCTCAGCAGGAGCTCATTCAGGATAAACTTAGTGAGGCAGGCATTAAAATACCAACAGGACTTTTCGTAAAAAACATCGAGAATATTCAGGGTGATGAACGCGACATCATAATCTTCTCCACTGGCTATGCACCTGATAAGCGCGGTAAAGTGAAATTACAATTTGGCAGTCTCAACGCGCCCGGAGGCGAAAACCGACTGAATGTGGCTGTTACCCGTGCGCGCAAACAGGTTATTCTTATAACCAGCCTGTGGCCGGAAGAACTGGATGTGCAGGATGTTAGAAGTACCGGGCCAAAGTTATTGAAAAAGTATCTGGCATATGTGCGCGATGTTTCCGAACGAGAAAACAGATTGAGGCAAATTCAAACTAACCATACCCGGCATTCCGGCAGCCTGACTTCTATAATCCGGGATTGGGCGAAGTCAAACGGTCAGCAGGTAACGTTATACACCCGACCATTTCCTTATGCCGATGCGGTTGTGGTGAGTCATAAGGGTGCCATGGGTATTGTGCAGACCGATGATGAATTTTTTATCAGCCATCCGGTAAAAAGTTCGTGGGTACATGTGCCGGCCATCTTTCGGTCCAAGGAATGGCCTTATATTAGTCTGTACAGCCGCAATTGGTGGGCCGATCCGGACAATTCCCAGCTCTCACTTCAAAAATTTTTTCACGCTCTGCAGTCGGGTTAATTGTTGCTTACGGACACCTGTAAGGTTTCTGCATGCTGACTGATATCGAGGCCTACTTTTTCTTCTTCTTCACTTACGCGAAGCCGGGTTATCAGCGCAACAATGCGGTAAATGCCCAGTGAGCCAAAAAAGGTAAAGGCTGCAACGATCACCAGGGCTAACAGGTGATAAAGAAAGGTAGCAGTATGACCATAAATCAGTCCGACATCCTTAGCAAATACAGCCGTGAGCAACATACCGGTTACGCCACCAATACCGTGGCACGGGAAAACATCCAGCGTATCATCCAGCGAAGTGCGTTGTTTGTAATAGACCGCCAGGTTGCTGATTACGGCTGCAACAAAACCAATAAAAATACTTTGTCCGGTAGTTACAAAACCGGCAGCCGGAGTAATGGCAACCAGTCCCACCACTGCTCCAATACATGCGCCCATGGCAGTAATTTTTCTGCCCACGAGCGCATCGAACATTACCCACGTTATCATTGCGGAAGCAGATGCCATGTTGGTGGTGGCAAAAGCCTGAACGGCCAGTTCGTTTGCAGCTAATGCGGAACCGGCATTAAAACCAAACCATCCGAACCAAAGCATGCCTGTACCCAATATTACAAAAGGTATGTTAGCGGGTTGATGATAGGTTGATTTTCTGCTGCCCAGTACGTAGGCTCCGGCCAGCGCAGCAAAGCCGGCCGACATATGCACTACCGATCCGCCTGCAAAATCGAGTACACCCCACTTCCGCAGAAAACCTTCGGGGTGCCACGTCCAATGAGCCAGTGGTGCATAGATGAAAATGGAAAACAGGCACATGAATAACAGGTAGGAAGTGAATTTTACGCGCTCTGCAAAACTGCCGGTAATTAGCGCAGGTGTGATGATGGCAAACTTTAACTGGAACAAAGCGAAGATCAGAAACGGTATGGTGGCCGACAGTTCGGGATTCGGTGACAGTCCAACACCATTAAAGCAGAAGAATGTGGTGGGATTACCCACAATACCACCCAGGCTTTCGCCAAAAGCCAGACTAAACCCAATTACATACCACAACAGACTAATAACTCCCAGTGCAATAAAGCTTTGCAGCATGGTCGAGATAACGTTTTTGTAGCTCACCATTCCGCCATAGAAAAAGGAAAGGCCTGGTGTCATGAACAAAACAAAAGCGGTAGCCACAATCATCCATGCTGTATCGGCTTTATCAATCAGTTCGCTTTCCGAGAGTTGAAAGTGACCGTTTCCGGTTAGCGCCAGAATCTGTAGAAGAATCAATAAACCAAAGATGATGAGGTAACGCGGTTTAGGTTTGCTCATAGGTCTATTCTGTTAAAAAACTGTATAAATTTCACAATAGATGGGTAAAATTTGAACCATATTTTCATAAAAATTATCTAAATCGATTTAGATAGGGTAAAATTTGACCCTTTTTATTTTAAAAAGCTGTTTTTAGTGAAATGCCGAAGTAGGACCTCCCGTACCGGAATGATTTTCAAATCTTCCCGGAATAGTTAGCTTTCTGCCAAATCATGATGGCATGAAACGTTTTGCTTTAATCATTTTATCCTGCTGGTTGTTTTCAGTACGTGCTCAGAGCCCGGTAGCGAAAGCACCTGAAGTAAAAGAAGGCGAAGGCCCCTTTCCGCAGCTCATCATCCGCGGAGTAACGCTCATCGATGGTACAGGCGCTCCGCCCATTGGCCCGGTAGATATCGTGGTAAGGCAGAACCGCATCGAGCGAATTGCCGTGGTAGGCTTCCCAGGGGTACCTACTGCACCGGAAAGGCGCCCGAAACTTGAGCCCAACGGAAAAGAGATTAACGCCGAAGGCATGTACCTGCTGCCCGGTTTTATTGACATGCACGGCCACATTGGAGGCAGCCAGGCACCTTATGCCGAATATGTTTTCAAACTTTGGATGGCGCACGGCATTACTACGGTGCGCGACCCCGCCTGCGGTAACGGCCTGGACTGGGTGCTTGATCAGAAAAATAAAAGTGCAAAAAACCTCATTACCGCTCCACGTATTTTTGCTTACACCGTGTTCGGGCAAGGAAGCGATAAGCCCATTAGTACGCCCGAAATGGCACGTGAGTGGGTACGCAGCAATAAACTAAAAGGAGCCGATGGTATTAAATTTTTTGGTGCCGCACCCGAAATCATGCAGGCTGCACTCGAAGAAAATAAGAAGCTCGGCCTTCGCTCAGCCTGTCATCATGCCCAGATGGATGTGGCCCGCTGGAACGTGGTGAAATCGGCACGGGCCGGACTTACCAGCATGGAACATTGGTATGGCTTGCCTGAAGCCTTGTTTACCGACCGCACCATTCAGGATTATCCACTCGACTACAATTATCAAAATGAACAACATCGTTTCGAGAATGCCGGCAAACTGTGGAAGCAGGCCGCTCCGCCTTACTCGGAACATTGGAATAATGTAATGAATGAGTTGCTCAGACTGGATTTTACACTTGACCCGACGTTTAATATTTACGAGGCCAGCCGCGACCTGCACCGGGCGCGCAGGGCCGAATGGCACGAGGAATATACGTTGCCTCAGTTGTGGGCCTTTTTCCAACCCAACCGACGGGCACATGGTTCGTATTGGTTTGCCTGGGGAACGGAACAGGAGGTGGCCTGGCGTGAAAACTATCGCTTGTGGATGACCTTCGTAAACGAATACAAAAACCGCGGGGGGCGTGTAACTACAGGCTCCGACTCGGGCTTTATCTTTCAACTGTACGGATTTGCCTACATACGCGAGCTGGAACTGTTGCGCGAGGCAGGCTTCCATCCGCTCGAAGTCATTCGTTCGGCTACCCTCTACGGCGCACAGGCCCTGGGTGTGGAAAAAGATTTAGGCTCAGTTGAAGTAGGTAAGCTGGCCGATTTTGTAATTGTTGATCAGAACCCGTTGGAAAATCTTCAGGTATTGTATGGCACGGGAGCCATTAAGCTTACGCCTGATAATAAGGTGGCACGCGTAGGTGGCGTAAAATACACCATCAAGGACGGAATCGTTTATGATGCAAAGAAACTGCTGGCTGATGTGCGTAAAATGGTGGCCGATGAAAAAGCAAAATCCGGTTTTGTGCTGAAGCAGCCGGGCATTGATTGAAATTTGAATGTGGCCAAGTTTGTATAAGATTTTGATTGATATGTCCCAATCAGTTGTCTTGTACCAACTGAAAAATTGGTTTTTACTTTTCTTTTTTTCTTCATTACGGCTTGTTGTTTCTGCTCAACCGGTAACTGTATCCAATGAAGAGATTCTGGCTTATATAGCTGACCCTCAAAAACAGGATATTGAGTTTTTCTGGAAAAACGATAAGGGTGAGATTCTGGAAAGTTTCAGGAACCTGAAGGCTTACATGGAAAGCAAAGGAAAGGAGTTAATTTTTGCCACCAATGCGGGCATGTTTATGCAGAATCT
>JANWWN010000073.1 GCA_025055435.1 Cyclobacteriaceae bacterium | reverse complement strand
CTTATCAATATCTGAGTTCAGGTACCTACAACGTTCGCTTACGCGTAACCACTAACGAGGGATGCTCGCACGATACCCTTAAGGTTCTGCGAGTTGGCCCGGTACCCAATATGGCCTTTACCTGGTCGGAGTTTTGTAACGGTAACGATACGAAATTTACGGATGAAACTTCGGCAGGTATCAGTACCATCGTCAAATATACGTGGCAGTTTGGCGATTCATATAGCGTGACAAATGATGTGCCTGGTGAGGCCGTTACCGATGCAGTGCCACCGTCCAAGAATAATGGGGGAAGAACCGGAGGTACTTTCCGGGCGCCAACCCATCGGTATGATTTATTTGGTCAATACGATGTTACATTGACAGTCGAAACGGATGACGGTTGTGTCAATTCACTCACGCAACGGGCCTTCATATTGTCTTATGGCACACCATCGCCTACAAGCGGTTACTTCGAGGATTTCGAATCAGGACCGGGAACCTGGGTGGCAACGCGGGCCAGCCGTCTGGTGCCTACCGACACCAGTTGGATCTTTGGTCTCCCTTCGGGAACGGTTATTAATTCCGCCTCTTCGGGTGTTAACGCCTGGTGGACCGGAGGTAATCCGAACTCAGGTTTAGGTCAGGACCGCGCAACCTATTACAACAATGAAAAATCGGCAGTTATCGGACCTTGTTTGAATCTGCAAAACATCAAGCGTCCGATGGTATCCATTGATTATTGGTCAGATTCCGAAGACCGGTTTGACGGAGCAGTACTTCAGTACTCGACCGACGGCGGACAGACCTGGAACACGGTTGGTGATGATGGCGGTGCAGGAATTAACTGGTACAACGGCAGGGCCTTAACAGGCAATCCGGGTAATCAGGCGCTGGGTCAGTTTGGTTGGGCAGCACGTCAGTCCGGATGGAAAACAGCCCGTTACAACCTGGACATGATTCCGAGCAGTGAACGTGACGAGGTGATATTCCGGATAGCTTTTGGGTCGAACAATGATAATGGTGTTCCGGCTAATAACATTCCGTTCGAGGGATTTGCCTTCGATAACATCTTCATAGGCGAAAAACAACGCAATGTATTGGTTGAATACTTTACCAATGCGGGTATCAGCCCCGTATCCAACGACTACCTCAATAATCTGTATAACAACCAATTTAGTTTTAAAGACAGCTCGGATTTCTTTAAAATTCAGTATCACATAGCCAACCCGGCTGCCGATCCGATTAATCAGGCCAATCCGAATGATCCGGCAGCACGTGCGCTGCTATATGGTGTGTCGCAGCCTCCGGTGGGTATCATGGATGGTATCCTGTATAATTATTACGGCACCCAGTTTAACGGAGACCAGACCAAAATTACCGCGATCACGGTTGACCGGCGTGCATTGGAAGATCCGCTCTTCCGCCTTGGTGTAACGCAATTTCCAACGAACGATCCTACCACGCTCGATTCGTTGCACATTATTTTAAGATTGGCATATCTTAAGCCTTCACAGCCATTCAGCGGTCGCTTGTTCCTCCATGCAGCCTTAATCGAGTCTAATGTATCAGGAAATGTAAATGTAGTGCGCAAGTTGCTGCTTTCACCGGAAGGACGATTGTTCAATAGGACATGGTCGGATACGGTATCACAGGTAGTTACCATAAAAACCGTTATTGATGCACCCATCGGAATCAACAATGCCAATTTGTGGCTGGCTGTATGGGTACAGGAAGACGCTACTAAAACCATTGGTCAGAGCCGGCTGGTAAAACTTCCCGTGCGCAATCGCACCAATGTTGTTGGTTTGGAGAACGATCCGGCTATTGCTCAGGTTCGTGACATCGTCATCTATCCGAACCCTGCATCCAAGCAATTTAACTTTGCATTGGAACAACCTTTCACACAACCTGTTCGCACGGAAGGATTTACTTACAACATCATTGACCAGCGCGGTGTAGTTGTTCAAACAGGTTATCTGAATCAGGACTTATCCGAACCTCAGGCTGTTGATGTGCAACAACTTGCAGCAGGAATGTATATTGTAACCATTAGCCGGAGCGGAAAGGTTATAGCCCAGCGCAAACTGGTGATCCTACATCGCCATTAAAGTAAGATGCTTTAGATTTCTTCTATTACAATTTTTGCAGCAATTATCCGGAGCGTCTCGATGAAACGGGTTACCGGTTGGGTTAGTTCCCGCGTATTACTGGTTTTGCATGAGGCTTCAAGAGATGCGGCCACTTCACGCAAATCGTGCATACCCAACAACGAAAGCGATGGTTTAATCTGGTGAACTAGTCTTCCGATTTCATACCAGTTGTTTACCTGCATCTCCCTTTCCATTTTACCGGCAAGTTCGGAAGCAGTCTGGGCGAATGTATTGATGATATCCCGCACAAACGCCTTATCATGGTTGGATACACGTTTTAGATAATCAAGGTTGAATTTTGGTTCATTTACATTTGCTGAAATACTTGAGATTTTAGCAGGAGTAAGCTTAAGCTCAACAAAGAGTATGCGGTAGAGATCGTCCCGGGTAAAAGGTTTGGGAAGAAAGGCATTCATACCCGCAGCCAGGCATTTGTCCAAATCTGCTTTTGTGGCGTTGGCCGTTAGGGCAACTATGGGTATTGAGCCCGACCTGCCAGGTAGTTGTCTGATGGTTTTGGTACTTTCGTAACCATCCATAACCGGCATCTGTACATCCATCAGCACGGCATCGTAAACACACGATTTAACTTTCTCTACGGCTATCAATCCGTTTTCAGCAGTATCGGTAATACACTGCCATGATCTAAGCAGTAATTCCGCATACATTCTGTTGATCTCATTGTCTTCCACTACCAGAACACGCAGTCCGGAAGGCGGAGGCTTTAGCAAATAATCTTTTGATTGTTCCAGCTTGCGTATAGTATTACTGCAAGGGTAAGGTATTGTTATTGTGAATTCCGAACCTGCGTGCTCCCTGCTTTGCACCGTAATGTTTCCCTTTTGCAGTTCTGTAAGTTGTTTTGCAATGGCAAGTCCAAGACCTGTTCCTCCGTATCTGCGCGTCACGCTGGCATCGGCCTGGCTGAAACTCTCGAAAATGGTTTGCAGCTTATCTTCGGGAATTCCAACGCCGGTGTCTTTTACGCTTACGCGCAGCAGGCACTTGCGGGTGCCGGATTTCGATAATGAGGCGGTCAGGGTAATGGAGCCGCGATGCGTGAATTTTACTGCGTTACTCACCAGGTTGGTCAGAATTTGGTTCAATCTCGCAGGGTCACCAACAATCATTATATTTAACTCAGGTGCTATCTGTACATGAAAATCCAAACGCTTTTCGCGCACCTGATAGGTAAAAGTTTGGGTCAGATTTTGAATCAGCTCGGCAGGATTAAACGGGATTTTTTCGAAGCGCAGTTTGCCGGATTCAATGGCTGATAAGTCGAGCAGGTCGTTGATGATTACTTTAAGATTTTCGGCCGAGTGTTTTATTGCGTTGAGAAAAGTCTTCCGGTCTTCATCGGAAGGGTTTTGCGATAATAATTCAATCATGCCTGCGATACCGTTAATGGGCGTGCGGATCTCATGGCTGATATTGGCCATGAACTGTTCTTTGGTCTTTTGCAGGCGCAGCAGTTCGGCCGCATCTTCTTTGCGTTGGGTAATATCGCGGCAATCCAGTATCAGTCCTTCAGGCCCGCCGCGGTGTTTCAGGTTAATGGAATTGAATTCAAAGTAGCGGTATGAATTATCGCGGCAACGAAATTGAAACTCAATTTTCTGATTAAACGCTTTGCGTTGACTTTGCCTGAATTGTCGCTGAAATGACTCCAGCGTTTCGGGTGAGATATAATCAAAGATGTTTTTTCCGATTAATCCTTTTGCGCGATAGCCGAGTGTTTTTACAGATGCATTATGGTAATGAATGGTGCCGGAAAAGTCAACGATAAAAATGATGTCCGAACCCTGTTCAACAACAGCTTTGTAAAATTCACCTTTCCTGATGTAGGCTAATAAACTCTTCATCGTTATATACCGGCTTCCTCCATTTCCTTAAGGTATCGGTAAATGGTTGACTTTCCAATATCAAGCCTTCGGGCCACTTCCAGTACGTTGTTGTCGTATTTATTCAGGTAGTGCCGGATGATCCGGTAGGTGTATTCCTGTAAGGTCATTTCGCGGTTTAACAGGGTTTCGTTTCTTACGCCGGGCGTAAACGTAATGTTGTCTGCTTGAATTACACCGTTAGTTGCCAGCACGGCAGCGAGCTCGATAATCGACTTTAACTCGCGGATATTTCCCGGGTAATGGTATTGCATTAGCTTATGTTGAGCCTGCTCGGAGATGGTAATCGGAGTCATGTCGTTTTCGCGAACGAACTGGTCGAGAAAGTGTTTGGCAATTAACAGGATATCGTTTGCGCGTTCGCGGAGCGGAGGCAGGTGTATGGGTAGCCCCAGTAAACGGTAGTACAGATCTTCGCGGAAGCGCCCTTCTCTGACCTCGAGTGCAAGGTCGCGGTGGGTTGCTGTAATTAACCGGACATCAAGTTTTATGATCTGATTACCCCCGACCCGCGTAATCTCCCGTTCCTGAAGTGCCCTGAGTAATTTGGCCTGAAGTGCCAAATCCAGTTCGCCAATCTCGTCTAGAAAAAGCGTTCCTCCTTCGGCTTCTTCAAACTTGCCAATCCGTCTGCCGGTGGCCCCGGTAAAGGCTCCTTTTTCATGTCCGAACAGTTCACTTTCAATCAGGGTAGAGGGAATGGCCGCTACATTGACCGCTACGAAAGGTTGATTTTTTCGTTTACTGTTATAATGTATAGCCTTGGCAACCAGTTCTTTACCAGTTCCTGTTTCACCTGTTAATGAAACTGTGATGTTCGATTGTGCGGCCTTTTCCAGCAGTTCGAATACCTTTTGCATCGCCGGGCTTCTGCCAATGATGCTTTTCTCAAAACTGTATTTCCCGGATATTTCCTTCTTCAGTTGATGTATTTCTCGGATGAGCGACGTTTTTTGACGCGCATTGTTGATGGAATTAAACAGGCGCTCTTTGGTATCCTGATCCTTTGTGATGTAATCGAATGCTCCGGCTTTCAGTAATTCAACAGCCGTTCCGATTTTTTCCTGGGCCGACACAATGATGACGCTGATGCCCTGATCGTATTGCCTGATTTGCTCGAGCACTTTTTCTCCCGGAAGATCGGGAAGTGAATAATCCAGTGTAATTACATCAGGATTTTTGTGCAGGTTGGCAAGACATTCTTTACCGGTAGTAAAATATTCTACTTCATAGTCCGGATTCAGACCCAATACATATTTTAAAAAACGCGTGTAGGCAGGGTCATCTTCAACAACAAAAATCTTAACGGGGTCTTTTTCGTACATGGGTAACAATTAACTCAAAAATGTCGAGTGAAAAGTTCTAAAAAAGGTCATAATTAACCAATTTTACAAAGCGGATGATTGCTGCGCTAACCCGGTTGACGAAGGAGGAGCAAGAGGTTGTATATGAAGCACCTTTGCTGGTTAGTATATTAATTGCCGGTGCCGATGGTTCAATCGACCGGAAAGAAATCCGACAGGCTTTGCAGGTTGTGGAGAAAAAGAGCAGGAACTCTTCCTCTGCAATAGCTGAATTGTTCAGGGAGATTAGTCGCGATTTTGAAGATAAAATCAAGCTTCTTATTCAAAAATATCCGTACGAATCCACCCAGCGAACCCCCCTCGTAGCTGAGGATATCGCCAAACTCAATGCGATCATGCAGAAACTGAATAATCAATTTGCTGTTGAGTACTATCAGTCGTTATTATTGCTTGCCGAAACGGTAGCCAGGGCCTCGGGCGGTTTTCTTGGAATAAAAAAGATAGCTGAAGCCGAGCAACAATTCGTTTCACTTCCTATGTTACAAAATCCTTTCCGAAAGCCCAGTTAATTTTTCATGCCTCAGCAAACTTCTTTTTTTGGCAGCGCCGTGATACCGCTGCGCCTGATTTTCTTTATGTGGCTGTTCTATACGCTTGAGTGGGTATATGGATGGCCACTTGGATTTCTGGGCATTGAACCCAGAACAATCCACGGCATGGCAGGCATTTTATTTGCCCCGCTTATTCATGGTGACTTTTACCACCTCGTTTCCAACACGGTTCCGTTGCTTTTTCTCGGAACGCTGTTGTTTTTCATCTATGAACGCATAGCTTTTCAGGTATTTTTACGCTCGTATTTCTGGACTAACGTCCTGGTGTGGTTGTTTGCGCGCCCGGCCAATCACATCGGAGCCAGCGGTGTGGTTTATGGACTGGCCTTTTTTCTGATATTCTTCGGCTTGTTTCGCAGAGACTTTATTTCTCTGCTCATCTCGGTGTTTACGCTCTCACTTTACGGAAGCGTGTTTTACGGAATCCTTCCGGGAGATCCTTTTATTTCGTGGGAATCGCACCTGGGTGGTGCATTGGTTGGTATATATTCCGCAGTTAATTTTAGCCGGATTAAGCGAGTTTATTAATGGATGCGGCGTTTCAGCAAATGATGGGAAAATTGAAGAAAGGAATTTATTTCCCGGTTTATTTTCTTCAGGGGGAGGAAAGCTATTTCATAGATTACGTTGCCAGCTATATCGAACAACATGCTTTGCACGAATCGCAGCGCAGTTTCAACCAGGTTATTTTGTATGGCAGGGATGTTACCGTAGCAACGATCCTTAATCATGCGAGGCGTTTTCCGATGATGGCCGACAGGCAGGTGGTGATCGTGCGCGAAGCACAAGATATACCCGATTTAAATAAGGATACCGGAATCAAATTGCTGTTGCAATACATCAGGCAGCCCGTTCCAACTACTATACTGGTGTTTTGTCATAAGCACAAAACGCTCGACAGGCGGAAGGAACTGGGTAGGGAAGTAGATAAGCTGGAAGGTGCACTTACCTTTAAAAAACTGTATGATAACCAGCTACCTGATTTTGTCCGGAACTACCTTTCTGAAAAAAGGATATTGTTTGAGGCAGGCGCTGTTCAGACACTATGTGATCTGATCGGCAACGATCTGAACAGGCTGGTGAATGAAATTGATAAAATAAGTATTGCACTTCAGGAAGGACAGACGCTTACTGTTAATCAGGTACTTGATCAGGTAGGCGTTAGTCGGGAATACAATATATTCGAACTTCAAAAAGCCTTGGTGCGCGCTGACCGTCTGGCGGCTGCCCGAATAACCGCATACTTTGAAGCGAACACCAAACGCAATCCGGTTATCCCGATAGTTGCCTTTCTGTATTCGTTTTTCAGTAAGCTGCTCATCGCCTCAAAACTTGAAAAAAAAGATGAGAGAACTATTGTAAATACATTGAAAATCAATCCATATGCAGCTCGTGATTATAGTATGGCATTAACTAAGTATTCAACTCAAAAGCTA